>JAXDIO010000365.1:0-19967 GCA_034663965.1 Thermoanaerobaculia bacterium | reverse complement strand
TTTTTCTCGTCGACGAAGGCGATCTTGTAGTGGTTCGCGATCGTCTCGTCGTTCGGGTCGATCATCTTGATGCACTCGAACGGACAGATGTCGACGCAGAACTCGCACCCGGTACAAAGCTCTTTGATGACCTCGGCTTTCGGGATCTCTTTCGGCTTCACGCGCGGGATGAACTCGCCGTGCTGGTTCTGGATCGCGTCGACCGGGCAGTAGATGCCGCAGACGGAGCAATCGATGCAACGCTCGGGGTGGATGTAGTACATGCCGCGGGCGGCGCCCCAGATGGTGTTCGTGGGGCACTTCACCTCGCAGACGCTGCAACCAATGCACTTGTCGGTGATGAAATGAGGCATGGGCGGCGAGTTTACCTTACCAGTGCAACCATCGCACGGTCGTTGATGAATAGCGGTTCGATGATGCGGCGATCGCGGCGGAAGACGCCCAACTCGGGCGCGGCGCGCTCGCCGGTCCAGAAGAACGCGCCAGCCGGCGAATGAAGTCCCGGCTTCGGCAGCGCTCGCCATCCGGGATGGATGGCCTGCTCATTTGGGAAGGCGACCACGCGCGGATGGCCGTTCATGATCGTTTCGAGGTAGCAGTAGCCGGAAGCGAGGAGGGTTTCGTTCGCGGGGATGTTGTTTGCGACCCAAGTCGCTGCCTGTCGATACGAATCGGGCGGACGGGTGGCGTGATCGACGATGCCGAGCGTCGTCCAGACGGCGCAGACGGCGACGAGTGCCGCGGCCAGCGGGACGCGAAAACGATTCGTCCTCAGCGACTCGGCCAGCCAGAACACGAGCGGCGTCGCGATGATGGCTTCGAAACGCATCGGGACGTAGACGCGTGTGGCGATGGCGAGAAGCAACGGGATGAGCACCATGACCGCGTAGCGATTCACGCGGATGGAGATCGCGAACGCGATCGCGCCGATGATCGCGATGGCGATCGGTGGCGCGATGAAAAGCGCATTCGGCCAGTTTGTCGTCATCCACGCGCGAGCTTCCGCGGGTTGATGGAGCGCGAGCCAGAATCCAGGGATGTAGAGAACGATCGCTGTCGCGAGTGCGCACACGCGCCGGCGAGCCGCCGGCGGTCCAGCCGGCGAGCCGCCGGCGCTACGGCCTTTCAAAAGCAGGATCGGAAACAGCAGCACGGCGTAGTAGTGGCTGTACGCGGCCGCGATCAGCGCGATTGCCGCGACAAACGGATGGTCCTCATCAATCGCCAGCACCGCGATCGTGATGAACATCGCGCACATCGCGTAATTGCGCGCGTCGACTGCGAAGAGGATCGCGGGCGGAAAAACGGCCAGCAGCAGCGCGACGATCACGTTCTTCGATCGCAGAATCAGAACCAGCGAAATTGCTGCGCAGACCAGCGACAAAATTCGCGTCGCCGTCACCGAGGGATCGCCGAGCAACCGCACCACGAAGTAGAAAAGCGGCGGACCTGAATCCCATCGCAACGCCGACATGATTCCCGCGAACGGCTTCGCCGAGATCCACCGCGTGAACAGCTCGTCGAAAAACGGGGCGCGGACGATGAGAAGAGGGATGCGCGCAGCAGCGAAGAGAAGAAGGATCAAAGAAACAGGGAGTCGGGAGTGGGGAGTCGGGGGTCGGAGTAACAGCGTGCGCTCCGACTCCCTACTCCCTACTCCCCACTCCCGATTCCTCACACCGCCAGCAACTCCGAGATCGTCTTGATCAGATGCGACGACTGGATCGGCTTCGAGATGTACGCGTTCGCGCCGAGGGCCAGGCCGCGTTCGCGGTCCTCTTCGGCTCCCTCGGTGGTAATGATGATGATCGGGATGTTCTTCAGCTGCGCGTTCTGACGCACCAGCGACACCAGCTTCAATCCGTCCATCACCGGCATGTTGATGTCGGTCAGGATCAGATCGATCTTGTCCGGGCCGGAAAGCTTTTTGAGCGCGTCGACGCCATCGACCGCCTCCAGAATTCTCGCGTTCTTGAATCGCTTCAACGAAAACGAGATCAACTGGCGCATGGTCGGCGAGTCTTCAACGACCAGAAAGTTCGCGTTGTCCAATGCCACTATCGGCCCCTCACGACGTCGTCGTCAGCAGGTCGAGGAAGCTCTGAATCGTGTTCAGCTTCCTCTCCGACTGCGAGTAGAGTTTCGACGAGAAAATCGCCGTCGCGGCATGCGCGGCGAGCAGCGAAAACAGCTCGTAATCGACTGCCGAGAACGAGTCCTTCTGCTGCAGAAGTTTGTAGATCACCACCAGGCCGATGACGTGTTCCTTGATCTTCAGCGGCACCGCGGCCAGCGGCTTGTCGAGCGTGACCTTGCCGCCGTCTTCGAGATCCTGATTGATGTAGTAGCTCTCGCCCGTCTTCGCAACGCTGCCGAGAACGCCGTCGCCGAGGCGCGTGGAGATCGTCTCGATGCCGGGCATCACGTCTTCGCCTTCCGACGCGATCGTCTTCAGCTCGTTCGTCTTCTCGTCGAGCAGCAGAATCGCGAACGACTCCGCGCCGATCAGGTTGATGACGATCTCCTGCACGATCTGGATGACTTCGCGGAAGTCGAGCGTGGAGTGGAGCTGGTAGCTGGCCACGTAGAGGTTGGCGAGGTTGTTGTTCTGCTCCTCGACCTCGATGTAGCGGTTGGCGAAGTCTTTGTTTTCTTCTTCGACTTCCTTGAACCGCTGGGCGATGCGCCGGTTCTCCTCGGTGAGCTGCTGCACCTCGTCGCGCAGCCGCTGGACTTCGTCATTCGAGCCCGCCGACGACTCGGTCTCGAGCGTGGCCAGGCGATACCGCAGCCGCTGATTCTCTCTCAGCAGCTCCTCGGTGAATTCCTTGCCCTTGTTGAACAGCTCCAGGAACTTCTCAGCTCTCTCTTCGGTCATGGACGCTTCTCTCGGACGACGAAGGAGAGTAGCACACGGAAGCAGACGAAGAATGCGCTCGCGGCGCTACAATGCGCCTTCATTAATCATCGATGGAGCTTCGCATGACGGCTGACGCAGATCCGGTGGTGGAACGTCTCGAGGATCAGATCTCCTGGTACGACCGCAAGAGCAGCAGCAACCAGCGGATTTACAAGCGGATCAAGGTCACAGAGATCGTCGCGGCCGCGGTGATTCCGTTTCTGCCGGCGCTCCCGATCCCGAACGTTGGATGGGTCGCAGGAGCGCTAGGCGTCGTGATCACGGTGCTGGAAGGTTTGCTCCATCTGAATCAGTACCAGCAGAACTGGATCGCGTATCGATCGACGTGCGAATCGTTGAAGCACGAAAAGTACGTCTACATCGCGAAGGCATCGCCGTACGCCGGCGTCCCCGACGCGCGCGCCCTGCTCGCCGAACGCGTCGAGTCGCTGGTCTCGCAGGAACACGCCAAGTGGGCCTCTGCGCAGCAGGAAACGACGAAGCCGAAGCAAGCGGCCTGAAGCGCTCTCGGCTCAGCCCGCTGGAAAACGACGGCTGCGCAGCCATCCATCTCTACGAAGATGGAGAGAGTGCGTAAAAATATTTCGATGCAAGGGTAGGGAAAAGCCTCCCTGTGTCACTCCATTGATAGGGTCTTCCACTAAAGAACGATTCTCTTCCGGCGCAAGGGCCGTAGGACTATGTCATCGGCGTTCGAACACGATTTCCTCATTAGCTACGCGCACATCGACGATCAGGCGCTCGTCGACGGACAGACCGGCTGGGTCTCCCAGCTTCACCGGTTGCTTGAGATCCGCGTCGGCCAGCTCATGGGACAGACGCCGAAGATCTGGCGCGATCCCAAGCTGCAGGGCAACGATTTCTTCGCCGACACCATCATGGAGCGGCTGCCGAAGATCGCCGCGATCGTGTCGGTGTTCTCGCCGCGCTACGTACAGTCTGACTGGTGCAATCGCGAGCTGAAAGGGTTCTGCGCCGCCGCCGAGCTATCGGGCGGCGTGCGCGTCCACGACAAGGCTCGCATCTTCAAAGTCGTCAAGACGCCCGTGAACCTGGAGAAGCAGCCGCCCGAAGTGCAGCCGATGCTCGGCTACGACTTCTTCGTCTACGACCCGGAGTCAGGCCGGCCGAGGGAGCTCGCGGCCTCGTACGGCCCCGGATCGGACCGCGCGTTTCTGGTGAAGCTCGACGATCTCGCGTACGACATCGCGCAACTACTCGAGATTCTCCACGAGAACGGCAACGCCACGGCGCCGGCCGCGGAGAGCAAGGGGACGGTCTTTCTCGCGGAGACGACCTACGAGCTTCGCGAGGAGCGCGAGGCCATCAAGCGCGATCTGATCCGCAACGGCTACGAGGTCCTTCCCGATCGTCCCCTGCCGCTCGTCGCGCCAGATCTCACGACGGAAGCTCGCGCGCAGCTCGCGCGCAGCTCGCTCTCACTTCACCTCGTTGGAAAAAACTACGGAGTCGTCCCCGAGGGCGGCGTGAAATCGCTGCCGGAGATGCAGCAGATGCTGGCCTCCGAGCGCGGCAGCACCGGCGGTTTGGCCAGCATCATCTGGATCGCGCCTGAGATCGAACTCGAAGACGACCGGCAGCGCGCGTTCATCGATCATCTGCGCACCGATTCGAACGTACACGCCACCGCGGAACTGCTCGAAACGCCAATCGAAGACCTCAAAACGCTCATCTACCGGAAGCTCGCGCCGCCGAAAGTTGCAAAGCCGGCAGTCGCACCGTCCGGCGAGCTGACGCGAATCTATCTGCTCTGCGATCAGGACGACGTCGACTCGACGGGACCAATCACCGACTACCTCTTCGACCACGGCTACGAAGTCATCCTGCCGCTCTTTGACGAGGACGAGGCGCAGACCCGGATGGAGCACGAGGAGAACCTCCGCTCTGCCGACGCGGTCATCATCTTCTATGGTGCCGGCAACGAAGTGTGGCTTCGCCGAAAGCTCCGCGAACTGCAGCGCAGCGGCGGACTGGGACGCGAAAAGCCGTGGCTCGGCCGTGCGATCTACGTGGCCGGACCTCCCACTCCGCAAAAGGAGCGGCTCCGCACGCTCGAGGCGACCGTTCTTCACGAAGGCAGCGCCGGCTTCCAGGCGCCCGTCATCGACGCATTCCTCGCTGATCTCGCAAAGGCGCGCTCATGACCTCGTACGCGTTCGACGATCCGGCGCAGTCATCCAATCCCTTTCCGGGATTGCGGCCGTTCGAACCGGAAGAGGACTACCTCTTCTTCGGCCGCGAACGGCAGACGGACGAAGTGCTCCGCAAACTGCGAACGACTCGTTTCCTGTCGATTCTCGGCCGGTCGGGCAGCGGCAAATCGTCGCTGGTCCGTTCCGGTCTGATCCCGACATTGTGGGGCGGCGGAATGACGCGCGCCGGTTCACGGTGGCGCGTGGTGATCATGCGTCCGGGCGAAGATCCGCTCGGCAATCTGGCTGCGGCGCTCAGCGTGCGCGGCGCTCTCTACGATGAGGACTACGACGAGAATCTGACGCGCGCCTTCTTCGAAACGACGTTGCGCGCCAGCCGTCTGGGACTTGTCGAATGCATCCGGCAGTCGCGCCTCGCCGAGGGCAACAAAATTCTCGTGCTGGTCGACCAGTTCGAAGAAATCTTTCGCTACAAACGCAGCCGCCGCGTCGTCGGACGTGACGAGGCCGCGGCGTTCGTCAAGCTGCTGCTTTCGGCGCGCGAGAGCGAAATCCCCTGCTATGTCGCCATCACCATGCGCTCCGACTTCATCGGCGACTGCATGGAGTTCGGCCAGCTCCCCGAGGTCATCAACGACGGTCTCTACCTCGTGCCGCGCATGTCGCGGGATGAACTGAAAGCCGCGATCTCGGGGCCGGTCGGTGTGGGCGGCGCGACCATCGCGCCGCGGCTCGTCTCGCGCCTGCTCAACGACGTCGGCGACGATCCCGATCAACTCCCGATCCTGCAGCACGCGCTGATGCGGACGTGGGAGCGGTGGGAGGACGACGGCAATCCGAAGGCGCCTCTCGATCTGGCGCAGTACGAGGCCATCGGCACGATGGAGTCGGCACTTTCCCGGCACGCGGAAGAGTGCTTCTCGGAGCTCGACGCGCGCGGCCAGGAGATCGCCGAAAAGCTTTTCAAGGCGCTCACCGACAAAGGCTCCGACGTCCGCGGCGTCCGCCGCCCCGCTCCGATGAGCGAGGTCTGCGCGCTCACCGGCGCGAGCCTCGAAGAGGGGACGGCGGTCGTCGATACCTTCCGCAAACCGGGCCGCTCGTTCCTCATGCCGCCGGCGGGCGTCCCGCTGCGGATGGACTCCATCCTCGACATCTCCCACGAAAGTCTGATGCGGGTCTGGGACCGCCTCGCGGAGTGGGCAAACGAAGAAGCGCAATCGGGGCAGCTCTATCTCAACGTCGCCAAAGCGGCGCAGCGTCATGAAGAAGGTGTTGCCGCGCTGTGGCGGGATCCCGAACTGCAACTCGCACTGACCTGGCGCAAGAACGCGCAGCCCACGGCGGAGTGGGCCGGCCGTTACGACCCGTCGTTCGAGCGGGCCATGAACTTTCTCGACGCCAGCCGGACCGAGCGCGATCGCGAGGTGAGCGAGAAGGAAGCGAGGCGCCGTCAGCAACTGAAGCAGGCCCGTCGCCTGGTCGCGGTTTTCTCGGTGGTCTCGCTGATCATGCTCGCCCTCGGCGCATTCGCGCTGAAACAGAAGAGTAAGGCCGTCGAGCACGAGCGCCGCGCGGTGGCAGAAGCCGCGCGCGCAGAGCATGAGAGCCGGATCGCAAAACGGGAAACGGAGAAGGCGGAAACCGAGTCGCAGCGCGCTGAGCGGGAACGGAAAGAAGCCGATCAGCAGCGCGCCAACGCCGTACGCCAGTCGCTCGTCGCCGTCGAGCAGAGGACACGAGCGGAAAGCGAACAGCAGCGCGCCGAGGCCGAGCGCGTCAAAGCGGAGACGAACGCCGCCGAGGCTCGTGCGAAGAAGGCCGAGGCCGAAATCGCGCGCGCCGAGGCAGTGAAGGATCGGAGCGTCGCCGTTTCCGAACAGCAGAAAGCGCAGACGTCAGAGAAGGAGACGAA
Source organism: Thermoanaerobaculia bacterium (assembly GCA_034663965.1). GTDB lineage: Bacteria > Acidobacteriota > Thermoanaerobaculia > Gp7-AA8 > Gp7-AA8 > JADGNZ01. The sequence continues at coordinate 12,958 of JAXDIO010000365.1, read as the reverse complement.
GCGGCTGAGCCACCTCGCTGCCGCGCGTGCGCTGGCACTCTCGATCCTTCAGATGAAAGATCCGCAAACGTCCGGCCTCCTCGCGCTCGAAGTCGACCGCCTGAATCGCGAAAACGGCGGCGTTCCCGACGATCCTGTTGTCTTCGACGCACTGCGCACCGCACGCGAGCGGCTCCGTCCCGATCCGGCGGTGAAGCAGCAGACAAACATCCGCGCGATGGCCGTCGACCCCGATGGACGCGACGTTCTCGCCGCTGGCGACGACGGACGGATCCTCCGCGTCGCTCTCAGCAACGGCCACGCCGCCGTAATCGCCAACGCAGCCGGCGCCGTGCGAACGCTCGCCGTCGGCGGCGGCCACCTGGCCACCGGTGGTGATGGCGGCGTGATCGAGATCCGCGATCTTCGCAATCCATCCGCCGCGCCGGTCACCCTGACTTCCGGCACCACTGCGGTGAGCTCGCTCGCATTCGCGCCCGCGGGAAGCACGCTCGCGTCGGCAAATCTCGACGGAAGCGTGAAGCTTTGGAACGTCGACGGTTCCGGATCGCCGGTCACACTCCCCGGCAGCGCCGGCAAGCGCGTTACGTCCGTGGCGTTCAGCAGGGACGGCAAGATGCTCGCGGCCGGCCGCGCGCAGGGCGGCGCACTCCTCTGGCACGTCGCAACGCCGGCCGAAGCGCCGCAAGCGCTTTGCGCGGGTGTCGACGTACGAAGCATCGCCTTCCGCCCGGACGGGACGTTGGTCGCATGCGGCAGCGCACGCGGCGAAATCGTGCAGACGCCCCTCGACAGCAACACCCTCGCTCCACCTCCGATGCGCGGCCACGCGTCGAGCGTCAATTCGCTCAGCTTCAGCCGCGACGGCTCCTACCTCGCCTCGGCATCCTCGGACAGCACCATCCGTCTCTGGAACACGAAAGACAGCAGCACGCAGTCAATCGTCCTGTCCGGCCATCAGTCGTGGGTCTGGTCGGTCGCCTTTACACCCGATAGCGACCGCCTCGTCTCGGGCGGTGAAGACCGCACGATCCGAGTCTGGCCCGCGCACGTCAGCCTCATGGCAAGCGACCTATGCGCCGCCGTCTCACCCGGAAAGAAAGAGCTGACTAAAAAAGAGTGGACGGAATACATACCGGGCGTCGAGTACCGCCCCGGCTCTCCCTGCCGATGAAGGAGCAACGATTGAGAAGAACCGCAATCCCGCTGTTGACAGATTTGCGCAGAGGAGAATGACTGTGGCGAAACACGAACGGCGTCTTTCGATCCGTAATCACAAGCCCCTTCCTGTGCCGCGCCGGTACAAACGGCTGCCCGCCAAGATGTCCGATCGGGCGGAGGTCACAGTCGTGGTCCGTTCGAAAGGCTCGGAGGTCGAATGGCGCCAGCTCGTTACGCAAGCGATGAGCGCACCACTGCAGGAGCGAAAGTACCTCACGCGCGCCGCATTCGGGAAAGCGTGGGGAGCATCGCCTGAGGATCTGGCAAAAATCAGCGCATACGGCAACGTGTACGGGCTGAAGACCGTGGCATCGGATTCGTGGCGACGCTGTGTCGTCTTGTCAGGCACGCTCAATCGGCTGCAGAAGGCGTTCGGAGTCGAGCTGATCCTCATACAGCACCCCGAACGGAACTTCCTCACGTACCGCGGCGCACCGAAGGTCGACGCGTCTATCTACCCGATGGTCGAGGCCATTTTGGGACTCGATACCCGGCCGAGCGCGCATCCCCATATGACAGTCACCCCGTTCAATGCGCCGCCGGAGCTGAACCTGCCGGATCTGCGTAAGATCTATGCATTTCCGAGGAAGGCCCGCGGTAAAGGACAGTGCGTCGCCGTCATCGAGCTCGGCGGCGGCTTCCGTAAGAGCGATTACATCGAATACTTCAAGCGGATCTGCGTCACGCCGCCGCGGCTCCGCGTCGAGACGCTTCCCGGCGCGGCCAACAACCCGGCGTCGGCAGCGGACATCAGGGTCGCCGTGAGGGCTGCCGCGGAAAGCGAATCTCCGCCAGAGACGTTGGACAGCCTCAACGTTCTGTGGACGTGTGAAACCGCAATGGATCTGCAGATCGTCGGCACGCTCGCGCCGGAGGCGAAGCTACGGCTGATCTTCGGCATCGACGACGATCAGGGCCGTTACCACGCGATCACGTCGGTTCTCGCAGACGCGCACAACAAGCCGTCAGTCATTTCGTGTAGCTGGAGCGACCCTGAAAGCACGCAGACGCCGGCGGCCATGTCCGTACTCGATTCGTGGTTTCAGGCGGCCGCGGTCCTCGGCGTCACCATGTGCTATTCCTCGGGTGACGCGGGCGATGGCACCCTCGAGGAAACTGGCGAGGACCTTACGTTCACTGCCAACTTCCCGGCTTCCAGTCCGCACGTCCTCGCGTGCGGTGGGACCACGCTCGACGTCAAGAAGGGCGCCGAGGTCGCCTGGCGCCAGGAGCTGAGCAGCACGGTGACGATGGCCGGCGGCGGCGGATTCAGCGCCGTCTTTGTACCGCGCCCGGAATGGCAGATCTGCGCCGGCATCGATTCGGCCGACTGGATTCCGGCCGACGGGCATAGCGGGACGGGCCGAGGCATTCCCGATGTCTCGGCGAAGGCGAATTTCGACCCGAAGTTCAGCTACATCACCGGCGGCGTCGAATCGGCGACAGGCGGTACGAGCGCTGCCGCTCCGCTGTGGGCTGCGCTGATCGCCGTGCTGAACGAGGCGCTGGGATTCTCGCTTGGCTCGATCAATGCGCTTCTATACGACACCGCTCTTCACAAGTCGCTGCGCGACATCACCGAGGGAAACACGGGCCATCTGTGCGCGAGACCCGGATGGGATCCATCGACTGGATGGGGAAGTCCGCACGGCCAGGCGATGCTCAAGGCGCTGGCCGGCCGAGGATGAATCCGCCGACGGCTCCCTCCTCGTAGAAATCGAGACCCGTGGCTGCCTCGAACAATGTGCCGTGGACATTGCCCAACGCGCAACCGCCGAGTGCCATCGACTCGGCGACCAGATACATCGTTTGATAGACCACGCCGACGTCCTGGAGGATCAGCGTGTATCCGAGCCCCTCGTATTTCCAAAAGACGCGGCCAAACCGCGCGGTGATGATGAGCACCACTTGCAACCCACTGCCGGTGGTCGCGTTCGCGGCGTGGTCGACCATCCGCGCTGCGAGCCGCGGATCGGTGTCGCAGCGATAGAGCCGGTGCTCGCGCGCTGCATAGTGGTAAAGGCCGGGGGAAAGGCCGTCGCAAACGGCCACGTTCGCGTAGATCTCCAGCTCGTAGCATCGTCCAGCAGCGGGATACGGCCGCCTGCCGTCGACGTTGCGCGCAGTGCGATAGAGGAACTCGCCAAGCTCGCGACAGGCGATCGAAGGGGACGCGAACGTTCGCACCGACTTGCGATGCGCGAGCGACTCGGTCAGCGGCTGCGGAGGGTTGTCAGTGGGAATCGACAGGTCAATCCATTCCTCGGACATCGGCGGCTTGAACTCGGGCAGAGGATCGATCGTGCCGCGAAAACGATACGTGGCACAGCCAGGGCCGTAGGAGTACCCATCGCGGGTCCGCGAGTGAAACAGCAACTCGTGAAAGTCCCACATCGCCAGTGAGGGGGACTCATCGGAGCTGGCCAGCACGCCGCAACTCGCCAGGACACCCCAGATCGCCGCGGCATCATCCTGCTGCAACTGGCAAGGCATCGAGGCCAGAAGTTCAATGATGCGAGGGTCGTCAATCTCGATGCGCACCGGAGACAGCGCGCTCTCGACGACCATTCGCTCGCCGTCTCGCCGCAGGTACGCGAAGCGCGAAAGGACGCGCGGCGGTTCGGCCGGTTGGCTCAGCGCGATGGCCGCCGGCGCGCGTCGCACCGTGAGCAGAGGACCAGCGCCGCCGTCGAGCCGTGCGGCGAGCATGCCGGATCGCCCCAGCCGCTGCAGTGTGTGCATCAGCGTAGCCATGCCCGTCGGACCGTCAGGGCTTGCCAGATCCATCAACTCGGCGGCGGTGGCGCCGCCGGCGCAAAGGTGACGTAGCGCCGCGGCCGTTCCCTCGGCAACTCCAGCAGAGACGGACAGATCCGTCTCCGTCTGCAGGACGAGCTGTCTAGGCATCGGCGACACCGTACAGTCGCGCGGGGTTGTCCCAGAGCAGCTTGCGCACGGCGGTCTTTGGAAGGCGTCCCTCCAGCGCCACAGCATCCTTCATCACGTCGGGATCGTGGTCGTGGTGTGGGAAGTCGGAGCCAATGACGACCCGGTCGGTACCGAGGAAGTCGATGAGTGCGCCGAGATAGGGCTCGTCCGGCTCCACGGCGATGTAGCACTGGCGGCGGAAGTAGTCCGAGGGCGGCATCGTTACGTTCTCGGCCACCTGCTGCTTCCCCACACCCTGGTAAGTCCGGTCCATCCGCCAGAGCCAATACGGCAGCCATCCGCCGCCCGATTCGAGAAAGGCGACGCGCAGACGCGGGTGCCGTTCCAGCACGCCGCCGTCGATCAGCGTCAGAAGGGCGGCCATGTGCTCCATCGGGTGCGACGACGTATGCCGGGCGAAGTGGCTCTCGAACCGGTCAGCACCGAGGGTCGGCACGCGCGCATACGTTCCCTCGTGAATGCCCACGGCGACGTCGAGCCGTTCACACTCGCTCCAAAACGGCTCGTAATCGGGATGGCTGAGGGTGCGCCCCTTGATGGGGTTCGGCCGGATCAACACCGCCTTCCAGCCGAAGCCGTGGATGCGGCGCAGTTCCGGCACCATCTCCTCCGGCGCGTGGCGGTTGACGACACCGACGCCGCGCAGAACGGCGGGGTCGTGGCTGCAGAAGTCGCGGAGCCAATTGTTGTAAATGCGCACGGCGGCACCGGCGACGTGCGCGTCCATCTCGTCGACGGCGAAGAGCAGAAGACCGATGCTCGGATAGAGAAAAGCCATCTCGGCGCCGAGGACGCGAATGGCCTTCGCCTGCGACGCGGCGTCGTAGGCGCTGATGTCGTAGCGGAGCAACTCGCGGACTACGGTGGGCGGCATCCGGCTGAGGACCTCCGGAGACATGTGATCCGTAATCTGGCTCAATTGCGATGCGCGGTCGAAGAGCGGTGACGCGAGAATGGCGGCGTCGCCGGACGATCGCCACAAATCCGGCTCGATCACATGACAATCCGCATCGATGATTCTGTAGCCGTTCACAGCATCCTTTCAGAAGAAAACGGGAATCGGATTGAGCGTTTCTTCGGTCGCTGGTGCATCGCGCCAACCCATGGCCACCGGCACGTCGTAGAGACGGCCGGGAGCAAGACGGCGCCAGAAAGGCCTCAGTCCCGGCACAACGACGCGCACGACCGGGAGTCCGATGTCATCGCGCGTCTGATCGAGCACCAGCACCTCGAGACCACGCGACCGGGCGATGGCGACGCAGGCCTCGACCGCCTCCTTCAGATCAACGTGGTCGTGCCGCGGAAACGACTCGCGTCGCACCGGCGGCGCCGTTGAGGGAACGAGAAACGGCTGATTCTCCAGCGTTGCGGCGCGGAGCCACGCGAGTACGTCCTCGTCAGCGGATTTGAACGCCGCATCCGGCTGGCAATGCCGCGACAGGACGACCGGGAGGAACTGGTTCGCTTCAGTGAGCGCGCGGGTGACGGCGATCCCGGCGTCGAAATGCGCTCCGAAGCCGATGACGATGTCCTGCGCGGGGCCGTCTTCGCGCACGCTCACCGCCACACACGACGGGATACCGAGATCGCTCGTGAGGTCGAGGACCCAGAGCGCGCGGCCGAGAGAGCGATAGTAGCTTCGCAGAGCGTCGATGTACGGATCGGCGAACGAGGTGAGATCGACGGCGGGACGCCCGATTCGGTTGAACCACCACAGCGCAACGCTATCGCGCTCGACCAGCTCGAAGAAACCGTGCACGATCGCCTCCTCGATCGTTGCGCCGGCCGCACAGCCGTTCGAGTCGGCGACGCGGAGCGGCTTCGCGCCTGCCATCTGGTAGCCGTAGTAGCAGAGCGCCGTCGGGAGGTACCGGAACCTCTCTCCGGTCAGCGACCAGAGCATTGACCACTCCACTTCCTCCTGCTCATCGAACGGCGGCGGAACGCGTGTCGAGCGGCCACCACCTGCCTCGTGGCGACGCTCGAATTGCGCATCGCTGAAGAGCGTGCAGGCGTTCGGATGGATCGCTTGATCGCCGAGCGACGCATAACTAGCGCGGATGCGATGCTCGTCGCCCTGAAAGACGCCGCTGTACCGTTCAATCGCCTCGCAGAGGGCGCTCGACTTCGCCTGCGCGTCGGTCATCCCCTTCCCGCCGCTCGCCGTACGGAACTGCGCACGGAACGTCTCCAGAGAGCCGTCTGCCGTCGCCGCGTTCGGACCGGCGCGATACAGCGGCGCCACGCCGGCGTCGATGTCTGCCACGAGGGTAAGCTCGCTTACGACACCTGTGTACCGGCTGACGAGGTGCCCGTGGTGCGCGAGTGTCCCCTCGGCGGTTTCCGTCCGATAGAAGCGAGTGATCGGCCGGCCACCGGCGAGCCGTACCGGCGCCGCGATGACCGGAGTGGCGTCGCCGCACGCACGACAGCGCGTCCGCCGCGTCACAGGGTGGCGCTCGATGGTCATGGCGGCGAGATCGAAGGTGAGGAGCGCATCGCGGAGCCGCGTCTCCGCTCCCCCCAGCCACTTCAGCGTCTCCGTCGCGATCAGTGCCACGGCCGCTCGCTCCGTAGCCGGGAGGCTGCCACCGGAGATCAGCCGCGGATGGCTGTCCCCTCTACGCTTCTGCAGGTATTTTCCGGCCAGCCGCTGCTCCCGCATGCGCGTGGCCATGCACTCCCAGCATGGGCTCTCGCCTGGCTGCAGCAACGGGCCGAGCCAGACGGACGAGCCGTGAGGGCGCGCGAGAAGCCACGGCCTGCCGTCACGGAGGCGCAGCTCGTTGATCGCGGCGATCTCCGGGTCGAGGTAGTCGCCGGTCAGCACAATGTGCAGGCGGGGATCTCCGGCGGCGGCCACGCCCGAATCGTGCAGCAATGTAGTGAGCGCGCTCGAAGATGCGCCTCCCAGGCCGATGACGTTCACCACGGAGGCACAGATGGCCCGCGAAGCCGCGGCCGGGTCGGCGCCGACGCTGTCCCAGAAGGCCTCGGCTGCGTCGTCGTCCGACGCTACCGCCTCGCGGATGAGTCCTTTCATCGCCAGGGACTCCACCGCATAAAGAACTTCGAGCTCGCCGTAACCATTGGCGCGATCGAGGATGTCTGCAAGCGGCCGACAGTCGCGAAGGAGTGGCGTCAGCCAGACGAACAAGGGCCCATTGAGGATGTAGTGGTCATGCTCGCCGAAGACCAGCACGTGTTGGTCGTCGGCGATCTCGACGTCGAAACACTTCCGGAATACGGGCCGGTCGAACATCAGGGTTCCTCAGGTAGACGACTGCGGTTGCGCCCCGGCAGCGGCATCTCTGCCGAGGCGCCGCCGTTCAGAAGATACAGGGGTCCGCTTGGGCTTCTGGGCCGCCCTTCTTGATATCGTCGTCAGAGAGGTGCGCCGGCCTGTGCGGGAGGCCGATGATCAATTTCCCTCTCGACTCGCCTTCGTTCACCGAAACATCGACGTGGTCGGGCAGCTGGACTCCGTTCTCCTTCAGAACGTCGCCCGGGTGCTCGACGAAACGCTTGTGGAATGCTTTGTCCGTCCATGCCCGCGCCACGAGTGAGTGGTAGAGGCGTTCATCATCTTTCGAGAACATTGTTTTTTCTCCTTTCGGTTTTTCATGTTTAGTCGCGTATCGGCATTTCTGAAGAGTCTATCGGTCGCACCTCCTTTCGATAGTTACAGATGTTTGGCAGATAGGCCGTACGACAGACGGATGTAGACCGCACGGCCGGCGTACGGCACGCTGGGAGCACCAAAGACCGGCGAAACGGTCGGGGCGTAATAGAGCCGGTTGAAAGCGTTCTGGACGATGAGCTGTAGGGACAGGTTCGCGCGCGGATAGAAGTAGGTCACGGTGGCCTGGGCGGTTGTGTAGCCGTCGACGCGGCTGAGTGGGCTGTCCCCTTCCGTTGTACCGGGGCCGGTTTCCCGCGCGCCCGAGTGATGGAGAACGACCGAGCCGCGCCAGCGCTCCGACCACTTCATGTCGACGCCAGCGCTGGCGTTGTGCGACGCGATGTCGGCGACGCGAAGTGACTTCACGACGTTGCCGTCAGCATCGACGAGCGGCGCGCCGAAGGGGTCCGCGGGATTCCTCTGCTTCGGATCGGTCCACGTGTAATTCGCCCAGAGATCCGCGCGCCCCTGCCGGCGGCGCGCCGTAAGCTGCGCTCCGCGGACGAGGATGCGGTCGCGGTTCGCGTAGCGCAGGCAGCCGAAGACCACCGTGCAATCCGGCACTGCTTCGAACGACACGACGTTCGCGTACCGCGCCTGGAACAGCGTCGCCTCGAGCGCGCTGCCTCGAGATGGTTCCCAGTTGGCGCTCACCTCGACGTTTTTCACCGTTTCGGGCTTCAGACCGAGGCTTGGAAACTCGTTGACGAAGCGAAGCGTGCCGAACTTCTGAAAATCGGTCGGATCCTTGAAGGCCTCCGAATAGATCGCCTTGAGCACGACATCGGTACGCGGCGGCGAGTAGATCACGGCCGCGCGCGGGGTGAAGAGCGTGCCGTAACCTCGTGCCCCCGGCTTGTTGTTGATCTCATTGCGGCTGAGGCGTCCCGCCAGCACGAGCTTCAATGACTGCCGCGGTTTGTACGCTCCTTGTGCGTAGAGACCGACATCCGTGTGCTCGACATGCTCAGGATTCGGGACGTCGGGACTGCTCAGCACTCCCGGACCCGTGGCGAACTGCGCGAATGTGGTCTGGAGCGAGCTCTTCGCCAGCTCCATGCCCGCTACGGCAGACCATTTTTCCGAGGTCTCGAACGTGGCGTTGATCTCACTCCGCAGTTGCGATGAGAGGCTGGAGAAATGCACTCGCTCGACCCATGGCGTGGCGGGAGCGCAACTGACGGGCTTAGGGTCGTTCGGTGCTTCGCACGGCGCGACCAGGCTCCACATGCTGAGGAAGCCGCCCGAGTAGTTGTGGAGATAGTCGTATTCGGATGAAGCGTGCTCCTGGCTGGAGATCAGATATCGCGTGAAGACGTTGAGCTTCATCCGTTCAAGCGGCAATGTGTACTTGAGGTACAGCGAGCTTCCCCGGGGCGTCCAGGAGCTGCTCGCGCCGTTCCTCAAGGCACTGACAGCCGAGCCGATTCCTTCCTGGCTGCGCCACGACTGCAGTCCGAGCGTCAGGTTGGAGAGCCGCAGCTTGGTGTTGATCGACCAATTCTTCGCCGTGTCGTGGAAGCCGAGGTTTTCATCGCGGATGAGGCCAGAATCGAGCTGGCGGACGAGCGCTTCACCGGCGTTTGTCAGATCGATGCCGTTAGCCGAGCACTGGATGTACGGCGATGGAGTGGTGCATAACGCCGAACGCTCCTCGGGCAAACCGGCGAGGTGCATCGCGCTCTTGTAGTCGAAGTTCTTATAGCTATAGTCCCAGTTGGCCATCCCGGAGAGATCGCGCTCGGTGCTTTGCTGGAGATTGGCAGCTACGGACCAGGCAATCGTGCCACTGCGGTCCTTCCCGGCGGCCGTGACGTCGGCGACGTGCGCGCGCGCGCCGGTCGTGACGCGCCCGGTGAGGCTGAACGGCCTGTTCTCTGCGACTAGTGCCTCGGCGTCTTTCGTTATGACGCTGATTACGCCTGTATACGCATTCGCGCCGTACATCGTCGACGCCGGCCCGTACACCACCTCAACGCGATCGATGTTGCTGAGCGGAAACTGGCGCGTCAGATAGAGGATGTTCGTACTGAGATCGTTCTGCTCGACGCCGTCGATGAGAAAAATGAGCCGGTCGTTGGTGGGCGAACGGTAGCCGCGCTGATAGTCGAACGAATAAGTGTCTCCATTCGTCCGCGAGATGTCGAATCCCGGCAGATCGTGCAGGAGTTGCTCGAGATCGAGGTAGCCGCGCCGCTGGATCTCATCCCCGGTCACGACTACGACCGTTGCCGGCGCCTCCCGCAGGCTCTCGTTCGTCTTCGACACCGACGCCACCTGCGTGGTCAATTCTTCACGACGCACCTTCGACACGAGCGCGGCGAAAAGGGATGAAGAGCCGGCCTCGAACGTCGCGTCGAGCCGCAGAATCGTCGACACTTCCTTGTGCGCTTTCTCGGGCTCGTCGCTGTTGAGGTATGCACGCGCCAGAAGCGAGTGGACCTCGACCGCGGTTCGCCGCGACATACGCGTTCCCAGGCATGGCCCGAGCTGACTTGGGACATCCTCGAACAGGCCGAGGTCATAACTCTTCTGCGCCTGAAGCAGTGCGTCGTCGCAGGCACTCTGCCCGAGAGCCGTGAATGGCATTGCCAGAAGCAGCAGGACTCCAATAACGCTCACCATCCGCATCGGAAACACTATTTTTCCGCGGCGACGATGCCGTGATTGTGGATGTGTGCAGTAGACAAGGAAACTCCGCTCGAACTTCACGACGCCTCCGGACAGCCGGAAAGCAATTTGTAAAGGTAGTGCTTCTCTGCTTACTTAGGGGTGATGAAAAGAGATATTACCCTACCCCAGTGCAGGTCTACCTTTAATTCCAGACACTCTGCTGTGGCTGGCTTCAGAATCGGCGTCGCGCCGCTACCCTGCGCAGAGCCGCTCGATGGCGCGCGGAATGTCGTTGAGCGCGAGGACCTGATCGATGCAGCCGGTCTTGATGGCCTCGTTGGGCATGCCGAAGATGATCGCGGTTTGGGGCGACTCGGCGATCGTGCGGCCGCCGCGTTCGCGGACGCGGCGGATCGCTTGTGCGCCGTCGTCGCCCATGCCGGTCATGATGATGGCCACCATGCGGTCGGCGCAGGCGTCGCTGGCGGAGATGAGCAGTCGATCGACCGAGGGAGCGTAGAGGTCGTTCGACTTCGCTGCGAACGTGCGCAACTGCAGCCCCTCGGCGATCCGGCGAATCTCCATCTGCATCCCGCCCGGCGCCACGTAGACGGTGCCCGGCCGCAGCAACTCGCCATCGTCGCCTTCCTTGACCGTGTAGCTGGTGAGTTTGTTGACGCGTTCGGCAAAGAGGCGCGTGAACGCCGGCGGCATGTGTTGCGCGACGACGATCGGAATCGGCAGCAACGGCAGATTTTGAAACACGTGCTGCAGCGCGGGCGGGCCGCCGGTCGAGCATCCGATGGCGACGAGATCGATGCCGCCTTCGCAAACGACCAGCGGAGCCATTTCGTGCGGCGCGACGTCGTCCTCTTCGACGATGCGCCGCCGCAGGTTCTCCATGCGGATGTCGGCGACCTGCAGCACTTTGGCGATGAGATCGCGCTGGATTTCCTCGAGCCGCGGCGAAACGCGTCCTCCCGGCTTGGCGATGAAATCGACCGCGCCGAGGTCGAGCGCTTTGAAAACGCTGCGGTCGGACGAACGCGACGACACCGCGATCACAGCCGTCGGCACATTCGCCATCAGCCAGCGAAGGAAGGCGAAGCCGTCCATCACCGGCATCTCCAGATCGAGCGTGATGACGTCCGGCCGATGCCGCATCACCTGCCGGATTCCGTCTTCGCCGTTGACTGCCGTCGCCACGACGTCGATGTCCGGCGACGACGCCAGCATCCGCGAAATCGTCACGCGGTTGTAGGCGGAGTCGTCGATGACGAGGGCGCGAAGCGGCATCACTTCTGGTACACCATGTCGTTCTTCAGGTGGCGCAGTTTGAACTGCGTGGAGAGCGAGATCAGCGATTCCGAATGGCCGAGGAGCAGGTAGCCGGTGTCGGTGAGTCGGTTGTAGAAATTCGAGACCACCACCTTCTTCGACTGGTCATCGAAATAGATGATCACGTTGCGGCAGAAGATCACGTCGAGGTGGCCGAGGAGCGAGACGCGCGGCTCGTCGTAGAGATTCAGGCGGCCGAAGGAAACGCGGTTGCGAATGTCGTCGTGGATGTGCCACGAGCCGTCTTCGTTACGCGTGAAGTACTTGTCGCGCAGCGGTCCGTCCGTGGCGCGGAACGCGCTCTCGCGATAGTGGCCGCGGCGTGCTTTGGCCAGCACCTGCTGGTTGATGTCGCTGGCGAAAATCTCGAACGTGCCGCGATCGTAGTAGCCGGCTTCGTTCAGCAGCATCGCGATCGAGTACGGCTCTTCGCCGGATGAACAGCCGGCCGACCAGATCCGGATTTTCTTGATCGTCTTGCGCGACAGAATCTCCGGCACGATCTCTTCCGCGAACGCGGCGAGCTGCGCCGGCTCGCGGAAAAAGTACGTTTCATTCGTCGTGACCAGGTCGTAGATCTGATCGAACTCCGCCTCCGCGCGCGGGTCGTACTGCAGAAAGTAGAAGTACTTCTGAAACGACTCGAAGTTCAGTTCGCGCGCGCGCGGCGAGAGGCGCTTCTGCAGCAGGTACTTGGAAGTGTCGGCGAACCACATCCCCGTCCGCTTGTAAATCTGATCCCGCATCAGCCGGAACACGTCGTCCGGCAGATCGAGATGGTGATTCAAGGACAGGTTGAATGTGGACATGTTGAGTGGCCAGTGGCCAGTGGTCAGTGGCCAGGAGTCAGAAGAAAGCTGACCACTGACCACTGGCTACTGACCACTACTTCTCTTTCATCGCCTGCAAAATCGCCGCGATCACCACTTCGCGACGGCTGTCGGCCGTGCGCCACGCCTCCTCCAGAAGATCGCGGTACAGCTGTTTGTGCCGCACGAAAAGATCGGAAACCTCATCGAGGATGACGCTGTTTTCCAGCGCCCGGAACAGATGCGGGAACGACTCGCGGTCGGGCAGTTTGTCGAGCGCCAGCACCGCGGATTGCTGCACGTACGTGTCGGGATCCAGCAGCGCGGCGTGCAACGCCGGCAACGC
>JAXDIO010000308.1:0-43437 GCA_034663965.1 Thermoanaerobaculia bacterium | reverse complement strand
TGTCGAAACGGTAACCTGTATCGAGTGCGCCAAAGTGGAGACCGATGAGCGGGCATACGAAGAGGGTTGGCAAGTAGATCCGGTGGTCTGTCCCGATTGCCTCCACTGGGCACTGACCGACGCGGGCGAGGCCTGTTGCGGCGGCGGCGTGTCATGAGCGCCGCTCGCGCCGCGCCACGCCGGCCGAAACGAAAGCCACGCGTGCGGGCGGAGTTCGTTCGCATCCCGTGGAACGCGAAGCAGCTCGCATGCGATAGCTGCGGCCAAACCGAACCTGTCCCGCCCGACCTGCTTCTCCGCGTCCGCCTGAAGACCTGCCTGCCGTGCCTTTCGGCGCGATCCCGCTAACCCCTGCCGAAGGAGTCACCCCATGTCTTCTCACCGCAAGGGAGCGGCAGAGCCCTGTCCGAAACCTGTGGCCGGGATGGATAGCGCCGATCTGAAGTCCGCTCTCGCGACCTTCAGAGAACGACACGCTGATGCTGCCCGGCGAACGGTGAGCAGCGCCTACCGAATAAGAAAGGAGTGTCCCATGAGGGTCATTGCACCGGAACCGCCTCAGATCGTAGAACCACAAGTCACGCTTCTCCACGCGCGCTCCGAGCTCGTCGGACGACAGAATCTCCGCGGGCTTCCCGTCCCGGAAGCCACTCGTACCCATGTGCCGATCCCGCACGCCGATGTGGTTGAAGCGCTCATCCAGAGCCTCGGCTACCGGAACATCGAGGTCGTCAAAGACGAATACGCCTTGACGCCCGACTTCATGCGGATGTTCGGGATCATGACAGTGAACGTCGAGCATTCCGGCGTGCGCCTCGCACTCGGCATCCGGAATTCGCACGACAAGACGTTCAGCCTCGGCATCACCGTCGGGTTCAAGGTCTTTGTCTGCGACAACCTGATGTTCAACGGCGACTTCCAGGCGGTGCTTGCGAAGAAGCACACCAAGCACTTCGACCTCGCCGACACGATCGCCCTCGGCGTAGAACGAATGCAGCGTGGGTTCGCGCCGATGGGCCGGCAGATCGACGCCTGGCGAGCGCACGACCTCCCGGACTCGCTTGCGCGGAACGTGATCTACGCCGCGTTCATCGAAGACGGGATGCCGATTCCGAAGCACCTCGCGAAGGTCGTGCACCAGCACTACTTCGCGCCGGCCTACCCCGAGTTCGAGCCGCGCACGATGTGGAGCCTGCAGAACGCCTTCACCTCCTCCTTCAAGGATCTCGACCCCATTCCGCAGATCAGGGCGACGACGAAGCTCGCAGGGTTTCTCGGCCGCTTCGAAAACTGACGAAGGGTGCAAGGAGGGAAGAGTGGATTTCAAAATTACCCGCTACAAGAGGCGCTACTGGGCCGTCTGGCATCGGGAAGACCTCGTAGCCGTCACTGTCTACCGCAAAGGCGCGCGGGAAGTCGTGCGCCGATTCATTGAAGGACACGAAAAGGAGAAGCTGTGTTCAGTCTCAACCGCGTCATCGTCACCGGCTACCTCGGCAAAGACCCGGAAACCGCGCAAGCCGCAGCAACAACGGTTACTAAATTCTCCCTGGCTGTAACCGACCGCTGGAAGGACGGCTCCGGCGAAAAGCAGGAACGTACCAACTGGCTCAACATCGTCGTCTGGAATGGCAACGGCGAGAACGTCGCGCAGTACCTCAAGAAGGGCTCGCACGTTCTCATCGAAGGCTCTCTCCGCACGTCGGAGTGGGACGACAAGGAAACCGGCCAGAAACGCTGGAAGACTGAAATCCACGCCTCCCAGGTCATCTTTCTCGATAAGAAAGCTGAGGAGCCTCAGAAGCGACGCAAGAAGGCGGCCTAGTGTTCGCTGTCGTGAGCGGCGAAACGCTGCACTGCCCTCACTGCCTTTCCACCGATTCTGACCACTTCGCCGTAGAGCGCCGAGTCCTTTGGCGTGAACCCATCCTTGAGATGTTTGAGGACAAGGGCCTCCTCGTCCTCGTCGCTGACTGCGACAAAACCCTCGTCGATATGGCCGGCTCCGGCCCCGACCGCCTCTATTGCGAAAACTGCGGCAACCGCTCCGACCTCGACGTAACCACCCTCGTCCACCACACCGACCCGAAACTGTGAGGTGCGCCCATGCGCCCGGTCTACATCTGCATCTGTAGTCATCAGAAGCGGGAACACGTGAACACCAAGCAAATTCCTAACGGTCCTTGCTTCTACTGCTCCTGTAAAGCGTTTACTCCCGAAACCGTTTGTAAATGCGGTCACGGAAAGAAAGCCCACGCCAAAGGCTGGTGCCATGAAGGCGACGGCTGTAAGAAGTTCCGGCCCGCTTAGAAAGGAGGAACCGCGACCATTTGGAAGTCCCATTCGTGTGGTAGGCCCTCAAAGCCTGATTGATCTTTACCCTCTCACTTCACCGTGAGGGGGCTTTTCTTTCCGCCCACAGCCCACCGTCGTTTCTGGACCCTCTGACGGGCTCGGAGGAAACACCGTTTTCTCGCATCCTTTCGACCACCCTCTCCGCTTTGACCCTCGCCATTTCTTCGGTCAGCCCTCGCTCATCCACTTCCGGATGACCTTCCACGTACCCGTGCCAGATGCCGCCAGTGCGCTGCACATTCACAGCCAAACTACCGCCAGCTCCTCCCTGAGCTTCCCGATATTCCTCTGCTCCGTCACGAACGCCGCGAATCGTTTTTTTAGATTGCATTCCGCTTCCTCCCGTGAACAACCCCACGCCATGAGCGCCGGCACTTCTTCCTTGAATGTGATGTATCCGACCTCGCCCTGCCGCACTGCCCGAGCCGTGAACGTTATTGCCTGACCCAAAGAAAAGTAGACCATCCGAGGACCCTACCTCGGAGTTCACTCGCGCTCTAATGCTCTTCTCGTCGCCGCGTTCTACTGCGCGTGGAACTTATAAACACCCTTGACTAACGCCTACTCCGAGTTACGGTCGGAACCGGAGTGAGAAAAGTGCGGATACACGGGGAAATCGACCAAGGCAAACCGCTCTTCAAGACGAGCGAGGCTGTCCTCATCCCGTCCGAAGTTCTCGAAGACCATGAGCTCGTCTACCGAGTCCGTCGCGCGCCCGAGGCGGAGCCCGGTGACCTTCTCATCGTCGAGCCCCGATCGGTCGCCGCAACCGGAGAGCTTGTAGTCGTAACCCGCGGAAACAACGCCTATGTCGGCCACTGATGGGCGAAACACGGCCGTGAGGAACTGCGCGAACACTCGGACAAACCTCTGACCGGCGAGTTTCAAATCGTCGGAGCAGTAAATCTCATCGTGAGGCCTGCATGACCAAACTTGAAGCGTTCATCAAAGCCCGAAAGTTGAAACCCCTCCGCATCGCGTTCGAAGCCGACTACTCCCGGCAGCATCTTCTCCGCATTCGCAAAGGGGAGATGGAACCCACGAGGAAGTGCATCAAGGCCATCACCGCCGCAATCCGAAGACTCACCCGCGAGCCCATCACAGCCTCCGACCTCTTTGACCTCGACGAAGAATGAGTACAACCACCAACTGGCAAATGCTTCTCGACCTCTACAGGTATGTGGAGCGACCCCTCACCATCGTGAGAATCACCGAGGATGTGTTCTGCGAACTCATAGAGAACTACCCCGGCTTGAAAGCCCTCCGGTATCGAATACACAGCGACATCATTTCGCTGGTAGACAAGGAGATTGCTGGCGACGCCCGTGCCCTCGCCGTTTTCATCCTGGCCCTCTTCCGAGAGTTGCCGGAAGCGAATATCTCCCGCATGAGCACCGCACACGACGTTACGTCACGCGCGATGAGAACTCCTTGAAATGGGGGCGATGAGAATGAAAAAGACCCTGAAGCTCCGACTAATCACCGCCGCGCAGTTCGAGCAGTTCTTTTTGCTCGATTCTCCGGGGTACTTCATCGCGAGGGATGCGATGAACGCGGGCGAGACTGCGACCGCGACAGATGCGCTCGAAGTCCTCTGTCTAGCGAACGAACTCTACGAAAGCGAGCTTCTTAACCGTCTCATCGTGGAGCTAGCGCCCTACGGCAAGGTAGAGGAGTACGCCGAGAAGCGCGGCACCGACGAAGGCGCGGATCTCATCGTCGAAGTGCTGGGGAAGGATAGGGCGTTACGCATTCTTCAGGACGTTACAGACGAGGTGAAACGTCACAGCAAGGTGGGCACGGGTGAAAATGACAAAGTGAGCGCCTCGGACCTCCACCTGGAATGACCATGAGTCGGTGTTTCGTGAACTACCGCCTGACCTTCATTTGCCTCTGCCTCCACCAGAAGCGCGAGCACTGGCACACGAAGGAGAACCCGCAGGGACCTGTTTCCACTGCGGCTGCCGCGCGTACACGCCTGAACCGATGTGCGGCTGTGGGCATGGGAAGAAGGCGCACGCGAAGGGCAGGTGCCAATGAGTTCTACATGTGCGGATGTGCTGGATTCAGAGAGGAGGCGGTATGAGCGATCAGAAGTTACGCGACATGTTCGATGAGATCGTTCCGCTCCTCGACCAGGTGCGGATCATGTACCGTTTCATGGATGTGATCGGCGAGTACAAGGAGTGCACTCCGGTGCACCCGCAGCTTTGGGGCGAGTTCCGCGATATGTTGAACGACGAGTTTGCGCCGCACGCCTGGAGCTTGGCGGCATTCATCGTCGAATTGCTGGAAACGAAACCCGACGCGTTCCCCTACGGCGCTTTCGAGACGAAGGCCGCAAACGGACCCTGATCGAAGGTGGCCGCGGGTGTAGAAAGCGAAAACGTCGGTGCTATTCTCATCATGCTTGGAGTGGTCCGGGCTTACCCGCTCGGATCGGGAACAGCGGGGACACTGAACCTGCCCGCACGGAGGTTCAGCATGGAACAAACTTCCATTCTCGATTCGAACTACTGCTACACGGTGAAGGAACTGGCTTTTCTCTGGAACATGTCACCCGAATCCATCCGCAGAATGTTCGTGAACGAACCGGGTACCCTGGTCTTTCGGATGCAGGCGACCGGTCGGCGGACATATCGGAACGTTCGGATACCGGGGAAGGTCGCCCTTCGTGTACAGAACCGGATGACGGTAGTTGCTCCAGTGACACGCCCCGCCTACGGGCGCTGAACGTAGGCACCTGTCGGGCGGCGGCCACTCGTCGTCTGACGCTTAGTCCGTGCGCACTTGTGAACTTCGGACACGCTTCGATTTCCGCAAACCTCGCAAGCCGCGCAAACGAAGCGCCCCCTCTACCCGCGCGACGCAAAGTCTTCCATCTTGCGGCGCATGAGAAATCAACTATTGCTTGGCGACTCCACCGAACGGCTCCGCGAGATCCCTGACGAAAGCGTAGACCTCATCCTCACCGACCCGCCCTACAACACCGGCATCAAAGGCTCTCCCTCCGGGACCCGCTTCCGAAACTTCTTCGACGATGCGCTCTCGCCCGCGGAGTACCGCGAATTAGTGGCGACGACGGCGCGGGAACTCTTCCGGGTGCTTCGGATGGATCGCGCCGCCTACGTCTTCATCAACTGGAAGAGCCTCGGCATCTGGCTCGATGAACTTTCCCGCGCCGGCTTTCGACTCAAAAACGTGATCGTCTGGGACAAGGTCGTGCACGGCATGAACTACCAGAACTACGCCTACACCCACGAGTTCCTGATCTTCGCGGCCAAGGGCAAGTTCTTTCCGCGCAACAGAGGAACCCATGACGACAGCTACCGCGATCTCTGGCACATCCAGCGGGAGACAAGGCAACCGAAGAACGACGACTTCCACCATGAGACGGTGAAACCTGCGGCGCTCGTGCGTCGCCCGATCGAGCACGCGAGCAAGCCGGGCGACTTGGTGCTCGATCCCTTCTTCGGCTCCGGCCGCATCCTTGTCGTCGCTAAGGAACTGGGGCGCGACTACCTCGGCATCGAACGGGACCCGCGGTTCTACCGCATGGGTGTTCGGTCGGCGGAAGAGGCCGGGGCACCCGCGGCAATTGCTTTCGAGAGAACCCATTCGCATCTCCCGCCGTCGAGACGCGCGCTCCGTTCGGTTCGCGTTCCGCGGAGAGCGGCATGGCGCCGTCGCTAGAAGCGGTGCATGTCCCTCGAACGCGGCTGCGCGACCGGGACATCGACGCCCTCGCCTTCATCGGCAGAGGCTATGAGGTCGCGCAGTACCAGCTTCACGAAGCGGTCTTTGCTTCACGTTCGCCGAACGTGGTCTCGCGTTTTGTCATTCGTGCATCAGAGCGCGCCTTCATCGCCGCCGAACGTCTCGGCGGCATCGGCATGAACCGGCTGCGGCTCACTCGGCGCGGCCGTGAGTTCCTCATCGATCGCGGCATCGCCGAGGATGAACTCTTCGCACCGGCAAAGGCGGTGGCCCTCAAGGACGTAGCGCATACGCTCGCGATCAATGATCTTCGCGTCGCGTTCTTGGGACTCAAGAATCCGCCGTCGCTCATCTCTCCCGCGTGGTACCTGCAACGACGGCTTTCGTCCGCACTGGCAATCCCTGATCTTCTCGCGCGCTGGCCTGCGGCGGCGGGAACGCGCGGCCTGCTCCTTGCGTGCGAGATTGATCTCGGCTGCGAAAGACTCGCAACCGTCTTTCTTCCGAAACTCGAACGACTACGCGAACTCCTGAACGATGCGGCCGAAGGCGATCACGCGGGGATCGTCGTCTTCACACGCGGTAACAAGCGTGCGGCACTCATTGCGCAGCAGCCGTCTTGCGAAGGCGTACAGCTGATATCGCTCGCACTTCCGGATGCGATGGGCTCGCGCGATTGCGTCGTCGAGCTTCGTGCGCTGCTCATGGACTAGTGCGGGACGCGGGACGAGAGAGAAACCCCGTCACTGTCCGTCTATTACACTGGCAATCACATTCTCGGAGGATCGATGATGCCAGCACCAGTTCAAGTCGCGCGCTATCTGCTCGCCGCTGGGATGTCGCTCTTGATCGGCGCTGTGCAACCGTCCGATCCGAAGGCGGCTCAGCAATCCGAGAAGCCACAAAGCACCACTACCGCGCCAGGCAACCTCCCTCAGGAACTGGACGACCGGTTCAAGGTGCCGCGATTCTCGCTCCAGGAGTTCATGGAGGGTGAACGCTATCCGGTGGACATCTTCTTCGACCTGAACAGCGTAACGATCGCGGAGGATCAGCTGCCGGCGTTGGAAGAGGACGTGACGATCGCGAAAAAGTCTTACGTCTTTAAGGTGGCGCTCGAAGGACATGCGGACGACGACGGTGGAGCGGAGGTGAACGCGCGCCTCGCCGCCGAACGAGTGGCCGCCGTCGAACGGTATTTTCACCAGCGCGAGGTCGAGGCGAAGATTACAACCGAGAGCTACGGCAAGGAGCGCCCGCTTGTCGAAGGGCAGACGGAGTACGCCCGCGCACAGAATCGCCGCGTGCGAGTGCGCATCCTCCGCAGCGAGCTCCTCGCATCGACTGACACTCAAACGACCGGATTGCATTGGATGGAAGACCCGGTGTTTACGGTCGTTCGGGTGTATTTCGGAACAGATCGGCGATGGAACGGCACCGCCTTCGAGCCGAAGCTCGCGAAGGACCTGACGTTCGGCTGGGGCACCGTCAGCATCCCTCGCGATCACCGCATTGGCGAGTGGGAGAAGCCGGGGCGGTTCTCGTTTCGTAGCGCGAGCCAGAGCCGTGACGTGGTGCTGCTCGAGATCGAGCGTATGCAGGAGGGCGCGTTTATCGGCGAGATTCAAACGCGCGTCCGGGACGCGAGCAAGCTTAAGCCGGATCGACCCGACCTCCTCGTCTTCGTTCACGGCTACAACGTCCCATTCGAAGACGCGGTGCAACGCGCGGCGATCCTTGCCTATGATCTTAAGCCCGCCGGGCCGACCGTTCTCTATTCGTGGCCGTCGCAGGGGAATCTTGTTGGCTATCCGGCCGACGAGGAGAACAACGACGATACCGTTCCGCACCTCGTCGCGTTCGTGCGGCTCCTCGCCACGCGCTCAGGCGCGAAGCGCATTGCCATCGTCGCCCACAGTCTGGGCAACCGGGCGCTCCTCAAGGCTCTTGCCGAAGTTCAGGGCAATTCGCAGAAGCCGCCGCAGTTCGCGAACCTCTCCGATGTCGTCCTTACTGCTCCTGATATGTCGCGAAACAAGTTCGGCCAGCTGATCGAAGCCGTCACGAAGCTCGCAGGCGAGGTCACTCTCTACGCTTCGTCGAAGGACCGCGCGTTGCGCGAGTCGCACAAGTGGCATAAGTCCGAGTTGCGCGTGGGAGAACGGGATAGCGCCGGAGGCAGCATTGTCACCGGTTCCGGATTTACCTCCGTGGATGTTTCCGCTGTGAGCACCGACTTCTTAGGTCACTCCTATTTCGCTGACAACATCTCGGTGATCACCGATCTTCACGAGCTGCTTCTATACGAGACGCCAGCCGGTCGACGCACGTGCCTTTCGCCGCGTCGCAGCCAACAGCCCGTGTGGTGGATTTTTGATCGCTGCCGCGCTCGGTGATAAGCCCCGGGCAGTCGCCTGCGGCGTTCGGCTCGCGGTAAGGAATTCAGAGCTTCCTGTCGTGCACTGGCCGCCTGCCCTAAAGGGGGCGGACGGCCAACCGAATGCCGCGGTTAGTTGACATCGGCGATGACGCTTACGTCATCGACCGAAACGTAGTTTCAAGCTCGCGTTTGTCGGCGCGAGAAAGTTGATGCGCACCGTTTGTCCCTTCCATGGAAGCAGGTTCAACCCGCATGACCAGGAACTCGCAACCGCTCATACGTCCGTACCGCTCCGCAAACGCCCTGGCGACTGGTACTGATGCGCTATGCGCGTTTGAGGCAGACGGGCTGTCCTGTAGTCGGATCGACGCCCCACAAGACGCACTTGCCGCCAGTTTCCCCTTCCGCGCCGAACACATCGTGCAGCTCGGATTTTTTCACGAGGAAGAAATCCTCAGCGGCTTCCTCATGCCCGCCCGAAATCTTCACGACTGCGTCGATGAATCCCTTGTGCTTCTTCGAATGCTTCGGCATGTGCTCTCCTTTTCGATCAGGGTTGAACGGGCGCGTAGGACGCGACGACGGATGCATTGCCATTGGCGAGCGGGATGACCGCAGAAACCACTCCATCGGAGATCGCTACTTTCCCGGCGATGGCGATGGATGCGCGAAGAATTGTGGTGCTGCCTTTATCCCCGGCGGTGAGAATCGGCAGAAAGGAAAGCGTCGGCGTGGCGCATGCCTTACCCGCAGGTGACGAATATGTGATTGCCGCCTCGCGACCACTGCCGCGCCCCAAGAGCGCGCCCTGCGCATCGTTCGCGACAAACTCGGCGTCATCCCGATTTGTGGTCACGGCGAGTACGCAGTTCAGCACCGACGTCGTGTTGCTGACGGCCGGGGACGCATTGAACTGCCAAAGCGCTATGTCGGGAATGCGTTTGAGAACGACCTCTTCGAAGACGTCATCGTTTTCCGGCTCCGGAACGCGTGTGACGCGACCGATCTGACCTCGGCGGTAAACGTGGCGCACCATTCCGATCAGCGTTGCGTCGGCATTCACATTCGTCGCAATCGGATTAGAGACGCAAGTCGCGCTCGGATCAGCGCATGGCGCCGTATCGGTTGGCTGGAGCTGTGATGGCACCTCGAGCATGACATCGAAGTTGTAGGTGCCGCCGACGCGCACCTGCCGCGTGCCGCGGAAATCGGCATAGAACATGGCGCCGTCATCGAGTACCGCGGAGGTGCGGCGGTCGATCGCATCGACGATCTGCGCAACGTAGCTGTCAGAAACTGAGCCACCGACTTGGGGTCCAAGCGTCGTGGACCGTGTACTCGTGGTTGTATCAGGCGTCGCGCCGGTAATCGCGCTCACGCCCTTGGTTGCCGTGTACGCGAGTTGCGCCTGTAACTGCGCACCTTCGGTAAGCTGGCCGCGTGTGTATTCCGCGAAGTCGGATGCCTTGGGATAGTAATCGACGATGCGCACCCGCGGCGGGCCTGCGGGACATCCCTTCAGCGTTAGCCGCAGCGCGAGAAAATCGAAACGGTCGAGCGTCGACGCCGACGTGAAGACCGATCCGAAGTCGAACGACACCCGAGGGTAGTAGTAGTAAACCTGCCGGCCATCGACCTGATGATGCGGCACAATTGCCAGGGACAAATCGGCAACGTTGCGAAAGCGGGCCTGAAGAAACGTCTGCAACATGATGGCGGTGCTGAGCGGCGTCTTTGAGTTTGCCGCAGCAAAGGAAGACAGCGTCGACGCGATCAGTTGCGACACGTCGAGCGGGAGGAACGCCGGCGCGCTGCCGCGGTCGTGCACGTTCAGCGAGAGCGTCGCCGGCGTGAACGCGTCGGTTCCGTAGATCTGCTTCCGGAACGAAGCGAAGTCCGGAACCGCAGTCGTGACAACGGTTCCATCAGACCCGATCACCAGAGGAACGGAGGCGTCCTCCCCGGTGATGAGGTGGGGATATTTGGCGGTCAATGTCGCACAATTTTCAGCCATCCGCGGATCGTCTACGCACTTCGTGCGGATGATCGCGAGGCTACCTGTGCCGACTGACGTACACGCGGAGAGAGCGGCAATGCAAATTGCAGCAAGCGTAGCTTGTAGACGGTGCGGCAGTCGTATGACCATCGAGCACTCCTCGTCAGGGATTTATTGGAATCCCACCATTATGCCATTTCGCACGTGCGCTCAGTTTGGGAAGTCAGCACGACTGTACCGCGCCGTTCCTTGATAAGCCTCGGGCAAGCTCCTTCCGCTAACTCGTTGAAAGTAAGCGCTTCCGCTCCTCGCAAACTGTGGATACGTCTCTACACTTTGTCTCCACACTCTCCGAGGAGCGATTCACTCTTCCTTTGAGGTGTCGGCGGGATCTTGCGTAGTGCGGAGGAGCGCCTTCAGCTCGTCGGCCGGCGAGCGTCGCGGTTTCTTCCGCTCAGGCTGCGAAGCCTTGGCCGTTGGCCTCCGCTCACTTCCCGGGGGCGCGGTGTTCGTCTGCTGGCGCGAGGTCGTAACCGGACGCGATCCGTACTTTGCTCGCGACTTCTCGACGATCGCGGAGCGGCGCGTTGCCGCGGTCGCTGGCGCGACACCTGCCGGTACCCGCGTTCTCAAATTGAAGTCATGGTCGGCGCGGTCGATCCGGCAGACCGCTTCGCCGACGCCGAGAGAGACAAGGGACTGCGCGTCAAACGAGGTGAAGCCGTCCGCGAGCTTCTTCGCGTCATCGTCGCCCACGCGGAAAACGACCCGCGTCGCCGCGTTCGCGAGAAGCGCTGCGGCAACGTTTTGATCTGCTTCGTAAACCGGGCGAAGCGACTGGTGTGCCGCCGTGAGACCGAGCCGGTACTTGCGGGTGCCGGCCAAGATCTTCGCGACCGAGGGCGTGACGAGGTCCTGGAACTCGTCGATCACGAGATCGAAATCTTTTCGCGACTCGCGTTGCAGTTCCTGTCGGCTGAGCGCCGCCTGATGGAACTTCGCGACGATCAGGCTGCCGAGGAGCGCAGCGTTCTCTTCGCCGATCGCGCCCTGTGCGAGCTTCGCGAGGAAGATGCGGCCACCGTCCATGATCTCGCGGAAATCGAGGCGGCTCTCGCGGGCCGCGAACATGGCGCGGAGCGGCTTCGGTCTGAGGAAGCCGTCGAGCCGAGTGAGGATCGGCGCGGCGGGTTTCCCGACGAGGAGCGGGAACTCCTTGGTCCAGTAGTAGACGACTTCCTCGTCCGTGACGGTGAGGAGAAACTCACGCCGGTAGTCCGGCTCGATCAGGAACCGGCGAAGGTCATGAAGGCTGCCGCCGGTGTTCGAGGTCAGGAACGCCTGGATCGCGTTCGCGAGCACCGTCTGCATCTGGTCGCCCCATGTGGTCGAGAGGCGGCGGAAGATGCCGGTTAAGTCCGAGGCGAGAAGCGTTCCTTCGAGTTCGGAATGGGCGTCGAGGAGATTCAAGCCCACCGGGTATTCGGCATCTGACGCATCAAGGAGCACGACATCGTCTTCGCGCGCCTCCGGAATCCTCGCGAGCACTTCATCCACGAGATCGCCGTGCGGATCGAGAACGCCAACCCCGCGCCCGAGCGCTATGGATTGGAGAATGAGGTCGAGGAGGAAGGTGCTCTTGCCGGTTCCGGAGGCTCCGACCACATGCATGTGACGCATGCGCTCTTCGGGAGTGAGTCCGACGATTCTTGTTTCGCCGGCGTGCTCGTTTGTGCCAAGAGTAAGCGCATGACCCACACTCGATTGCGGCGCGGCCTTCATGCGCCGCACGCGCCGCATCAGCTTTGGCAAAACGACGGACGCGCCGGGAGGATGGGCCACGCCCACGAGTTCCCCGGCCGACAGGAGTATGCCGCTGCGGTGCGAGGTGCGTAGCAGAAGATCGCGCTCCAAGGAGACTCCGCGCTTGTTCACAGCGATCGTGAGTTCGTTCCCATCCGCCCTGCCGAAGTGCGCGAGCGTTCCCGCGAGTGAGCGAAGAATCGCTTCCGCGCGACCTGTGATGGGCGAGCTCGTAGCGAGGCGAAGCACGACGGCAAAGAGCGGATGCGAGACTTTCTCGAGCGCGAGCTTCGTGAGCTCTGGCGCATCGACAAAGAACGCGCCGCCTTCGCCGTCCGTGACCGCGCGCCGCACACTCTCCGCCCAATCCTCGCGCGCGGGTTCGAAGAGCACTTGGAGTATCGCAACTTCATCGGCGGCGAGATCGGAGAGCGCGCCGAAACTCGCGAGGAGCGGATCGGGATCGGCGCGCAGGAAGGTGCGGAGCGGCAGCATGAACTCGCGGGCGAGGCCGCATTCGACGATCGCCATCGTGCCGGGCGGCTCGCTCCAAGTCGCGAGGAGCGAATCGGTGATCTCGGCGACTCCTGCCTCCGGAAAGAACACGCGCAACTCTTCGCGCAGAAGTCCCGCATCGCTTCGCCTTGCCGCCCACTGGACCACGATGCGCTCCGCGGTCGCGACGATCTCGAAGCCGATCGGCTCGCTGCAGGCGCGGAGCGCGAGCAGAAACGCTTCCGCTCCTTCGCGGTCTACGCGCGTGCCTTCCTTCAAGGCCAGCGCGAACTCGACGATCTCTTGACCGCCCTCGTCCGCTTCGGGTTCCGGCTCGGTTTCCTCGGGAAGTTCTTCTTGCGGCGCCGGGGCCGGTGCTCCGAGCGGTCGCGTGAGCTGTATGCCAAGCCAGCTCAAAACTCCATGCTTCCGGCCGTCGTCCTCCACTGCCGGGCACGACGCGATGAAGTGGCCTTGGAACGGCCGGAAGGGCGGCTCCAGCCGGACACACGCCGGCCACTGGAGCGCACCCCGACCGCGAGTTTCCCACTCGTAGAAACGGCGCGTGAGTTCCTCGTACGGCAGCATCCGACAGTCTTACTTGATGAGCTTCATCATAGTAGGTGTCCGCTGCGCCTCCGAGAGGGCACGCAGACCCTTCGCGGTGGTGAACTCGTCAACGACGGAGAGCACGGCCGAGTGGATCGCGTCCTGGAACATGAGGCGCGTGTCCACCTTGTAGTAAGTCTCCCGATAGATGAGGACGAGAAGCAGCCAGCCGATGATCGGCAGCGCCATGAGGCAGCCGCGCATGCAGCCGGTATCCTCGGCGAGCCACCAGGAGACGAAGGAGCCGTCGGCGAAGGGCGCGCCGCAGATGTCGAAGTAGTACTCGTTCCGCTTCGCTCTGAGGTAGAGCCTCTGGGCGGAGCCGATCATGCCCTCGCCGTAGTACTTCCCTTCGATCTTGATGCCGGGGATGTTCTTGGCTTCGATCGCCTTGCCGACGGCTTCGTAGAACTCGGTGGGTGTGATGGAGAGCCCTGAGATGGACTGGTGCCAGTGGGAGTGGACGACAGGTTCGGACATGGCGCGCCTCCAAACAAGATTTGGACTTCTGAAAGAGAGTGACTGAGAAGCAAAAAGTCCCACCTGGTGCTTCCAAGGAAGGAACTTTTCATGCTCGTCTGGGAGAGATGGGACGACTGACGCCTTCTGCATCTCATCTCGTTGACGCCGTGACTAACGGCTCACGCGCCTGCCAACCAGTTGTTCAACAGGAAAGATGGAATTACCATGGCGGTTCGGTTCAGAACCACCCACATGCCTATTTACCAACTGGACGCTTATGGCGCCGGCCCCGTCCGCACAGTACACGGCCGAATCGTCTCTGGACCTCCGGACACGCGCCGGGCAGCATTCCACGTTTCCGTAGCGCATAACGGCGAACCTGCATACAGACGAGTTGCCGATGAAGCCGGGACGTGTGTCGAAAGTTCGCTCAGCGAGTTCATGACGGAAATTGCCATGCGGGTCGGGCGCCGTTCGCGCGGGCCGGTCGTTCTGATCATTGGCCTGGCAGCGAGCATCACCGCAGCGGCAGCGAGCGTGTGGCTATCAGCGGCGATTGCGGTCGCGACGCTCATTTTCGCAATCGTTGTGCGGAGCGACGACGCGGCACGTCGCACGATATTCGTTCTTTACAGTCTCACCGAAGAATCCGAGGCGCTGTACGAAGGCGTAGCAAACGGTGTTGCATGGCTTGCGCGCAGCCAGAGCCGATCGTCCGCGCGGGGACCGGTCACTGTGGAAGTAGCAGCGGCACCGATCACGACCAATGTCACACCTCCAGAGTTATTGCTCGGGCCAATGCGGGTGCAATTTCTGCCAGACGGAGCGCTCATCCTCCACGAAAGGAGCGTCTGGTTCGTGTCGTACGGCCAAGTGAAGGTGGAGGCAAGCCGATCGCGAAGTCTGCACTACGGCACGCCCTCTTCAGATTCGCCGCGAGTAGGGCAGCAGTGGCAGTATCAACGAAAGGACGGATCGCCTGACCGGCGGCACAAATACAACCCGCTGCTGCCCATCGTCGAAACGGGACAATTGACGATTTCCGCTGCAGGCGTCTTAAACGAGTCGATTTCAGTTTCGAATCCTGTGGCAGCCGAGCACTTCCGCGACGCGTTCCTCGCGATCGGCAAACCAAAGCCAACTACGCATCCGCCTTCGATGCGAGTCGTTGCCCCGGTTGTTCAGACTCTCCGTCCTAACTCTCCCACGGTGGTTTCTCCATCCGTTATCTCATCCACGAATCCGCTTACTGCAATCCGGGCCATCATTCCGGACGGAACGCCCGCCGCGACGACGGCTTCCAACGCGGCTGTCCCTCCTGCGCGTGCTGTCAAAGTCGAAGAGTTGGCGCGGGTTCTGATCCGCGCCGAAACTACTTTGAGGGTCGATAAACCGGCCGAGTCAGCAAAGCGGCCGACGCTGCTGGATGGCAACGCGCTGTGGATTCCGCGATGCCGAGGCGTGACCGTTCATGGCTTCGAGATCGGTGGGTTCGTTTACGTTGGGCAGCGGCTGCGTGGACTTGATATTCACTTCGGCGAGCCGGCGCTCATTGACCCATCGCTGTCGATCGACCGCTGGAACATGGCCGTCCCTTCGGATGGGCAGATCGGATACTCGCCTTCGTACGAACGCCTGACGCCACCTTTCCGCGCAGCGTTTCTTAACTGGCTGGCGAGCGGTCGTAAGGATCCAGCAGCTCCGATCGGTTTTGTTTTTCTTTTCTTTTACGGGCTCGAGCGCCGCGCGTTCGAATACCTGGCGGGCAAAGGGTCGGATTCCGCGGAATGCGTTGCCATCGCCCGCGAACTCGAGCGTCTGCTTTCGATTTATCAGCACGATTCATTCGGCTTGTATGCCAGTAGCCTGCTGGATCTGCTGAGTGCGCGCGAGCCCGAGTTGATTGCGCCGTCTCGCGGCGACCACTTGCGGCCGGGCGATGTGCTCCCGTTTACAACACGTGTAACGCTCGGGAAGCTCGCCTCGGCGGGCGCCACACTGCCAGCTGGTTTGGCGCTCGAGTGGCTTCGCAGCGGCGGCAGAGCGTTGCGGACACCTGCAGCGCGGTGTCCAGCCGAGTTCGAAAAACTTTTCGCCATCCGCTACACGGAGCAATTCGCCGGTGGTATGCGGTTGCACGCGAACAAGACGTCGCTGATCGTGCGGCACACGCCGGCGAGTAGCGCGCTCCGCGAGCGCTCCTTGAAGGTCGAAGGCCTGCCGGACGTCACCGCACTCACCAAGCCACTATCGGAATTCGAGAAAATCGCTGACATTTGCTGTGACGAACTCGATTCGTACAGCCGCTGGGTTGCGAAGAACCCTCAATCTGCGCATAGCCTCGCCGCAATCAGCATGTTGCCCGCCGAACTGATGCTGGTGGTCGACTCCGACGATATCCGCACGCTCACCTCATTCCTCGCGAACCGTCTCGGTTACGTCGAGTACGTCTCGATCGCCGCGGACGATCTGCTCTTTTACTGGCCGGTCGCAAATCCCCTCAAATTGACAAAGGGTGAGGCTGTTCAGCTCGCGCAGGCGCTGGAGAAAATCGGCTACTCGATGGAACCCGACGTCCGCTTCGGCGGTCATCCTCCTGCTTCGGGCAGTTCGATCATCATCTTCCGCCGGGTGCCCGATGCGCCCGCGGTGGCATCACCGGAGTACGCAGCCGCGCTGGTACTGGCGCGGCTCGGAGTGGCGATCGCGAATGCCGACGGCGTCTTTACGCCGGGCGAGCGGAACGCGCTGCATCGTTCAATTGCCGACGCCTTCGAACTGCATGACGCCGAGCGCCGCCGTCTGGATGCTCACGTGGAGTGGCTCAGTCGGGAGAATCTCGGAAAGACGGGGGTCAAGAAGCAGATCGCGGCACTTGCTCCCGAGCAACGCGCGAAGGTCGGCGGGTACGTAACCCGGATCGCTGCGGCGGACGGCGCTGTCGATGCGGCAGCGATGCGGTCACTCGAGAAGCTCTACAGGTCGCTGGGCCTCACCGCCGACGACCTCTATCGAAGCGTCCATACGGTCATGACGAACGACGGGGAGCAGGCACCCGCGCCACAAACGCAATCGCGAGGTGTCGGTCTCGACATGATGCGCGTGAAGACGAAGCTCGCCCAGACGGCGACGGTGTCGTCGCTTCTAGCCGATGTCTTCGCCGAAGAGGATGAGGCACAGGTAACTTCCTCGGTCGATGCGTACACCGCGACACCGTCGGGCGTCGGCGGCCTCGATGCCGCACAAAGTGCGTTTCTGCGCGGTCTGATCGCTCGCGGCGAATGGCCGCGTCACGATGTGGAGTTGCTCGCATCGGAACATGCGCTCCTCGTCGATGGTGCGCTGGAGGCGGTCAACGATTACGCGTTCGAGCATTGCGGCGATCCGGTATGGGAAGGCGACGATCCCATCATCATCAATGACTATGTGGCGAAGGAGATCCTGGCGTGACCGTCATCGACACGATTCGACCCAAGCATCGTGAAGCAATCCTGCAGTCGCTGCGTGCGGGCGTCGTGCCGCGGATCGGGCATCAGCACATCCAGGTCGGACGGGCCAACGAAGTCACCGCTCTGCTACGTGATCTCGTCAGCATCGCCGATGGAGGAGCGGTGGTCCGCTTCATCATTGGCCCGTATGGATCAGGAAAAACGTTCTTTCTCTTCCTCGTCCGTGCCATGGCGCTGGACAAAAACCTTGTGGCCGTGCAGGCCGATCTCAACCCCGATCGGCGGCTCCACGCCAGCGGCGGCCAGGCACGGTCGCTCTATAACGAGCTACTGCGGAACATCGCCACGCGATCAAAACCCGATGGCGGTGCGCTTCCCAGCATCGTGGAGAAATTCGTCTCGACGGCGCTCAGCGATGCACGGACACGCGGTGTGGAAGTTGAGGTCGTCATCCGCGAGCGCCTGGTGTCACTGTCTGAGCTCGTCGGTGGCTATGACTTCGCGGAGGTCATCGCGGCGTACTGGCGAGGGCATGACACGGCTAACGAGGAACTAAAGACGGCGGCCTTGAGATGGCTGCGCGGCGAGTTTGCGACGCGGACAGACGCACGGGCCGCGCTCGGCGTCCGCTCGATCGTCGATGACAACAATGTCTACGACCAGCTCAAGCTGCTCAGCAGATTCGTTCGCATCGCCGGCTACGGCGGTCTCCTCGTGTGCCTCGATGAGATGGTCAACATCTATAAGCTGGCCAGTGCTCAGGCGCGCAATAGCAACTACGAGCAGATCCTCCGCATCGTCAACGACACACTGCAGGGTTCTTCAGCAGGCCTCGGATTCCTCTTCGGCGGCACACCGGAGTTTCTCTTCGACACGCGGCGCGGCGTCTACAGCTACACGGCGCTTCAGTCTCGGCTGTCGGAAAACCGGTTCGCGACGGATAGCCTCGTCGACTACAGCGGTCCTGTGCTCCGGCTCTCGAATCTCACCAAGGAAGACCTTTACGTTCTCCTGCGCAACGTGCGGAATGTGTATGCCTCCGGCAACCCGGCAGCCTACCTTGTCCCGGACGAAGGGCTCGAAGCGTTCATGCTGCATTGCTCCGAAAAAATCGGCGACGCGTACTTTCAAACGCCGCGCAACACGATCCGCGAGTTCGTGGGTCTCCTGGCGGTCCTCGAGCAGAATCCTGATACCTCGTGGCGTGAGATTCTCGGCAGCGTTGACATCGCGAGCGACCGCGATGGCGATTTAAAGATGGACGACGAGGACGAGCTGACATCGTTCCGGATCTGAGGGAATGTCCGATCTCGAACGCGCCTCCTTCGATCTCCTGCACGAGAAAGTGCAGCGATGGATCTGGAATCGCGGCTGGCCGGGTCTGCGCGACATCCAGCAGGAATCGATCGTTGCCGTATTGTCGGGCGCCTCCGACATCATCATCTCGGCAGCAACCGCGTCCGGGAAGACCGAAGCAGCGTTCCTCCCAATCTGCTCTCGGCTGGTGACCGAAAACGCAGGTCAAGGCATCCGCGCCGTGTACGTCGGACCGCTGAAAGCACTGATCAACGATCAGTGGAGTCGTCTCGACGAGCTTTGCGAACAGCTCGACATTCCCGTGCATCGGTGGCACGGCGATGTCTCGTCGAGTGCGAAACAGCGACTCCTGCGCAATCCGAGTGGCGTCCTGCTGATCACGCCGGAGTCGCTAGAAGCGATCTTCGTGCGCCACGGATCGGACGTCGCGCGTCTCTTCGCTGAAACACACGATGTAGTTGTCGATGAGCTTCATTCATTCATCGGGGCGGAGCGCGGCATGCAATTGCTGTCGCTGCTGCATCGCCTGGATTTCGCGCTGAAGCGGCGGATACGGCGCATCGGTCTGAGTGCGACACTGGGCGACACCCGCGTCGCTGCCGACTTCTTACGCGCATATGACGATCAGCGCGACGTGCGGATGATCACATCGGCTGGCGGTGATCAGGAGGTGCTCCTTCAGGTCCGCGGCTACCGGCAACGACCGCCGCGCGAGGAGGACCAGCAGCCGGAAGAGGAAGAGGAGTCGGTGCGTTCGATCGCGGCGCATCTTTTTCGCACGCTCCGCGGATCAAACAACCTCATCTTCGCAAACCGGCGGCAGGTGGTCGAGTGGCTAGCCGATCTGCTGGCGCGCATTTCCGAAGCGGAGCGGGTACCGCTCGAGTTCTACGCGCATCACGGCAGCTTGTCACGCGAGTTGCGCACCGACGTCGAGGCTATGCTGAAGGACGGCACTCGCCCGACTACTGCCGTCTGTACGAGCACGCTCGAGATGGGTATCGACATCGGCGCAGTGAAGAGCGTCGCGCAGATTGGCCCCCCGCCGTCGGTAGCGGCAATGCGGCAACGACTCGGCCGGTCCGGCCGCCGCGGCTCGCCTCCCGTTCTGCGTGCATACATACGCGAGCAGGAGATCGACGCGCGAACCCCGCCGCATTTCACTCTGCATCCCGCCCTTGTCCAGACCATCGCGATGGTTGAGTTACTGCTCGAACCGTGGAACGAGCCGAACGACGTCGCGACCATGCATCCTTCGACATTCGTGCAGCAGCTCATGTCGCTCATTGCGCAGCACGGAGGCATCTATCCCGATCGGGCGTGGTACCTGCTCTGCGCAGCAGGGCCGTTCCGCCGAATCGACGCTGCGGCGTTTGAGCGGATTGTGTCGGGGCTCGTGGTGCATAAGATTGTGGAGCGGGCGATCAACGGTCTCCTGCTCCTCGGTGCCGAAGGTGAGCGGCTCGTCGACCACTACACCTTCTATACAGCGTTCATCACCTCGGAGGAGTATCGCCTGGTAAGCGACGGTCGAACTCTCGGCACACTTCCCGTCCGGACGCCGCTCTCGCCGGGCTCATTCCTGATCTTCGGAGGGAGGCGCTGGTGCGTGACCGCGGTGGACGAACGGCAACACGTCATCGACCTCGCGCCTTCGAAGGGAGGAAGACTGCCGCCATTCGAAGGCCACGGATTCGGTGATGTCGACGATCGCGTCCGCACCATGATGCTTGCGATCTACCGCGCGACGACGCCATGCGCGTTTGCCGATCCCGTAGCGGCAGGCCTGCTCGCGGAGGGGCGCGACAACTTTCGCCGCCTGGGACTAGACGAGACCTGTGTCATACCGCACGGAACGGACACCCTGCTCTTTCCGTGGTGCGGCGACCGTGTGATGAACACCATTGTCCGAGCGCTGGGTGCGTGCGGAGTGAAGGCCTCCGCCGAAGACGTCGCGATCCTCGTCGATGACGTCTCTCCCGTCGACACGATTGCACATCTGACTGCGATCGCGGCCGATGATTCGCTCGATCCCCACACTTTGGCCGCAACCGTGTCGAATAAGCAGGAAGACAAGTACGACGGGTATGTCGATGATGAGACTCTAAACGCCGCCTATGCAGCGAGGCGGCTGGACGTGCCGCGGGCCCGTATGGTTCTCACACGGATGATCGGAGAGTTTGATGAGAATTGTCGACGGAGCGTTGCTGCTGTCAGCAACGGATCTAACAAAGTTCAGCCGGTGTGAGCACCTCGCGCATCTCGACTACAGCAACGCTCTGGGCACCCTCGAACCGCTCGCACCACCGCTGCGATCTCCAGCCTCGGAAGTAATCGCGCGACGCGGTAGTGAGCACGAGAAAGCGTACGTCGATAGCCTTATCGCAAGCGGCAAGACCCTCGTCACGATCGAGCGTCCTCGCGCAGCGCTCGCGCAGTTGCGCGACGCGCATAAACGCACGACAGCGGCCATGCGCAGCGGCGTCGACTATGTGTACCAGGCAACCTTCTTCGATGGACGCTGGATCGGAATCGCCGATCTGCTAAAGCGTGTCGAACGCCCGTCGCTGCTCGGAGAGCACAGCTACGAAGTGGCCGACGTGAAACTCTCCCGCTCCGTCAAACCCCACTTCCTTTTGCAGCTCGCCTGTTACAGCGAGCAGCTCTCGTCGATCCTCGGCGCGATCCCAGAGCAAATGCACGTCGTACTTGGAACAGGCGAGGTGCAGTCGTTCCGATGCGATGACTATGCAGCGTACTTCCGCCACGTCCGGTCGCGGTTTGAAGATTTCGCCGTGGCAGGGGCGGCATCGACATATCCGTTACCGGTCGAGCTTTGCTCGATGTGTGAATGGAATCTGAATTGCTGGCGGCATCTCTTGAAAGATGACCACCTATCACTCGTCGCGAATATCCGTCGGGGGCAGATCTCCCGTTTCACCCGTTCCGACATCCCGACGCTGACGATCCTCGGTCGCAACGCGCCGGGCCGCGTCGCGAAAATGGCTCCATCGACAGCGGCGTCACTGCATCAGCAAGCAAGATTGCAGCTTGAGTTCCGGGAGAGCGGCAAACATCGCTACGAGCTGCTGCCTCCCGAGGCGAAGCATGGGTTTGAACGCCTGCCGCTTCCCGCGGACGGCGACTTGTACCTCGACGTCGAAGCCGATCCATTCGTCGGCTCGGGTCTCACATACCTATTCGGTATCGCGGTTTGCGAAGGTGGGCAGACGAAGTATCACCGTTGGTGGGCGCACGATGATGCGGAAGAGCGAGTGAAATTTGAGCAGGTCATCGATTTCATCGTCGAACGGCTCGCCGCGTGTCCTGCGCTGCACGTCTATCACTACGGCGCGCAAGATGCCGCGTCGCTGCGGCGACTGATGAACAAGCACGACAGCCGCGATGCCGAGGTCGACGACCTGCTCCGGCGGGGAGTGTTCGTAGACATCTATCCAATTGTTCGGCAGACCGTACGCATCTCACAACCCGGTTACTCGCTCAAGAAAGTCGAGGCTTTCTACTACGAGCGCGAAGCAACGTGGGTCCGCGACACGGGAGGTGCAATCGTCGCGTATGAGACCTGGCTAGAGGCACGGCAGGACGAAATGCTCCTTGAGATCGAGCGGTACAACCGTGACGACTGCGTGTCACTTGCTGAACTGCACGCCTGGCTCCTGGATCTCCGTAACGAAGCAGAGCAGCAGTACGGCATTACCTTCGAATGGAAAGGACCGGAGGAGCAGCAGGAACAGAAGCCTGAAACGAGAGAGGCAGAGATAGAGGCGGCGCAACTGTCGGAGAGCCTCCTGGAGGGTCTTCCGAAAGACCTCGATGAAGCGAACGCTGAGGAGAAGGCGCGCTGGATGATGGCTCAGCTGGTTCACTACCATCGCCGCGAAGCGCGGCCAGCGTGGTGGTGGTTTTACGAGCGCCGGGACAAATCACCCGAGGAACTGGTCGATGACAGTGAGTCGATTGGCAGACTGGATCTCAATGCGTCGGTTCCGCCCAAGGTCGACAAGAAGTCGCTCGTCTATACGTACTCGTTTCCGCCACAGGAATACAAGCTCGCGCCGGGTGACACGGTCATCGATCCCCTCACGCGCAAAAGTGCAGGTACGCTCATCTTCATTGAGGAGGCGACGGGCACTCTTCGTCTCAAACGCGGTCCATCTTTCCGTGACGTCGATCATCCACGGGCGTTGATTCCGAAGAAGATCATCGGCGACGCCGAGGTGAGGACCGCCATGCGGCGGTTGGCCTCAACGCTCGTACGACAGCAGCTGGATGCATCTCCGTTTTGCGCTGCTGTCGACATCCTTCTCGCCCGCGCGCCTCGTGTCCGCGGTCTGGCGGTCGGAGCAAACCTACAGCGCGATGCGTTCGACATTCGTGAGGCTAAGGAGATCCTTCGCTGCCTCGACGATTCGTACCTCTTCATCCAGGGGCCTCCAGGATCCGGAAAGACATACAACGGTGCGCGCCTCATCGTAGATTTGCTGCGGAATGGAAAACGGGTCGGGGTCTCTGCAACAGCGCACAAGGCGATCCACAATCTGCTATACGAGGTGGAGAAAGTTGCATCGGAGGAACACTACCGCTTCTCGGGCCTGAAACGATTCAGCGATGTGGAAAACCAGTACAACTCCGTTCTGGGCGAACACGCGCTGATCGCAAACGCGAGCAAGATCGATGAGTTCACCGATGCCGCACACAACCTGATCGCCGGTACGAAGTGGCTCTTTGCTGATCCTTCGATCAAAGTCGACTATCTCTTCATCGATGAAGCTGGGCAAGTCGCGCTCGCCGATGCACTGGCAATGGCGACGGCCTCCCGCAACGTCGTCCTTCTCGGAGATCCGCTACAGCTCGCGCAGGTGTCGCAGGGTGTTCACCCGACAGCCAGCGGCCTCTCTGCCGGTGCATCGGTTCTCGAGCATCTCCTGGGCGACGCAAAAACGATTCCTCGCGATCGCGGTTTCTTTCTCGAAAGGACGTGGCGCATGCATCCCAACGTCTCCGGTTTCATTTCGAGCGTGGTTTATGACGGGCGCTTGGAATCGGCGCCCGGACGCGAATTACAACACGTTGAAAGCGCGGGCCTCCGAGGCAGTGGCCTTCGGTTCCTGCCGGTCGAACACGAAAGCAACTCGACGTCATCAGAGGAAGAGGCTGAAACCGTCGCGAGAGAAGTGCGCTTGCTCCTGCAGGGTGGCTCGTTCACAAACATCGCCGGCAAGTGCGATTCGATGACGCCGAACGACATTCTCGTCGTCGCACCTTACAACGCTCAGGTACGCTGCGTGAAAGACACACTCACGCGGGAAGGCATCTCCGGCGTGCGCGTCGGAACAGTGGATAAGTTCCAGGGCCTGGAAGCACCCGTAGTCTTCTTCACGATGGCAACGTCGAGTGGTGACGATCTACCGCGCGATATCGACTTCCTCTTTAGTCAGAACCGGCTGAACGTCGCCGTGTCTCGAGCGCAATGCCTTGCCACAGTCATCGCGAGCCCCCGGCTACTAGACGTCTCTTGCCGGACGACCGGGCAGATGCGGCTGGTGAACGCTTTATGCCGCTTCGTCGAGATGGCCCGCATGACTCCTTAGCGGGCTGCCCCTAGACTATTCGTCTCAATCCATTGGAAGAACCAAGAGCAAAGTAACAATGCGCCATCCCCGTAAACACCTGCCTGACGGGACCATCAATCCCTTTTGGTGGCCGATAAAACAGGGCGGGAGCAAAGAGCCGCTCCCGCCCATAGATCCTAAGTGACGCCGACGGCCGCTAGATGTCCTTCACTCCAGCTGCGGCGGCGACGCCGCTCAACTGGTGATTCTGTCTTCCACGTCCGCCGCACCGCTTCTTCTAGTTTGTCCTGCCGCGCCTTAACCCACGGCGCGTAGCTCTGTTCGGTGACTTTGATCGAGCGGTGGCCGAGGAGTTCCGCCACGGTTTCGAGCGGGACATCGTGCAGCAGAAGGTCCACCGCGAAGGTGTCGCGGAAGCGGTGAGCGTGGCCGCCTTCGACGGTTGCAAGCTGGAAGATGCGCGCGAGCGTTCGCTTCCAACTCTTGACCGCGGTTTCGAGTTTGCCGGTGCCCGTCCAGAAGAAATATTCGCGGTCCGGAAACATGTCCGCCGCCGCGCGTAGCGCGCGAACCGCGATCGGCGGCAGCGGCACGTAGACCGGAACGCGAGTCTTGTGCTGCATGTGGAGGAAGAGCCGGCCGTCTTCGGTTACGCGGTCCTTGCGTAGTGAGGTCGCGTCCGAAATGCGGAGGCCCGAGTAACGGAGGAGGTAGATGTAGGCGAGAACCCGAGTGGGGTTCGTGCGGCCGTAGGAGCCGCTGATGCGGAAGCCCTTCGCGGCGGCAAGAGTCCGATCGACTTCCTCATTCGTGAAGGGCAGCGTCGGCGGCGTGTCGGCCTTCGGAGCCTTGATCGCGAGCGTCGGATTCTCCGGCATCCACTTTGCCGTATGGCAGAAGCGAAAGAACGAGCGCAGGCGCTCGAACTTCTTGAGGGCGGTGAGCGGCGCGAACTGCCAGGAGCTGCGGTACTCGATAAGCGCCTTCACATCGAGCTCCGACAGGTACCGGTAGCCCTTGTCTGCGCACCAGACGAGGAGCGAGTCGCGGAGCAGCACCCGATGCAGGCGGACCGTCGAGGAACGAAGGCGGGCAGAGACGTCGGTCAGGTAGAGTTCGACCGCGTCGGCGATGAGCATCGGCTTCGCGGTGGTCCCGCCGACCTTGCCGGTGCGGTTGGACTCGCGGACATATTCTTCCGCGGCGTCCCAGGAGGTGAGGTTCAGCGATCTTCGGGGAACGTCTTCGAGGCCGAGCGTCCCCTCAATCCAGATCGGACACGGACAGCGGCGGTAGCGCCGTGAACGTTGGGGGCACGCCTTCAGGTGACGCCGGAAAATCGTGAGCATGTCTCATCTCGATTCTCCGTCGAAGGGTACGTATTGAGGACGTGGGCGATTTCCCGATTTCTAAACTATTGCAACAATTGCGGTTTAGATTGGCGGGGCCGACGGGACTCGAACCCGCGACCTCCGGCGTGACAGGCCGGCGTTCTAACCAACTGAACTACGACCCCGCGGTCGGAACTCGCTCGCTAACCTGCGGTGTGCAGGTGGCATTCCCGAGGACGGCGCATCCTACGGGCGGGTCGGCGGGGTGTCAAGATCACGCCAGCGCGAAGTCGAGACGGAGCGTGAAGAGCGCTACAAGCCAGCCGAGGAGGATGACGAAGGTGGCGGTGAGGGCGCGGTCGCGCGCGGGAGCTCGACCGGCGGCGGCGAGGAAGAAGAAGAGCGGGAAGTCGACGAGGGCGTAGCGCGCCATCGACTGGAGCGAGCCGGAGCTCATCGGGACGACGGCGGACAGCAGCGTGTACGCGGCGTACGACCACTGGCGGCGCACGAGGAACCAGACGCCGGCGGCGATCATCAATAGTGCGGCGATCGCGTTGAGGGCAACGAAGTTCCAGGGCTTGCTCACCGTGAGGCCGCTGTTGGGGAAGGCCATCGCGAATCGCGGGGATGAGCGGCCCCACAGCGTCTGCGCGTGAACGAAGGCCAGCGGATCGCCGGTGTGGATGTAGAGGTATGCGACGAACGCGAGCACTCCGAGAGGGATCGCGAGAAGCCACAACTGCTGCATCGAAAGGCGCTGTCGTCGTTGCAGCGGGAGAAGGAGGAGCGCGGGCAGGAGGCAGATTCCGATCACGCGCGTCGCCGCGGCGAAGCCGCCGAGGATGCCGGCGACAGGCCAGCGCTGTCGGACCGCGGCAAGGAACGCTCCCGCGGAGAGCAGCAGGAAGAGCGACTCCGTCATCGGCAGCGAGAAGAAATAGCTCGTCGGAAAGAGGGCGATGTACCAGACCGCGCGTTCGGCGTCCTCGTCCGAGGCGCCCATCGCGCGGCCGGCTGCGGCGACGGCGAAGAGTGCTCCCAGCAGCGCGCCGTTCGATACGACCACGGACAAGATCCAGTACCAGCGGTCGTTGGTTCCTCCCAACGCTTTTAGGAGAAGTGGATAGCCGGGGAAGAACGCCCAGGTGTTCTTCGGCTTCGCGTCGGGCGTCGGAAGCTCGTATCCGGTGGCGGCGATCTGGCGATAAAACCAGGCGTCGCCGATCATCATCATCCGCAGCATCTCCGGCCATACCCGTCCACCCACCAGCGATACCTCGGTGCGCCAGACGGTCTTGTAGTCCTTGGCGACGAACGTGATCTGCGAGCCGATGATCAGCAGGACAACGATCGCGACGCGGCTGACGGCGAAGGCCCCGAGAACGCTGAAGACGGTCCGCCGCGGCACGCCGCGAATTCTCTCACGGCGTGCCGCTTCGTATCAGGAGAAGTCGTCCGGAGATTTGCTGCTTCTCTTCGCCGCATCAAAGAAGGCTTTCAAATCGTCGAAGGGCTTCTCGCGGTCCTTCTTCAACAGCACCTCTTCGACCGTGTAACGTCCCAGCCGCCGGTAGCTCTCGAATTGCGACTCAGAGAAGAACTGGTCGGCGGTGGTCTCGTGCGGGAAAGTCGCACTCTGCCGCGCATAGCTGTAGATGTCGCGCGGTTCGCGTCCGTAGAACGATGGTTTGATGTAGATGAAGTGGCCGTCCTTCACGCCTTTTCCGTCGACCTGGTCGTAGTGAATCGTGCCGAAGGCGAAGTACTTGCCTTTCTTTGCCTCATCTTCCTCGCGGTCATCATCACGAGGCAGCAGAGTTGTCGTCTCAATCTCGATCGGGATTCCGAAGTCGATATAAATCTTGCGGATGGCGTTGCCGAGGTCTTCGAATGTGAAGTCGGGATCGCAGCCGGCGTCGCTGATGAAGATGTAGCGGCAGCGGCGCATGACCATCTCGTAGAGCCCGAGGTTCTCGAAGTGGCCGCCGTCGGAAAGGTAGACCCATTTGTATTCGTCGTCGGTGCCGCCGACGGCTTCCCGCATGATCGTGCCGATGGCGGGACGCGGCTCGTGATCGCGGAACACTTTGTCACCGGCCGGTCCGGGGTTGCCCAGCCACCATCCCAGGCGGACGTTGAACGCGGTGAGCAGCGCCGCCACCGCCGGCGAGGAGTGGTAGCCCTGATTGGGACTGGCGGCTGCGCCAGAGATGGCTAACGCCGTGCCGATCGAAATCCCTCGGTCGGGATCGCCGTACTGGCAGGAGTCACGATAGCCGAGCTCGTAGTTGCCGCAATGCAACGGCGTGACGGTGAACGACTCCGCCATCCGTTCCTGATAGGCGAGCTTCTTTCCGGACACGAGATTGAGAGCGATATTGATGACGTGGAAGAGGCGCTGCTTCGGCTCGCGGGGGATGACGTACGGTTGAAAGAATGCATCGAGCGCGACACGGGTTACGACCGCATTCCCGTTGTTGCCGGAGATGAGATCGTTGAGTCCTTCGACGAGGAGTTCGACCGCCGTCGTGTCATCCCCCGCCGCATGGAGACGTTTGACGTCGTCGTGGTTCAACATCTTGTTCCACCACGGCGCCGTCTGCGCCTTTTTGAGCACATTCGGGCGATCGAGAATGCTCGTGGCTGCGTAGTAGTCGGGGTGCAACTGCCACATCTTGATGTTGTCGTGTTTGTCGAAGCCGGTGAAGGTGTTGGGCTTACGCCGATACCGCGACGCGCCGAGATACGCGCGGATCAGACGGTTCCGATAAAACGCGTGCATGGAGAACCGGTTGACGCCGAAGGCCCATGAAAGGCCGTAGGCGAGTACGGCCAGAAAAATCAGCAGTAGGCAGGTGGCGCCGCCGTGATCGTGAATGCTGCGAAGGTGCGACCATGAGCGGTAATCAGCCATGTCCACTACGGGCGTTTCCGCCGATCGCGCATGCAGAAGTTGCACGGGAACGTTGGGCTTCTTGACTGACGGCAGCGTCAATGGCGAAACGCCTGTGCCCCATGAACGGAATTGCGTGAAAAATTCGGCATGCTTCGGCTCGTCGGGATCCGGGAACGTGACGACCGCATTGACAATGGTCGTTGTCAGCAACGAAACGGCGGCGAGCAACGCAACGACAAAAAGCGGAGCGGCCAACGCGAGACCGAAGTTGGCGAAAATCCCGGTCTTGGTTTCTTTCTCTTTCTGCTTGTTGTTGCCCGGAGTCGTCGCACTCTTTCCGGCAAGGACGGCGATGACGCCGCTGATCCCGCCGATGCTGCTGATGATTCCCGGCGCGTGGTAGTAGCCGATCGGACCAAACAACGAAATCGCCGCGACCACCGCCCACGCGCAAGCCGCCAGAATGAACCATCCACCGCTTCGAGCCCACCACTCGCGGTCATAGTCTTCATTGACTTTGCTGGCCAGACCAACAAAGAAACTTGCCTGAATGTAGAGCGCGAGCAGAACGATCGGGACAGCGAAGACGACATAAAGCTGGGTCGAAGGAGGATGTGCAATCCAAAGCCGCATCGGAGGAATCTCAGCGAGGTAATCAAAGGGCTCGATGACCGGTTTCGGAAAAAGCCAGGTGGCAAGCCACGCCAGCAGGACACCCGCGCCGGCGCCGCTCACCACGCACGCCACAAACTCCCACAGCAGTTTTCCCAGGTCTTTTCCTCGCCGGATCGAGCGCACCGCGTACCAGCACCACGCAATCGTCGCGAGCCCGATACAGCCTGCAATTGGCGCCCAAGCTACTTCGCCCAATGAATAGACCTCTGTTGGTGGAGGGCCGCTGAGGTGGTGAGCCACTCTGTCGGCATACGCCGCGGTGCGCTGATCGGTCAGCACTGCCCACGACACGGTTGCCAGGAAGGCCAGCAGAATCGACGGAACCACGCAGTAGCCTACGAAGCCGCCATCGCTCGCCCATTTCTTGCCGGCCAGTTCTCGATTCGTAACCGGCCGGCTGCTGCCGAGATAGACGAATGAGATCGCCGCACAGATGGCCGCAGGGATACCGAGGTACAACCACTGCCATCCTGTCGGAGAGATGTGCTGCATCAGCCAAACATGCCCGCGCGAAAGCCCCAGGACGCATCCGATGATCGGAACCAGCACGAGCCAGTTCAGCAGGAGATTGCGGATGTACGTCGCCGCGACGGTCCATGAATCGGCCGAGAAGATGCCGAGGCGCGGGACGAGGTAATTGCTGTATTCGCGGAGGTGCTGGATCGGACGCGGTTCCGGCGAGCCGTCCGAGGCCAGGTCGCCCTGCACGCCCGCCACGCCGCTCGTATGCCGCTTGATCCACGTGGAAAGCCAGCTTCCGATGTAGCCGCCGCCGGAGACGGTCGAGAGGTAGTCGAACTTCGAGAGCAGTCCGCGGCTCGCCAATCCCTGCAGGACGCCGAGCGCAAACGTGGCGCTGCGGATGCCGCCGCCGGAGATGCAGAGCGCAGTGCGCGGCGGATCGAGTTTGTGAATCGCCTGATAAACGCGCTCCACGCGTTGGCGTACCAACTCCGGAAAACTCTCTTCGAGGATCAGCCGGTTGATTCGGCGCGTCTCCTCGCTCAGCGGACGGCCGCGTTCGCCCTCGGCCAGCAATTTCGTGGCATTGCTGATGAAGGTCGCTCCGGCCGCTTCGTCATCGACCGGCAGGACGGCGCAACCGATTTTTCCATTCAGGAATGTGGCGATGCTCTCGCGAGTGAATACGGTGGTGTCCGGCCAGCCGATCGCCAGGAGCCGCACCCGAAGGGCCGAAGAGGGATTCAGCAGATCCTTCAGGCCTGCATCGAGAATATCGTCAGCACTGATCGCTGACAGATCGCCCGTGAACGTTCCGTGCAGCAGTTCGTACTCGTCCTTCAGGGCTTCCGCGCGATGAATGGTCAGGTCTGCCATGGCCAGCTCCTCAGGAGAGAGAGACGGCCGACCTTACGTTTTTCCGGTTAGAAGGCCAGGCGGCGTTGTGGCTTGATCGGGCGCTTGCGGACTACGTTGGCGATGCGGATGCGCGCAGATGCCGAGTTGCCAGGGAACACCTCGACGTCGAAGCGCCCGGAATCGGCGTCGTAGATGAGGGACCCAACGCCGCCGCCATCAATCGCAGTCGCGACCGGCTTCGAGGCCGCCCAACCGTGGACGGTGACCGATTGCTCCGTGGCCGCGAAGTCGATCGTTGCGTTGATCGCGCCGTCGTCGGAGAGCTCGCGTACGCGCTTTTTTCCGAGTGGGACGAACTTGCCGGCGTCGCCGAGGAAGGCGATGCCGGACTTGCCGACGGGAACGGCCACGAGGTACGACGGATCGCCGTGAATGGTCTGCGTCCACGGCTCGTCGCCGTTGATGCGGCGGCCGCGGCCGGACAGCCAGTTGTAGACGTAGACCTTGCCGCTGAGTCCGAGTTTTTCCGGCGTGAACGTGAACGTACGGTCGTCGGTGCGCGGGTGCGCGAAGATGTAGAGCGCGCGCATCGGACCGTGGTCCGTGTAGGTGTACGAAACGAGCGGCTCGCCGGCGTTGTGCGCGTCGTTGAGGATGCTCTCGTCGGTCGGGACGGCGGGAACGTCGGGCTTGACGATG
Organism: Thermoanaerobaculia bacterium; assembly: GCA_034663965.1. Classification (GTDB taxonomy): domain Bacteria; phylum Acidobacteriota; class Thermoanaerobaculia; order Gp7-AA8; family Gp7-AA8; genus JADGNZ01. The sequence goes on along the minus strand of JAXDIO010000308.1, from coordinate 12,336 downwards.
ATGCCGTCCGGCCTCACCGCGTAGAGCAGGTTCTGCGCGTTGACTTCGCCAAGGCGGTCGCCGACGCCGACGATGCCGGCGGAAAGCGTGGCGATGAGCGTGCTGATTTTCTCGCCGCTGCCGAAGACGTCCGTGAACGGATAGACGCCGAGGGACGACGCGAGGCGCGAGCTGTAGAAAAACTGGTCCCATTTGTCGCGCGTGAAGACGTCTTCGCTCACCCGGATCGTGGTCAGGTTGTCGTACCTCGTGCTCTGCAGAAAGTGGCGCGGCGTGGCCATGCAGAACTGCATTGCGAGTCCGAATGTCTCGCTCATGCGGCCCATGTTGTCCATGAACGCGTTCTGGTCGTTGAGGTTGTACGAGGCGGTGGCGCGTTCGTCGAGCCAGTCCTGTTCATAGCCGAAGACGCCCCACTCGCGGAGCTTCGTGCCGACCGTAGTCCAATAGGCGGGATCGATGATGACGTTGTTCGACATCGCGTACTTCTGCCGGTACGGACTCTTATCGTCAATCCAGCGGGCGTGCGTGATGAGCGGCAGGCCGAGGTCTTTCTGAAATCCGCCGAGGCCTTTGGGGAAGATGTCGGGATGCGCTTCGTAGCGCTGGATGCCCTGACTGCCGGTTGCGGTCAGGCGATTCCAGTCGCCGTTCTCCCCTTTTGGATACCACCAGCTGTCGATCTGCATGTAGCCGAGCGTCAGGCCGGCTTTGGCGAATTCGTCCTTCACCGCGAGCAGCGTTCCCGTGTAGCCGAGCGATGGCTCCCAGTCGTAGTAGTAGCCGGCACCGTTGTCGGTCCAGTAGCCGAGCGTGGCCAGCGACGGATCGGCGTCATTCGCGGGCCGCTTCTTGTCGTTGAGATCCGTGAGTGCGTGGCCCCACGCGTCGAAGGCGCGGTTGATTCCGTTGGCGACGACGAGCAGCGTGCGATGCGCCAGTCCGCGCGGGATGTCTTTGATGCGCGGACTGATGCGGCTCTCGATCTCTTTGTTGTCGGTGAGGTTCAGATTCGCGACCATGAAGTCGGACGCGGGCGAGAGCAGGAACGAATGTCCCGCGTCATCGAAGTAGACCCATGGACCTTCGGCGCCGGAGAGGTCGAAGTGAAACTGCGACCACTTTCCGCGGAACGAAAGCCTCCCTGGAACCTCGGGGGAAACAGAGAGTTTCGGGAAGCCATCAGCATTCGCCGCAGCGGTTGTGTAGCGATCGGTGAACAGGACAGCGGCGCGATTCGGATAGGTGCGGATCGAACCGTCCCTTGCGCCGAACGTGAAGGTGATTTCGTCATAGTCGCCGATGCCATCATGGCCGGAGGCGGTTTTGAGCGCCGACGCGGATGCCGGCAGCGTTCCCGTGAACACCCAGTTCGGATCGGCGGTCCTGATCGAGTAGTGGCCGTTCTCTTCGACGATGACCGTGATGCCGGTCGACTGCTCGTGAATCGTTTCGGCGGCAAGCGGCGCGGCAATCGCGAAGAGAAGCAGGGTCGCCGCGAGCGCACGAAGCACTCGCGCAGACGAACACAAACGGGCTTCGAGCCCGAAGATCGTGCCGGCCATGGGGAGATTGGTTTTGGACCGGCGCGATTGTAGAGGACGGTTTGAGATTCGTCGAGATAATTAATCGGCGCGAACTCCGAACGCGTAAAGGGTCCCCGAAAGGTCTCCCACATACACGCGGCCTCGGGCGATGGCCACGCCGCCGAAGCCGGGGGCATCCATTTCGAACGACCAGAGGACACTGCCGGTCTCGGCGTTGAGCGCGGCCACAGTCGTTCCTCCGACGGCAAACACGACACCGTTCGCGAACGAGACCGGCGCGATGACCGGACCTGCGAACGTGTGCCGCCAGAGGATCTTGCCAGTGCCCGGATCGAGCGCGCTGACCGCGCCAACGACAGAATTGTCCTCGTTGTCCCGCGGGATTCCGCCGCCGACGTAGAGCCGCTTCCCGTCGAAGGCAGCGGTGGAAAGCGTCCCTTCTCCGTTCTGCGGAACGCCGCCTTGTATGGCGATCGGCGCAACCCACACCGGTCCGCCGGCGAGATCGTTGCGGTCGAAGACGTAGTAGCCGCCGTCCTTCTGACCCGCGCCGACGAGTTGACGTCCCTTCGCGTCGGTGAAAAGCGTCGGCGAGGAACCCCAATCGCCATCCCAGTACTCACCGGAGTCGTTGGGCAGCTTCCAGCGGTCCTCGATCGCGAAGGTATCGAGATTGAGCCGGACGATGGAGAAGGAGTCGCCGTCTTCCCACGCATTCGCGGAGCCGGTGGTGACGAAGATGCTGCCGTTTTCCGTATCGATCGCCGGCGACGTCCACACTCCCCCGCCGACGCGATCCTCGGGCACGAAGTAGCCGGACGTCAGTTCGACGCCGGTGGCAGGATCAAGTCCGACAATCGCGCCGCGCGGGAATGGGTTGTCGCAGTTGCTTGCGATGCCCTGGATCACTTTTCCGCCAGCCACCGCGGGCGAGCACCAGCCGTAGTAGCCGCCGGTGGCGGAGTTGTCGCCGAGCGACTTCCGCCAGACGACGCTGAGGTCGTCCGCCTTGAGCGCGTAGAAGGCGTCATCGCCGCCCGCCACATAAACAATGTTGTCGACGATGGCCGGCGAGGACGTGACGCCGAGCGTGTCCGGATTGCAGCGGTCGCTCTTGGTCTGTCCGAGGTTGATGGAGGCGATGACGTCCCCGGTCGCGGAGTCGAGCGCCCACTCCTGGCCGCCCCAGTCACCGATGTAGACCTTGCCTCGCGCAACCGAAGGTGCGGACGCAATCGCCCCGCTGAGCATCTGCGACCACAAAAGATGCAGATTGGGAGCTGTGACGGGAGAAATGACCTGTTCACCAACCGCGACGCCGTCCATCGAGATCGACGCGCAGTAACGGGTCCAGTCGTTTTCCGGTCCTCGAGACGTGCGACGCCGGATGATGGTGCTCGACTGTGGGACGTTCTGCGCGCTTCCCGACGGCAGCGCCCCCACACAAAGCAGCAGAGCACCGGCAACTGCGAACCACCGGCGATACACCTTCCCACGCATCACGATCTCCTGACCAGCTCTCTCTGCTGTGCCCGGATGCGGACCACTTCAAGAGACCAGCCAAGACCATTGCCGCGTACGGCTAAGGTGTGCCGATTGGGTGACAGATGGTTATTTACAGGTAGATTGGCAGAACGGAGGCTTCGTTCAGCCGCGGCGCGTTCGCGTCCTTGTCAGACAGCACCGGCTCCGCGATGGGCCACTCGATTCCGATGGCTGGGTCGTTCCAGAGGATCGATCGGTCGGATGGGGCGTCGTAGAGCTTCGTGCATTTGTAGACGAGGTCGGAGTCATCCTCGATCGCGCAGAAGCCGTGGGCGAAGCCGGGCGGGATCCAGAGCATGAACTTGTTCGCGTCGCTCAGCTCAAGACCGAACCAGCGGCCGAACGAGGGCGACCCGCGGCGGATATCGACGGCCACGTCGAAGATCGCGCCGCGCGTGCAGCGCACCAGTTTTCCCTGCGCGTTCGGCTCCTGGTAGTGCAGGCCGCGCAGCACGCCGCGGGCGGATCGGGAATGGTTGTCCTGCACGAACGCGTCACTGATTCCGATGTCGCGGAAGGCGTCAACGCGATACGTCTCCATGAAAAAGCCGCGGTCGTCGCCGAAGACTTTCGGCTCGATGAGCAGGACGCCGGGCAGGCTCGTTTCTAAAATCTTCAAGGGCGGGGATGATAGCAAGTAGTTGCTGGCGTTCACTGAGCAAGCCCCGCTGACTACCGGCCACTGACAACTGGCCACTCGTTTGCGGTATTGTTTCCCCATGCGCGCGCATTTCGCATTCACTTCGAACGCTGTTGCGAGCCAGGCATCCGATGCCTTACGCGTCGTCGTCGTCAGCAGCGCGCCGCTGGTGCGCTCCGGACTTCGCACGATTCTCGGCGCGTTCGATGACCTCGATCTGACCGAAGCCGATCCAACGCGGTTGCGCCTCGTCAACGCCGACGTGATGATCTGCGACGGCACACTCCCCGATGTCGACGTCCCCGCGCTCGTGCTCGTCGTCGACGCCGCCGGCGCAGCGGACGCGCTGGCGTCCGGCGCGCGCGGCGTGCTCGCGCGGACTGCTGCGCCGCGGCGCATGCATGCGGCGTTGCACGCGGTAGCGGAGTCCGAAATCGTCATCGATGACGCATTCGCCGATCACCTGCTGCGGCAAACGCGCGCCGAGGTGGAGATGATCGAGCCGCTGACGGCGCGCGAGCGTGAAGTGCTGCGCCTCCTCGCCTCCGGCCTCACGAACAAGGAAATCGCGCAGCGCCTCGGCGTCACCGACCACACCATCAAGTTCCACGTGAACGGCATCCTCGGCAAGCTCGGCGCGGCCACGCGCACCGAGGCGGTCGTCGAAGCGGCACGGCGCGGAATCATCGCGGTGTAGCAAATGCCGGAAATCACGCCGGACGCCGACGAGGCGCGACAGCGGCACGAGTGGCACCTCACAGGCATCATCTTTTTCGCGCTGATCGCGCTCGTCATCCTCTACGCGACCTTCATCATTCTCGAACCGTTCCTCGCGCCGATCATGCTCGGCGCGGTGCTGGTCACGGTGACGTTTTCCGTTTTCCAGCGGGTGCGCAAGCGCATGCACGGCCACGCAAATCGCGCCGCGGCTGTGATGCTGTTTCTGATCACGTTCGTGATTCTGTTGCCGGCGCTGTTGATCACGCTCCTCCTCGTGCAGGAGGCGAACGGGCTGATGAAGCATCTCCAGTCGGGCGATGCCACGCGCGCGTTGCAACGTCTCGATATCAGCCATCGCATGCCATGGCTGCAGCGCGTCGCTCCGAATTTCGATCCGGCGGCGATCAATCCTGCGCATGTGATCATGCCCATCGTGCAGAAGGCGCCGGCGTGGATCGCGCAGCACGGCGCGGGACTGATCGGAGGCATCGCCGGCGTGGTGATCGCGCTCTTCCTCGTGCTTCTGTCGGCGTATTTTTTCTACGTCGAAGGCGAAACGATCGTGGCCGAGGCCGCGGCGCTCTCCCCCCTGCCGGCGCGCTACAACCACCAATTCGCGGAGAACTTCAAAGCCGTCGTCGATGCCACATTTCGCGGGCAGGTCATCACGTCGCTGACGCAGGGGATTTTCATTGGCATCGGACTGGCCATCGCCGGCGTTCCCGGCGCGATCCTCTGGGGCGCCGTGGCGACGGTGTTGTCGCTGCTGCCGATCGTCGGCTCGGCGGCGGTCTGGATTCCCGCCGCGCTCTGGCTCTACATCACCGCGACGATGGGCGAGCGCAGTTACTTCGGCGTCATCTTCCTGACGATCTGGGGCGTGATCATCGTCCCGATCATCGAGCACGTGGTGCGGCCGTGGGCGATGAAGGGAAAGATGCAGCTCCCCGCGATCCCGCTCCTGGTCTCCGTCCTCGGCGGAATGGAAGCCTTCGGTTTCGTCGGCCTCGTCGTCGGCCCGCTGGTCTTCTCGCTGTTGATGTCGATCATCGACATCTATAAGCAGTCATTCCGGATTCCGGAGAGCGAAGGCGAAGTGGCTTAGATTTGCAGTCACACGATTTTTGCGAGCGATAGGCCCTCGGCGCGAAGGTAGGCGCGACGCAGCAATGGACCGGCGAAAGGCTGCGCTGAAAAAAATACGCGCCGCAGCAGCGGTCGGAAACGCGAAGACGCCAGTGCGGTTGCCGGGCGATGTTCTTGCTGGACCGGTATGACGAGATCGCGCCTCGCGTCCGTTTTTCTCGCCGAGAACCAAACCACGCTGACTGCCGTGGGCGGTACGATGAATCCCAGGCGAATACCGGGTCGATAGTCGAACGTCTTCGCGCTCGTGAAGTAGATTCGGTGGTCGACGGGACGTCCCCACGGTTTTTCGTAGTAAATGATTTTGCACGTGATGTCGGAGAAACCATTCTTCGTATAGAAATCCCACAGCACATCGGGGTTGAAGCAGTAATAACCGTGCTGCGCCCAATGCGCACAAGGCAGGGGAAGCGAGTGGATGATCACGCCTCCTGCTTTTGCGGCGGCAGCAACCGACACCAATACGTTGTCGACGCGGAAGACGTGTTCTCCCGTGCCGAAATCGACGACGAGATCGAAACGCCCGGTGAGACTATCCGGCAGCGATTCGTTTAAGTCGTGGGAAAGAGTCGGCGAATCGCGGTCCGAGTTGTCGAGATCGACATATTCAGGAAATCCGAGCATTTCGAAGAGCGAGCGCGCGTGGATGTACTGCGCCAGCCTCGCATCCTCGTTCCCGAGCTGCGCAAAGAGAGCACTTGTCGTTGGACGCGATGTAAAGGGCCGCGGAACGGCTCCCTCGGTACGCAGGGTCCGCGCAACGTCGGTTTCGTTCGCCCAGACGTCCTGCGTTCCTAACGTGAGCGCAGCGCCTTGAAGGTTTCGCTGCCGTACTTCGCGGACCAACATGCGCAGCATCGCGGGAGTGATTCCCATTCAACCCTTCCACACGTACTTTTGTAAGCCGCTATCGGGGCACTATACACCGACGCGCGTTATGTCCTGCTTGCAAAGGGCTGCTTGGGTGGGGTCGCCGCCCGATGGGACACGCGTTCCACTCCTCTCGCCCTCCTTCAGTTCGCCATACCTCGGAAATGCCAGCCCTGAACTCTACTGCCATACGAAATTCACCGTCCGCGTTGCAGCGGCTCGACGTCAGCAATCGCATGCCGTGGCTGAAGCGCATCGCTCCGAATTTCGATCCGGCCGCGATCAATCCGGCGCGTCGCGACGGCCGGCGCCGGCTGGAAACGAAAGGCGTCGAACACGACCTGGACGGCGCGGACGACCTTGACCCTCTCTACGGCGCTATTCGCAAACCTGACGCTGGCGATCTGGGCAGCACTCTTTAAAGGAATTCAGAAAATTCTGCCCGGAGGCAATTTCACGCCGCGCCCACTGGGCTCTTGTCTCGACAGGTTCTTCTGCATGAATAGGGCGACTGTGACACCAAAGGCGTGGATCGAAGCCACGATAACGGCCAGCGGTTCCTTCGCATTCATCGCCATCACCGTCGTCTTCGCGCTGTTCGTAATAGCGGCGATCTGGTCGATCTTGCCGTCCATCCTGGTGGAGATCACGCCACCGAAGAAGCACGACGAGCATCGCGCCTTCAACACGCGCATGCGGAATCTCGGGGTGTGGCTGACGCGCGGTTTCAACTTCATCCCGGCGGCGGCCGAGATGTTCGCTCTTCTCCTGATCGTAGTCATGATTGTCGTCTGGCGGCAGACCCAAAACTGCGCGCCGCCGCACGAGAGTTCGTGGGCGGCCATCTCCGTGGCGGGCGCGCTGCTGGCCGCGCTGATCGGCGCGCGCTTCTGGCTGCCGGGCGCCAGCGCGGCACTCGACGTCATGCTCGACGTCGACAACTATCTCCGCCAGCATCCCAGCACCGACACGCCGCGCGCGCGGATTGCGGAGCGCTGCTCATCCGTGTTGCGGTTCATCCTCGATCCCAAACAGTGCGGTCACGAGTACACCGACGTCGTGATCATCGCGCACAGCCAGGGGACGGTCATCACCGCCGATCTTCTGCGGTTTCTGCGGCGGGCGAGCGATCCGCTGTCGGACGCGCTCACAGCCAGGAACCTGGCCTTCTTCACGATGGGCAACCCGCTCCGGCAGCTCTACGCGCGAGTCTTCCCCGGTCTGTACGCGTGGGTGTGGAATGGCCTGAATCGCGAGGACCTCGGCGTGGTCAAGTGGGTGAATGCATACTGCAGCGGCGACTACGTCGGACGCGTCATCACGGGCACGGTAAACGACAAGCGATGGAACCGCCGCACTACCGATCCGCAAAATGTGTCGACACCGGACATGACCACGAACAATGGCATCGACGAAATGTGCATCGGCGAAGGGGCGCACACGCATTACTGGGACCAGCATGGAGAGGACATCGCCGTGAAGCTCGACGAGTTAATCGCGTAACGGCTCGAAGGTAACGGCGTCACGCAGGATGTGTATGAGTTCGCCGGCAGTGGTCTCGAGGTCATTTTTCTGCACGCCGCCCTCAAACTGCTCGCGCCGGCGCGCCGTCCACTGAGTTCCAGTCGGCGGGAAAATCGTCGTAGACCGCCGCCACATCGGCGGCGGTCCCTTGAGCGACTTACTGCGTAATCACCAACTCCACGCGCCGGTTCTGCTGACGGCCGGCGGCGGTTTTGTTCGTGGCGATCGGCGACTCTTCGCCTTTGCCGTCCGCGGTGATGTGGTCTTCGGAGATGCCGGCGGAGACGAGGTAGTCGCGCACCGCGTTGGCGCGTTTCTCCGACAGCGCCTGATTCGTAGCCGTGCCGCCGACGCTGTCGGTGTGACCTTCGACGGCGATCTTCAGCGATGGATCGGTCTGCAACTGTTTGGCGATCTTCGACAACGTTGATTTCGCGCCCGGCTTCAGCGCGGTCTTGCCGGTATCGAAGAGGATTCCGCCGTTGAGCGTGACGATGAGGCCGCGCGATTCGCTGCGCGTCGATGCAATCCGCGAGAGCTCGTTTTGAATGCGCAGCCGCCGAGTCTCGGCGTCGCTTTGGGCAAGTTGCCGGCGAGTTTCCTCGAGCTGCGTCTGCGCCGACTGCGCCGCGGCCTGAGCCTGCTGGGCCTGGGCGTTTGCCTGTTCTGCTTGCGCGTTGGCCTGCTGCGCCGCCACCTGCGCGGCCTGCGCCTGCTGCGCGGCGTTCTCCGCCTGCGCCCTCAGCGCCGCTGCCTCGGCATCAGCCTGCTGCCGGCGCGTCTGCGCCGCGGCGATCGCTTCCTGCTCCTGCTTGTCGCGCTGCGCACGCGCAGCCGACTCGGCCTCGAGCGATTGCCGCAACGTGTCGAGCTGCTGCTGGCGGGCAAGGATATCGGCCTGACGCTGCGCGAGAAGATCCGCGCTCAGAGTTCCCGTCTGTTGCGACGCTGTGAGATCGGCGCGCAGCCGCGCGATCTCTGCCTGCATCGCTTCCGCATTCGCGCGCTCGCGATCCTGAATCGTGCGTAGTGCGAGCTGCTGGTCCTCGATCTGACGCCGCATCGCATCGACGTCCGAAGGCGCTGCAGTCGTGATCGTCGTGGTGTATTTGCCGTATGCCTCTTCGAGTTGGCGTTCAGCGGCGATACGCGCCTGCCGGTCCGCTTCGACCTGCGCCTCGGCGGCGCGACGGTTCTCGTCGATCTGCTGCCGCAGCCGCTCGACCTCGGCCGACTGCGCTACGCGACTGGCCTGTTCGTTCGAAAGCTGCGTTTGCAGCTCGATGGCGCGACGCTCCGCGATTTCCCGCTGCGCGCGATCGGCAGCAGCCTGGCGTTCACTGGCCGCCTGCGCCAGCCGTGTGCGGTCGAGCTGCAATCCGGGCATGACCTTGTTCGATTGCGCGAGCCGCGCGAGATAGAACGCACGGCGGCCGATCATCTCCGCGCGATACGCGAGGTCGTCGGCTGTGTCGCTGTTCGTCTTCCCTTTCGAAACCCGTTTCGCGCTGTCGATGTACCCCTCGGCGATCCGGATGTCGTTGTCGGGAACGTTGTCGACCGCGCCCGCGACCTTGGCCTGATCGACGGCGTACTGCGCCGCCGCGATGCGGTCCTTTGTCGTCGCGCCGTGATTCATCGGCATCGTCGGCGACTCTTCCGCGAGCAGCGTCACGTTCGACGTCCCGCCGAACCTCGTGATGTCGCCCTGCAGCCCGTGGATAGCCGCGTTGGTGCTGAGCCAGCGCGCCTTCGCCGCCGCGGCCTGCGCCGCGACGGTCGCTTCGATGGCGCGCATGTGCGCCTCATTGCGCACCGATTCCTTGTTCGAGTTCCAGTTTTCCTGCGCGAAGCGCGCGCGATACGCGGCGTCGTCGTACAGCGTTTTCGCGAACACTCCCGCGCCCGCCATATCCGCCGCCGTGAGCGCCTGCTGCGCGCGATCGAGATCGGTCGTCTGCGCCGCCAGCGACGCGGCGACCAGCATGCCGAGCACTGCCGTTTTGATTATGTGCATGGATCCTCCTTACGGCAGGAGGAGAGTGCAAGGGTAGTGCGCACTGCACAGACAAGAGTGTCTGTGCCACATTTTTAGCCGCCCAGGTAGGCCTTCTTGATGCGGTCGCTCGACAGCAGCGCTTTCGTGTCGTCGGTCAGCACGATGCGGCCGGTCTCCATCACGTAGCCGCGGTGCGCCGTGATGAGGGCCATGTGCGCATTCTGTTCAACGAGGAGAATGGTCGTCCCCTCGGCGTTGATCTCTTTGATGACGCGGAAGATGGTCTGCACCATCTGCGGCGCGAGTCCGAGCGAGGGTTCGTCGAGGAGGAGGACCTGCGGTTTCGACATCAGCGCGCGGGAGATGGCCAGCATCTGCTGCTCGCCTCCGGAAAGCGTTCCGGCGCTCTGCTTGATGCGCTCTTTGAGGACCGGAAAAAGCGTGAAGATCCGCTCGTATTCGGATTGCTTGATCTTGTCTTTGCGCAGATACGCGCCGAGCTCGAGGTTGTCGTTGACCGTCAGGTTCGCGAAGATCCCGCGGCCCTCGGGGACGTGCGACACGCCCATCGCCGTGATGACATGCGGCTTGATGCCGGTGATCGTGCGGCCGTCGTAGGTGACTTCGCCCGTCCTCGGCTTCAGCAGTCCGGAGATCGTCCGCAGCGTGGTCGTCTTGCCGGCGCCGTTCGCGCCGATGAGCGTGACGATCTCACCTCTATTCACGGACAGATCGATGCCGCGCAGCGCCGGAATGTTGCCGTACGCGACTTCGAGGTTGCTGACGCTGAGGAGCGCGGTCATACGCCGGCCGCCTCCGCCGGTTCGCCGAGGTAGGCCTCGATCACGACAGGATTCGCGCGGACTTCGGCGGGCGTTCCCTGCGCGATCGTTTTGCCGAAGCTGAGGACGATGATCCGTTCGCAGATGCCCATCACCAACTCCATGTTGTGCTCGATGAGCAGGATGGCAATGTCGAAGCGATCGCGAATGTCATGAATCGTGGCCATGAGGTCGAGCGTCTCGCGGTCGTTGAGTCCCGCGGCCGGCTCGTCGAGCAACAGCAGCTTCGGACGGGCGGCAAGCGCGCGCGCGATTTCCAGCCGGCGCTGGTCGCCGTACGGAAGATTCTTCGCGTAGTAATCGGCGCGCGATTCGAGTCCGAAAATCTTCAGCAGCTCGACCGCCTCCTTCTCTGCGATCTCCTCGGCATCATGAAAGCGATTCGTGTGCAGCACCGCGGACGTGCCGCCATATTTGTAGTGGATATGGCCGCCGATCTTGACGTTGTCGAGCACCGACAACTCTTTGAAGAGGCGTATGTTCTGGAACGTGCGGGCCACGCCGAGGGCGGTGATCTGGTACGGCTTGAACTCGCGCGTGGAAACGCCGCCGACGTGAATCTCTCCCTCGGTCGGTTTGTAGACGCCGGTCAGCATGTTGAAGACCGTAGTCTTGCCTGCGCCGTTCGGGCCGATCAATCCGACCAACTCATGCGGCTCGATGGCGAGATTGAAATGCGACACCGCCGTCAGACCGCCGAAGCGGATTGTTACGTCGCGCGCGTCGAGGAGTGTGTTTCCGTCAGCCATCACGAAACCGGAGCAGAGCCTTCGTCAGTCTTGTTTGGAGCCGAATCCTTGCGGCGACGCAGCACCTGCCACAACTCGCGCCGCCCGAGCAGTCCCTGCGGCCGCGTCAGCATCAGCACGATGAGCATGATCGAGTAAATGACCATGCGCGGATCGCGGCCGCCCGGCATGTAGTCCTTCACCGAGCGCAATCCCTCGGGGAGGAACGTGAGGATGATCGCCGCGACGACGGAGCCGCTGATCGATCCGAGTCCGCCGAGGACGACCATGGCCACGACCTCGAACGACTTCACGAACATGAACATCTGCGGGTTGAGATACATCATGTAGTGCGCGTACAACCCGCCTGCCACACCCGCGAGGAACGAGCCAATGACGAACGCCTTGACCTTGTAGCGCGTCGTGTCGACGCCCATGGCCTCGGCGGCGATCTGATCTTCGCGCACCGCCAGAAATGCGCGGCCGACCGATGACCCTACGAGCCGCCACGAGATCACGATCGTGATGCCGGCGGCGAGATAGACCCAGAAGAAGTTGCTCCAGTGCTGGATGCCGCTGAAGCCGCGCGCCGCGCCGATCTTGTCGATGTTCAGGATGAAGACGCGAATGATCTCGCCGAATCCGAGAGTGACGATGGCGAGGTAGTCGCCGCGCAAACGCAGCGACGGAAGTCCGACCACGTATCCGGCCAGCGCCGCGAGCAATCCGCCCGCGAGTACGGCGACCACGAGATACACGTTCTGCATCACCCACT
>JAXDIO010000295.1:0-6815 GCA_034663965.1 Thermoanaerobaculia bacterium | reverse complement strand
CTCCCGAGACCTACGGCAAACCCCGTCACGCGCAAGTTCAAATCGACACCACCGATTCCATCGCCTAACGCTCGCTCCTACTTGTACTTACGACAGTGACCATGCAAGTTAACCGGACAGCAGTGATTGAACATTCAACATTCGCCTTCATGGGCGGCCGCCAGAGCCGCGGCTGTAAACCGAACTGTCGCGCCGTCGAGAGTCACGCATGAAAGCGATGATCCTCGCCGCCGGCTACGGCACGCGCCTGCGGCCGGTGACGTACACGCTGCCGAAACCGATCGTGCCGCTGGCCGGACGTCCGCTCATGGGATGGGCGGTCGAGGCGCTGCTCGCCACAGGCATCAGCGACTTCGTCGTAAACCTGCACCATCTTCCCGAGCCGATCGAGCGTTATCTGGTCGATCACTACACCGGCCGCGCGCGATTCGAATTCTCCTTCGAGCCCGAAATCCTCGGCACCGGCGGCGGCGTGCGCAAGGTGCGGGCGCTGCTCGAAAACGATTCCGAGTTCTTCCTCGTCAACGGCGATACGGTCCAGTTTCCGCCGTACGACGCGCTGCGTACCGCGCGCGGAAACCGCGACGCGCTGGCCGCGTTGACGCTGCGTCATCCGCCCGCAGGCGATCGTTTCACGCCGGTCTACTTTGACGATGGCGTGATCACTGGCTTCGGTCATGGCAGCGGTGAGGCGCTGATGTTTTCTGGTACGCACCTCATTTCGAATCGCATCTTCAATTACCTGCCCGACAAAGATTTCTCGGGCATCGTGGACGAGGTCTATCAGCCGCTCATCGAAGGCGGACGCGAACGCATCGCCGGCGTCGTCGATGACGGACTCTGGTTCGACATCGGAACGCCGCAGCGTTACATGACCGCATCGCGAACGTTGCTCGACCGGATGGTTCGTGGTGAGCTCGCTCTTCCGTCCGGCACACGTGTCGACGGCGATTCGCTCATCGACGACACCGCGAAGATTCGCGGCACGATCTCACGCAGCATCGCCGGCGAACGAAGCGTGATCGAAGGCTCGCTGACCGACACGGTGATCTGGGATGACGGCCACATCGCGAGCGGCGCGAAACTCGACGGCTGCATCGTCGCGCACGGGGTCGAGATCGCGAGCAATATCGAACTGCGCAACGTTCTCATCTGTCGCGACGATCCGGCCATCCCCCGCGACGGCGAACACCGCTTCGAGCACGGTCTCGTGCTCCGCGACATCTAACGGTTCGCGACTGGAGCGCTGGCGTCTCGCCGGCTGGCCCGGCGGCGTCCTCGCCGCCGAATGGGAGGCTTGCGCCGGTGTTGCGTTACCAGCGAAAGTTGAGGGTTTGGCGGTTCGGCAGCGAGACGCAGCCGGGCCAGCCGGCGAGGACGCCAGCGTTCCGTCGCGTAATCACTGCGTTGTAGTCGTCGGCGGCGGCGACGTCTCCGTTTCCGTCTGCGGTGGTGGAACCGTATCGGTCTTCTCCGGCTCCGGCGTGGCCGTATCCGTCGGCGGCGTCTGCTGCAATGCCGTGTCGGTGGTTTCCGTCGTCGCCGTCATTTCGGTAGTTGGCGCGGCAGGTTCCGGCTTCTTCTCCGTCAGCACTTCCTTCTCGAAGAGATATCCCCAACGCCGCATGCGCGAGAGGACCATGCGCTGGCGAAATCGCAGCCGCTTGTTCGGCGCGGCGGGATTCATGATCCGCGGATTGGGGAGGCATCCAGCCAGCAGCGCCGCCTGCGATGGCGAGAGTCCGGCCGCCGAGGTGTGAAAGTAAAAATGTGACGCAGCCTCGGCGCCGTAGACGTGTTCGCCCATCTCGACCACATTCATGTACAGCTCGAGGATCCGCTTCTTCGACAGATGGTTTTCGAGCGAACGCGCGAGGAAGTACTCCTTCACCTTGCGCAGCGGATTGCGCGATGGCGAGAGGTAGAGGTTCTTGGCCAGTTGCTGCGTGATCGTCGAGCCGCCGTGCGTAATCTTTTTCTTCGCCCAATCTTTCCGAATCGCTTCCTGCAGCGCATCCACATCGACGCCGCCGTGCTCGTAAAACGTATCGTCCTCGGCCACGAGTACGCCGCGCCGCAGGTACGGCGAGATGCGCGCGTACGGCACCCAGCGATAGTCGATCGCGTCGCTCTTTCCCGCTGCGCGCAACTCGGCTTTGCGCTGCTCCATGAAGGCCGTGGTTGTTGGCGGTTTCGTCGCCAGCGCGCTCACGTCCGGGAACGTGATCCACTCGTAGCCAACGATGACAACGATGGCCACGAAGAGGAGGAGCAGGATGCGCTTGATCACGAACCGCGGATTCTAGCGCTACGATTCACGCCATGAACGCCGTCATCGTATTGACCACCGTCACCGCCGACTTCGACGCCCGTCCGCTCGCGCACGAACTCGTCGAACAACGGCTCGCAGCGTGCGTCGACATCATCGCCGGCGTGACGTCGATCTACCGCTGGAAGGAAACCATCACCGAAGATGGCGAACAGATCCTTGTCATCAAGACCGTCGACGACAACCTCCAGGACCTCCGCGAAGCGCTCTTCGCGCGGCATCCGTACGAAGTGCCCGAGTTCGTGGTGTTGCCGATCGCCTCGATGTCAGACGCGTACGGCGCCTGGCTTCTGGAATCGGCGACGCGCTGACGGGAAGATCGCCGCGACGATCAGCGCGCCGAGGGTCGTGAACGAGATGCTGCGGCCTCGGGTGAACGACTCCGGCAGGTATTGCAGCTTCAGGTTGTGTCGCCCCTTCGGAACGAATACGCCGAGGAACGCGTGGTTCGCGAAACGCGTCTGCACTCGGTGGCCGTCGATGTAGGCGCGCCAACCTTTCCACGCCGATTGCGACGCGACGACCCAACCGTCGCTTTCCATCACCGCATCGATCGACAATCCGAAGCCATCCTTGTGCAGCGTCAGGGTTCCCGGACCGTTTGGGACCTCGTGCGGCTGCATGTCCGGCACTTCGATCCAGGCCGTGTCCGAAAAATCTATCGCGTCCGTCATCGCCTTCACGATCGGACCGCCGCTGCGTTCGTAGCGGATGTGCCGCGGCACGAAGGCGCGCGGCAGCACGCGCGTGTTCTCGAACAACTTCGCACTGCGGTCCTTCATCAGCTCGCGCCACCCCTCGGTCACCTTCACCGGCATCGGCACGATCGCGTATTTGATGTTGAGGAACGAGAGAAACGGCGGCTGCAGATCGCCGATGGCGTTGAACGAAACCGGCTGCGGAATCGACCAGACCGGATACGTGTCGGCGAGCCGCGCGAACGTCATAGCCTCGTACCCGCGCGGATCTTCGAGTTGATAAATTGCCGCGGTGTCAGGGATCAGCACGAAATGCTCGCCCGCCACCCGGAACGGTTCCTTGCTGTCCGCCGGAATCGCGCGAATCAGCGGGATCTTCGGATAGAAATCATGCTGCGGCAGCGACGGATAAATCGATCCGTCTTCTACGATGCGCTGTCCGAGGATGAGGATCAGGACGCTCGGCAACGCGATGCGAAGAGGCGTCCGCGCGAAGAGCAAAATTGCGACGGCCGCTAACGGCAACAACTCGGCGAATGCGATCGTGCGAATGACATTCGGATCGACGCCAACTTTGATCTCGTGCGCCCACGTTGCGTAGGTGCCGAGGGCGAGCGCGAGCGCGATGACGACAGCGATGATGGCGACGCGTTTTCGTCCGACTGTCGCGACAGCATCAATCGTCAGTCCCGCCAGGATCGACATCGCGCACGACGCTGCAAACGCAAGCCGCTCGTTCAGCGCCATGTTGAACAGCGGCAGTTTGTGCAAAATATTGCTCACTGGTGGTGCGTCAAATGCTGCGCATAGGCAAACCAGCGCCAAGCCGAAGAAGAACCACGTTTCCTTCTGCCGCCGCGCCACGAAGAGGGTCGCGAGGGCGAGCGATAGAACGATGCTGCCGGTGCGCGCCGTTAGCGCCTCGAACTCGGGCGTGAACGAGTCGCGCCACGGCTGGCCGCCCCAGAATGGGAAGACTGTGTTCGCCGCGCGGCGCTGAATCCGTTCCGGCATGAAGGGCAACGGCATCGAGCTACGGTCGGCGCGCGTGCGGATTTCGAGCGTCTGTTGCGACGCTTCGAGAAACGGCAGCAGGAAGATCGCGGTCAGCAGAAGCGCCACGACGCCGGACGCGGACGCGATCGCAATCACCCGTCCGATCCGTTTTCGCGTCGTCGCGATTTCAAAGATGCCATATG
The DNA here is from genome assembly GCA_034663965.1 of Thermoanaerobaculia bacterium. GTDB lineage: Bacteria > Acidobacteriota > Thermoanaerobaculia > Gp7-AA8 > Gp7-AA8 > JADGNZ01. Next base: position 2,589 of record JAXDIO010000295.1, on the reverse strand, counting down.
CCGCGCCTACTGCCGTGACGTGGAGCAGCGACTCCGGATGACCCGACAGAATCAGCATCGTCAGCGCGATCAGCAGGATCACGCCGCCGCGGATGCTGGCCTCGCGCACCAGCAATCGCACCGCGAAGAAAATCAGCGGCAGATAGACCCACGATCGCGCCAGCGGCCAGCCGACGAAGAACGCCACATTGCCGCTGAACATCCATCCCGCCGCCGTGACCAGCGAGGCCAGTTCGCTGCAACCGAGTAGACGCATGAAAACGAACGCTCCGAAGCCGGCCAGGAAAAACGTCATCGCCGCGGCGAAGGTCAGGCTCGGCGGCAGCGGAATGAGCATGCCGAGGAGGTTGAAGGGATCGTAGGGAGCGGGTTGGGCGGCGGCGGCCAGAATGTCGCCGCAAAGCATGAACGGATTCAGCAGCGGCCACTGGCCGTGCGCGAACGCCGTCCGCACCGCACTGCGCCACGGGATGATCTGGCAGTAGAGATCCGAAAGCGTCCCGTTGTGCACTTTCGGGACGCCGAACTCCGCCGCGTACGCGTTCAGCGGCTCCGACATGAACGGCAGATCGATCGGCGCGTAGACCTTGCCGGTTAGCAGCGCGCGCCCCGTAAAACAAAGTGGCAGAAGGACAAGCACGATCGCCGCGGTGCGCGACATCGGCTGCACGAACTTTCGCCAGCAGGCGATCAACGCGATCGTCGTCGCGAGATAGAGAAGGAGTGCGGCCAAGCCGCGGAGCTATACGCCAAGGTGCGCGGAGCGTCAAGGCAACGGTGGATGAAACGCTTTCCGCTTCCAACTCACCATAACCATGTTGTTCAAATCAAACCGGAGGAGAAAAACATGGCCACTGCTGCAAAAACCGTTTACATCGGCGTCCCCAAGAGAGTCAGCGACGATCTGAAGCACATGAACCGCGTCACCGAGCAGGTTCTCGGAAAGCTCGGCTGCGGCGGATGCCACTCGGGCTTCGATCTGCGCTTCATCGACCCCTTCATCATCAATGAGAAGGGCGAGCTGGCGTCCGGACCTCAGGGCTGATGACTACGCCGCTCCCGGACCTCGGCGTCGGCGTCGTCTACATCCCTGGAATCGGCAAGCTTCTCGAGGACGACGGCCTCGCCATCGACGTGATCGAAGTCGAGCCGCAGACTCTCTGGCGGCGGCGTGGAGAACGCTACGTGCCCGATGACGAGATCATCGGGCACGTCTCGGCGTTGCCGCAACGAAAGCTCGTGCACGGCGTCGGCTGTCCGGTTGGCGGTTCGGTGCCGCACGACGAAGAGCAGGTCACGCTCTTCGCCGATTCCATCCGGACATTTGGCGCGCCTTGGGCGAGCGAGCATCTTTCATTTAATCGAGCGTACGGCGACGGCGTTCCGTTCAATGCCGGATTTCTCCTGCCGCCGTTGCAGACGCGCGCCGGAGCGACAGCCGCAGCCGTCATGGCCAGGTCGCTGGCGTCGCGGTTGCCGGTTCCGTTAGCCGTCGAAACGGGCGTGAACTACCTCCGACCTCGACCGAGCGAAATGAGTGACGGCGCATTCGTTGCGGCGGTCGCGGACGGCGCCGATTGCGGAATCCTGCTCGACCTCCACAACCTGTGGGCTAACGAACGGAACGGACGGCAGCCTGTCCGCGAGTTTCTTGACGAGATTCCGCTCGATCGCGTCTGGGAAGTTCACGTCGCAGGCGGATTCGAATACGGCGGCTACTGGCTCGATGCCCATTCCGGGCTGATGCCCGAGGCGTTGCTCGAACTCGCGGCGGAAGTCGTGCCGAAACTGCCGAACGTTCACGCGATCATTTTCGAAATGGTGCCGCAGGCGCTTTCGCGAACGGACGTGGCTGTGCTTCGCCGTCAAGTCGAAACGTTGCGGACGATCTGGAGCAAACGCGGAACCCGTGTCGAGCGCCAGCCGCCGAAACCGCAGGCAACAGCGCCGATCGACAACATCTCCCCGCGCGACTGGCAGGACACCCTCGGCGCGCTGGCGGTCGGCCGCGAAGTCACTGGCCCACTTGCAGATGCGATCAGCGCCGATCCGGCCGTTCCCGTCTTCCAAAAGCTGGTCTGGCAGGTCCGCGCGGGGATGATCGTCGACAACTTCCCCTTCGCCTCGCGCCTGTTGATGCTGTCGCGCGGCGAAGAATTTCTTCGCGGACTTTTCAACGATTTCTTCGCGCGCGTGCCGCCCGAGTTTTTCGGAAGCACGGAGTCAGACGCGTTCGCCGCCTACCTGCGCGAGCGGCAGATCGATGAGCCGTACCTCGACGACGTCCTCGCTTACGAACATGCTGCGATGCACGTCCAGCTCGACGGCGGGACGCAGGTGATCCGCACGCGGCACGATCCGAACGGGCTCGTCGCAGCGTTGAGCGAGGACCGGATTCCATCCGGCGTGGAAGAGGACGATTTCGAGATCGTCGTCAGCTGACTTGTCAAGTTTTCTACCGGTCGTAGCGTGGGAAGAGCGGTTGCGGCAGCGGAGTTAGAGTCCTCCTAAACCATGGACTCCATCGTCATCCGCGGTGCCCGCGAGCACAACCTCAAAAACATCGACGTCGTCGTTCCCCGCAACAAA
>JAXDIO010000258.1:0-2620 GCA_034663965.1 Thermoanaerobaculia bacterium | reverse complement strand
CGACGCAGCATTCGCCGAGCATCAGCCACGGCGATCTGAGCGACGCGATCATCGAGAAGATCATCAAGCCGGTCGTTCCGGCGGAGCTGCTCGACAGCAACACGAAGTTCCACATCAATCCGACCGGCCGCTTCGTCACCGGCGGACCGCAGGGCGATACCGGCCTCACAGGACGCAAGATCATCGTCGATACGTACGGCGGCCGCGGCCGCCACGGCGGCGGCGCGTTCTCGGGCAAAGACCCCACAAAGGTCGATCGCTCGGCGTGCTACATGGCCCGCTACATCGCCAAGAACATCGTGGCCTCCGGACTGGCTGACGAAGTCGAAGTGCAGCTGGCCTACGCGATCGGCGTTGCGGATCCTGTCTCGGTCTACGTCGATACGTTCGGCACGGAGCGCATCTCGCAGGAGCGGATCGTCGATCTCGTCCGCGAGAATTTCATGATGACGCCGCGCGGCATCATCGACTCGCTCAAACTCCGGCGCCCGATTTTCAAGAAGACCGCCGCGTACGGCCACTTCGGCCGCACCGAGCCGGAGTTCACCTGGGAAGCCACCGACAAAGCCGAAACCCTGCGCAGCGCCGCGGGCGTGGGGGCGGAGGCGGTTACGGTTTAGGCGGCACGGCCGCCGGCGTTGGTTGCCCACGGCTCCGCCGCCAGCAGCGTCTTTGATTAGCCGCGGAGCGGCGAAATCTACGTAGCCCAGCGCGTGAGCGCTGGGTTTCGTTTTGCGCGCCCGGAGCCCCAATGCTGACGCATTGGGCTACGTAGATGTCGCCGCTCCGCGGCTGAAATCGCGCGCGGACGCGCCTTCGTGCGCGGACGCCCCAAAAACACGAAGCGCGCCGACCCCTTTGGGGATTATCGGCGCGCCTCAATTTCGCCAGCGTTTCCCGAATGTGCTCGGGCCGATCGTGTTATTAGCTCAAACTGTGCCAGCTACTCCCACGACCCCATGTACTTCAGCAACTGATCGATGGACAACATCCGCTCGTCGCCCTTCACGTCCCGGAAGATGGAGTGATACCAGCCCTTTACTTTCACGGGCGTGAGTAGTTCCTTGCCGATGCGCAGGGGACGTCCTTCGCCGAGTTTGAGGAAGACCTTCTCGTACGCAGAGCGGGTCAGCCGCTGCGATGGCGCGGAGGGCGGCGAGCCTCGCCGTTCGGTCGAGCGGCGCGAACGTCCGCGACGTTCCGGTTTCTCGCCGGACCAGGGCGGCGCGAGCTTCTCGTCGACATCAGCACTGCGCCTTCGCGGTGTGGACGTCGCCGCATCGTCGTCGTGCATCAGCGCGGCGAAATTCTCCAACTCCGGCAGCACCGAACCCCAGCGCGTCGAGCGGCCGACGTCGTCGTACGCGGTGGGGCGATCGTCGAGATCGAGCAGCGACGGCGTTTCGCCGCGCATCACCGACAGCAGCAGTCGATAGCTGAACGGATCGGATACGCGGCGGATGGCGTCGCGGAAGGCCATCACCGTTTCGTACGCGATCTGCCGCAGCGACAGCAACGCGCGATCGGACGTCGACCAGCACTCGTCGTCGATATCGGACGTGAACGGACTGCGCGGAAAGTGGAAGTCGCGCAGGATCCAGCCGTTGCGCGTCGGATGCTTGCCGGGTTTCACACCAGGCAGCGCCGGGATTCCATGGTCGCGGAGCACCTCCACGCGATACGACGGCCAGCTGATTGCTTCGCGCACGATGCCGACGATGAGCGCGACCATCGCGGCCATCAATCCAGGATCGGGCGTGAAGTCCATCGTCAGCTCGATGCGCTCCCGCCGAGGACGGACGCCGATGCCGGTCGATTTACGGTTCGCGCCGGCCACGATGATCGGGACGGGCAGCAGGTTGATCAGAAGCATGGCCAGCTTCTGGACGTTCCGATGATGACTTCGCTCCTCGCGCGCCAGCTCGAACGAGATGTTGACGTGAAGGCTGAACGCTTGCAGCCGGACCCGTTTGCCGTTTTTCGCCTCCCATTTGTCGAGCTGGTCGCGGACGAAGCCGATCTGCTCCCACAAGCTGCGCACAACCCGGGCCGTGCACTGCGGGGCGATCTCGATCACCGGCGTCACGACCTCGATCACACCACCGTCGAAATAGAGCGCGCCGCCGGTGGGAAGTTGCAGCGATTTGTTCGTGCGCCTCACCAGCGGCCGGTCGACGAATGCCGCCGGCGTCCGCCACACCTCCTCGGGTGTGCGCTCAACGTCATCGATGAACACCTTGAACTCGGCCTCCAGCCCGATGACCGGCATCGCCAATTCGCTGGTGTAGGGGAACTTTGGGTCGTACGTCGCCATACCGCGGTCTGCGGGAGGCAAGAGCAATTGAGGTGCCGCTGAGATTTGCGCGGGAGTCGGGAGTCGGAAGTCGGAGTCACGAAGCACCAAGCTACAACCCCCGACTCCCGACCCCCAAGTCTCACCTCACGATGTACTGGTAGTTCACTTCGACCTCGTGAACGACCTCAACCGGTTTTCCGTTCATCATCATCGGCCGGTAGCGCCAGCTGCGGATCGTGTTCAGCGTCTCCTCGTCGAACATCGGATCGGGAGCGTGATTGAGGATGGCGATGTCGATGATGCGGCCATTCTTGCCGACCGTGT
>JAXDIO010000328.1:0-2602 GCA_034663965.1 Thermoanaerobaculia bacterium | reverse complement strand
ACGACGATCAGCATCCCGCAATTGAAGGGTTCGCACCTTCCCGACGGCACGATCCACGATGGCCTCTTCGTGGCGAACGACCGCGGACACTTTCGCGGATCGCATGTCGATATTTTTGTCGGCCTCGGACCGAGAGGCGCGCGGCCGTTCATTCGAAAAGGCTACGGTTCGCGGTCCCACGTGACCGTCTATCGGGTCGGTGATGCCACAGCCGATGACTGCAAGTGAAGCTCATGCCTGTTCGGCTGTTTTCCAGAACGACAGCAGGAAGAGAGCGCCGAGAATCAGGTCGATGACGGCGGCGCCGACGAGGGGAAGCGCGCAACGGCCTTGTACGTAGAGGATGAGAATCGGCGCCCCGAACGCGAGCTTTTCGAGCGCGGCCACCGGCATCGTCGGCCTGAAGCGCGCCGGGTCTCGCGAGATGACCAGAAAGAGCACGTGCCACACGACGACCGCGCCGACGAATCCGTAGAAGTACTCCGGATGCGTGATCGGCGGCGGAGACGTCCGGCCGACCCGCGACTCCATGAAGTACTGCGGCGTAACGACGACCAAGCCGTAAATGCCTGCAATGAGAAAGACGATCCGGGCGAATTTCATTGTGGCCTCCGCTGTGTAGTGACGACCGGCGTCGGATCGTTTCATTCACGTGGGGAACTAAGAGCTCGCGCCGCGCGTGATTGTGATCGGCGTGAAGATCTCAGCCTGAAGCATCCACCCGTCCGAGGTGTACTGCCATTTGGCCGCGTAACGGCCGGCGATCTCGATTGGTCCGTCATTCGCCGTCAGCATTCCGGTCCACCGTCCATGCTCCTCGGCCATGCCCCAATCTTCGTTTACGTGGATCTCATCCGGCACGCCTTGGTGCACGACGCTGCGATCGCGTGCGAACGTCTCCGCCCAACTTCTTACGCTGTCTTCTCTCCCGTTCCGCTGCAGGCTGCGCGCGGTGACGACGTGATACGAAGGAAGGAAGAAGGCTCCGATCGCCTCCGGCTCGCGCCGCGCGATCGCTTCGTTGATCGATGCGCGTGCGGCGCGGATGGCGGCGCTGGCTTCTTTACTCATCGTTCTCTCCGGCGAGCGAGATCGATGATCTCCTGCCGGAGCGGACGCCGGCCATGGACGCGCAGCCGATCGATCTCATCGAGCGTGGGAGAACCGGAACGGCCGTGAAGTGCCGCATCGAGAATGGAGATCGCTTCGTCGCTCAAGCTGCGCCGGTTGGCAGAGGCACGAGCTTCTAGTTTTCGGAGAAGGTCCATCGGAAGGTTCTTGATCAGCAATCCAAGCATGGTGCGCAATGATCCCAAATCGAGATCGAGCCGGCCAGCTTCTAAGTCAACCACTCGTCCGGCCCCTCGATGAACGACCGATCGAGATCGCGCACCGAGGCGCAGCCGAGGAGTTTCATCGTGCGGACGATATCGGAGCGGAGGATGTCGATCGCTCGCGCCACTCCCGCGCCGCCGGCGGCGCCGAGGCCGTAGGCGTGGGCGCGTCCGATGAGGACGGCGCGGGCGCCGAGGCAGAGCGCTTTCACGATGTCGCTTCCCCTTCGAATGCCGCCATCGAGAAGAACCTCGGCTTCGTCTTTGACCGCGGCGAGAACTTCGGGGAGCACGCGCAACGTCGGCGCGACGCCATCGAGCTGTCGTCCGCCGTGATTGGATACGACCACGGCGGTGGCGCCGTGATCGATGGATTGACGCGCATCGTCCGCCGTGTGCACGCCCTTCACCACAATCGGACCCTGCCAGGCGTCGCGAATCCATTGGAAGTCGGCCCACGACACCATCGATTGTTCGAGTGCTGCAGCGACGTCGGCATACGGCATCGGGCCGTCCTTCAGGACCACGTTCGCGAACTTCATCAAGCCGCCGTCGGCGAGGAACGCGGCCAGCCATCGCGGACGCGCCAGGAATTGCGCGACGAACGGCAGCATCGTGAACGGCGCGCCCGACACGAGCTCCTTCGTGCCGTTGCGCACATCGCGCTCGCGCATCCCGGCAACCGGCGTGTCGACGGTGACCACCAGCGCGGAACAGCCGGCGTTCTTCGCGCGCTCGATGCCGGCGAGCGCAACGTCGCGTCCTCCGACGAGATAGAGCTGGTACCAAACCGGACCACGCGTGGCCGCTTTGACATCGCGAACCGGACAACCGGACAGCGTCGACAGCGTGTAGATCGTGCCCGCATCGCCCGCCGCACGCGCCGCCGCTTCTTCGCCGCGCGGCCAGAAAAGGCGCGAGCTGCCCACCGGCGCGAGAATCAAGGGCAGCTCGATGCTCTCGCCGAGAACGGTCGTTCGCAGGTCGACGTTCGATGTAGCGACTGCCGAGCGAGGGCGGAACAGGACGTCGTCGAACACGCGCGCGTTTTCGCGCATCGTCCATTCGGCGCCCGCGCCGCCGTCGATGTAGTCGAAGACGACGCGCGGAAGACGTTTCTTCGCGATCGAACGGAGGTCGGCGATGTTGACGACAGAAGGAGGATCGACTCGCGACATGGATCGACATTCTAGCGGGGCGCACACGACGTAGCGCCGTCGGCTCGACGGCTGTACCGCCGCCGGCTCGGCGGCATGTTGTTCGCGACG
>JAXDIO010000163.1:0-5137 GCA_034663965.1 Thermoanaerobaculia bacterium | reverse complement strand
TCGCGAACATCTTGTTCATCTCGACCTTCGCCGCCCAGTACGTTTCGCGTGCGTCGATGTCGTGCGAGTACTGCGACCAGCGCGCCTGTTCCATCAGCTCGCGAAAGCTCATCTCGCGCAACGATCGTTGGTAGCCGCCGTTCGAGTCGGAGTACTTGTCCGGCAGCCGCATTCGCTGCGTGGCATTGCTGTTGAGGTCGTAGCGGTCGGGCTTTTTCGGATCCCAGAGATGCGTTTGGGCGGTTTTCAGGTTCAGCCAAACCTGATTATGCGGCTTGAGAATCGAGAGGTTGCCGCTTTCGGCGACGATGATCTTGTTACTCGATCGCTGCGGCAGGATTTGCGCCGGCTGCGCAGCCTCGGCTTTCGCACCCTGGATCTGCTGGGCGATGGTAACCGGTCCGCTGCTCGTGCCGGTGCGCGTCTCGTCGGCGGTACGGCTGTCAGCGACGAAGACGCCTTTCCATTGCAGCGTCTTCGGATCGACATCGTTCACGTAGATCGTGAGGTTTTCGTACTCGTCGTAGAAAACGCGCGGCTTGAGCTCTTTTTCAATCTGCGAGGTGAAAATCTCCGACCGCAGTGTCGCGAATTCGGCGTTGCCCTTCGGCAGGACGAAATTCATCAAATAGAGGTTGATCAGGAACACCAGGAAGCTGAAGAGGAAAACCGGCCGGTAGATCGTGCGCGTGGAGATGCCGAGGGCGCGCATAGCGATGATCTCGGAGTCGGATGAGAGGCGGCCGATGGCGATGAGGATTCCGAACAGCAGCGACATCGGAACCGTCAGCACGATGATGTGCGGCAGCGAAAGGTAGAGCAGCCGGCCGACGGTCGCCGCGGGCAGTGACCGTTTGATGATCATGCCGGCGAAGTCGAAGAGGTTCTTCATCAGGATGATGAAGGTGTAGAAGGCGAAGCCGAGGGCGGTGGGCCCGAGCATCTCCTTGAAGATGTAGCGAGTGAGGATCTTCATCGGCGTCGCGATTGTAACCGTCTGACTGGATAGGAGATTCAGGACCCCGTGAAAGGGTTTCCACAGAGTCCGTTAAGATAGATTATGTTAAATGACGCAGATAGATTCGCTACGATTTCGCTTTCTTCGACGACTTCGACTTGCCGGCACTGTTGAGGGCCACCGCCTGTCGAACGAGCGCCTTGAAGGCGGTCGCGTCAACTTCTTCTCCTTCGTGGATGTCGATCGCGCGGCGCACGTTCCCCTCGAGGCTCGAGTTGAAGAGATCGGCCGGATCCTTCAAAGACGCGCCCTTCGCGAAGGTCAGCTTCACGACCTTCTTGTAAGACTCGCCAGTGCAGATGATGCCGTCGTGCGACCAAACCGGAGTGCCCATCCACTTCCACTCCTCGACGACATCCGGGTCTGCCTGCTTGATGAGCTTGCGCATTCGGCCGAGGGTTTTCCCGCGCCAGTCATCGAGTTCCGCGATTCGCTTCGAGATGAGTTCCGATGCATTCGCGTCTGACTTCTTCATGCTTTCATCCTAGAGCATGCCGCGATTTCGATCACGTCCGACAACACTGCCGCAGCCGTCGGCAACGAGCCTGCGCCTTTCCCTTGAAACATCAGCTCGCCCACGGCTCTCCCGCGAATGACTACGGCGTTGTTCTCGTCGCGGATGGCAGCCAGCGGATGAAACTCCGGCAGCTCGCGCCGCTCCACACGCATCTCCACGCCGCCGGCGACGCGACGCGCCGTCGCCACGTGCCGTACGACGCATCGCCTTGCTCGCGCCTGTTCGATCTCCGCGTGCGTGACGTCGGCAATTCCGTGAACGCGCATGTTGACGTGCTGCGGACCGAAGGCCAGCTCGCCCAGTATCCGCAACTTCTGCGCGGCGTCCTCGCCGCCGACATCCAGCGCCGGATCGGCCTCGGCGAATCCGCGCTCCTGCGCCAGCCGCAGCGCAGCGTGGAATTCGAGATCGTCCTGCTCCATGCGCGTCAGGATGTAGTTGCACGTTCCGTTCAGGATTCCGCTGATCGATTCAATGCGGTCGCCGGCCAGCCCGTGCCGTAGCGCGCGGACGATCGGAATCCCGCCGCAGACGCTGGCCTCGAATCCGATGCGCACGCGATTGCGCTCTGCGGTTGCAAACAACTCGCGGCCGGAATCCGCGAGCAGCGCTTTGTTCGCGGTGACGACGTGTTTCCCATTTGCCAGCGCGCGTCGTACGAACGCGCCAGCCGAGTGCACACCGCCGACGAGCTCGACGATGATGTCGCAGCCGTCGTCGAGGATGTCGATGGCCGAGGTGCTGAGGAGCGACGGATTGATGCCGGGACGCGGCTTATCCGCGTCCCGAACGAGAATCCGCCGCACGGCGATGTCGATGCCGTCGCGGCCGCGAATACGCTCGCGTTCGCGCGCAAGCAGATCGACGAAGCCGCGTCCTACGCTGCCGCATCCGAGGAGCCCGATGTTTATCCTGCGCATGCGGCCCTCCTCGGCGCGATCGCTTCCAGCGCCTGATCGAGATCGTCGATGAGATCGCGGACATCTTCGAGTCCGACCGACAGCCGGATCAATCCGTCCGCGATTCCAACCTTGCGCCGGACCTCGGGTTCGACCGACGCGTGGGTCATGGTCGGCGGATGACAGAAGAGGCTCTTCACGCCGCCGAGGCTTTCGGCGAGCGTCCATAACCTCAAGCGTTTCGTGAAGTCGATGGTGTCGTCGACTGATGCATCGATCTCGAAAGAAACCATCGCGCCGAAATCGGGATAGTGAACGCGCGCGGTCTGAGCATGGTCTCTCAAATACTCGACCACTCCCCTTGCGTTCTCGCAATGCCGGGCCATCCGCAACGGCAACGTCTTGAGTCCGCGAAGGATGAGGAAGCAATCCTGCGGTCCCGGAACGGCGCCGATCGCGTTCTGGAAAAACTTCAACTCTGCGAAAAGCGATTCATCGTCGGTGATCACCGCGCCGCCGAGCGCGTCGGAGTGTCCGTTGATGTACTTCGTCGTCGAATGCACCACGATGTCCGCGCCGAACGCGATCGGCTGCTGCAGGACGGGCGTGGCGAATGTGTTGTCGACGACGGTGCGGATTCCTGCGCGCCGCGCGATGGCGCTGCACGCGGCGATGTCGGTGACCTTCAACAGCGGATTCGATGGCGTCTCCAGCCAGAGCAGCTTCGTCTCGGGACGAATGGCTAGTTCGACCGCGGCGAGATCGCTGCTGTCGATGAAGGTGAAGCCGACGCCAAACTTCGCGAAGTACTTCGTGAAGATTCGCCACGCGCCGCCGTACAAATCCTGCGTCGAGACGACGTGATCGCCGTGACGCAGCAGCGACAGGACGTTGTGAATCGCGGCCATGCCGCTGGCAAACGCGAGCCCGTATCGCGTGCCCTCGAGCGAGGCCAGACACTCTTCGAGCGCGCGCCGCGTCGGATGCTCGGTGCGCGCGTAGCCGAAGCCGCGATGCACTCCCGGTTCGAGCTGTTCGAAGGTGGAAGTCTGATAGATCGGAATGGTGACTGCGCCGGTGGCGGCATCGTTCGGCTGCCCGGCGTGAATTGCGAGTGTGTCGAAGCGGTACATGTTTCCCCTCCTGCCGCACGAATGCGGCGGACCTCACGCTGCTGACATGTCGGGGAGAAAAGCTTCAGGAGGGACCCGGGTCGAGGAGGCAGTCAGTCTACGCGTCCGCGCCCGGGCGGCGCATCACCATTCGGCGCGTGGTGTGACGTGACATGGGGCGGGAGAATAGAGAGACTCGATCTGGAAGTCAATCTGCGTACATCTGCGGACTACTCGCTCTCGATGCGCCGAAGAAGCTCGCGCAACGCCGCAGCAATCTCGCTCTTCTCCACATTCGCTTTGCGGAAGCTGAGGTTGACGCTGAACGGAAGCGCCTTGTCTTTCACCTGCCAGGTGAAGTTCTTCGGACGGCCGGCTTTCTTCGGCTCTGGCTTCGCGGTCTGTTTGCGGACTTCGTCTCGCGTCAGTTCGCCGGCGGCGTAGCGACGGACGACATCCTCCATCGCCTCTTCGTCGCCGGCGCGCGCGATCTGCACGAGGATCGATTTGTTCGCGATGCCGGCCTCGCGGCACATCGTGCGAATTCGCTGCGGGATGTCGTTGATCGACAGCGTCTCCGTGATCGTCGTGCGCGACTTGCCGATCACGTGCGAGATCTTCTCGTGTGTGTAGCCGAATTTCTGCTGCAGCACGTAGAAGCCTTCCGCCTCTTCGAACGCCGTCAGGTCTTTGCGCTGAATGTTTTCGATCAGCGCGATTTCGAGCTGCTCTTTGTCGTCGACGTCGAGCTCGATCGCAGGAATCTCGTCGAGTCCCGCCAGCGACGCGGCGCGGAAGCGGCGTTCGCCGGAGATGATCTGGTATCGATTCGGTCCGATGGCGCGCACCAGGATCGGTTCGAGCACGCCCTTCTCGCGGATCGACGCGGCCAGCTCTTCGATGTTGCCGAGGTTTGTGCGGGGCTGTTCGGAGTTCGGTTCCACGAATTCGAGCGGGATCATCGACCCGATATGCCGTCCGGAACGGCGCGTCAGTTCCTCCACGAAATGCGCGTCGTGGCGCATCGTGGCTCGCTCCGGTAATCCGCGTTTCATGCTCATGGGTTTCCTCAGGCAGGGGGTTCCTCAGACTCGGGACAGGATTTCCTCGCTCAGCGAGTAGTACTCCATCGCGCCGCTCGATTTCGGGGCGAAGGTGAAGATCGATTCCTTGTACGCGGGGCTCTCTTCGAGCCGGATCGATTTCGTGATGACGGTGTTGAACAAACGCTCGCCGAAGACCTGGCCGATCTGCGCGTGGATGTCGCGCGCGAGTGTCGTGCGCTTGTCGTGCATCGTAATGACGACGCCAAGGAGTTGCAGGTTCGGATTTGGACGCGCTTTGATCTTTTCGATCGTTTCGAGGAGATCGTCCGTCCCTTCGAGCGCGAAGTACGACGACTGGATTGGCACCAGCACGTGCGTCGACGCCACCATCGCGTTGACCGTGATCATGCCGAGGGTGGGCGGCGTGTCGATGAAGATGTAGTCGTACTCGTTGGCCGCATCCTTCATCTTGTCTTTGAGGCGGAACGGTCCGTCCATCTCGCCGATCAGTTTCGACTCGAGTTTGGCGAGCGCAATCTTCGACG
>JAXDIO010000145.1:0-4074 GCA_034663965.1 Thermoanaerobaculia bacterium | reverse complement strand
AGATGGGCGAGAAGCCGATGGAAGCGGCGCTGAACGGCTCGAAGGAGATCAGCTTCACGATCATCTCGATGACGATCTCGCTGACGGCCGTCTTCATCCCCATCCTCTTCATGGGCGGCATCCTCGGTCGGCTCTTCCATGAATTCGCGGTCACGATCGGTGCGGCGATTCTCGTCTCCGGATTCGTCTCGCTCACGCTCACGCCCCTGCTGAGCGCGAAGTTCCTCCGCCCGCACAAGGACGAGAAACACGGCAAGCTCTATCAGGCCACCGAGAAGATTTTCGACGGCATGCTCTCGCTTTACGAGCGCGGACTGCGTGTCGCGCTCAACCAGCGCGCGCTGACGCTGGTCTTCTCGATCATCATTCTCGCCGCCACTGTGTGGCTCTTCATGGCCGTCCCGAAAGGATTCATCCCGAACGAAGACCAGAACGAAGTGCGTATCAGCCTCGAGGCCGCGCAGGGAACCTCATTCCCCGAGATCATGCGCCATCAGAAGATGGCCATGGACATCGTGGCCAAAGATCCGCGCGTGGCCGCATTCTTCTCGTTCGTCCGCGGCGGCAACAACAACGTCATCTCGCTGCGCCTCGTCCCGAAAGGACAGCGAAAGGCGTCGATCGACGACGTGATGAACGATCTCCGTCCGAAACTGAATGCGATTCCCGGCTACCGCGTCTCGCTCCAGAATCCGCCGCCCATCCGCCTCGGCGGCCGTCAGTCAAATTCGCAGTATCAATTCACGCTGCAGTCGGCCGACACGGCCGTGCTCTACGACGCCTCGCAGAAGATGATGGAGAAGATGCGCACGCTGCCGGGATTCGTCGACGTGAACACAGATCTCTTCCTGCGCAACCCGACGGTCAACGTTGAGATCGACCGCGACCGCGCCGCCACGCTCGGCCTCACACCGAATCAAGTCGAGGACGCGCTCTACTCGTCGTACGCAACACGACAGGTGTCGCAGATCTACGCGCCCAACAACACCTACCAGGTCATCATGGAGCTCGATCCGCAGTTCATGAAGAACCCCGCGGCGTTGTCGATGCTCTACGTTCGCTCATCGTCGGGCGAGCTCGTACGGCTCGATACTGTCGCCAAAATGATCCCGACCGTCGGTCCGCTGGCGGTGAATCACTCCGGCCAGTCGCCGTCCGTCACGCTCTCGTTCAACCTCAAGCCCGGCACATCGCTCGGTGCGGCCGTGAGCGAGATCGACAATGCCGCCAAACAAACGCTGCCATCGAACGTCTCGACGTCGTTCCAGGGCACAGCGCAAGCGTTCCAGTCGTCGATGCAAGGTCTCGGACTGCTGCTCGCCATCGCCATCGGCGTCATCTACATGGTTCTTGGCATCCTGTACGAGAGCTTCATCCATCCGCTGACGATTCTCTCTGCGCTTCCGTTCGCAGGATTCGGCGCGCTGCTAACGCTGCTCATCTTCCATGTGGACCTGTCGATCTACGCCTTCGTCGGCATCATCATGCTGGTCGGCCTGGTCAAGAAGAACGGCATCATGATGGTCGACTTCGCGCTCGAGTCACAACGAGGCGGCAAGGAGGCCACCGAGGCAATTTACGAGGCGTGCGTGGTCCGCTTCCGGCCGATCATGATGACCACGATGGCCGCGTTGATGGGCACGATCCCCATCGCCCTCGGCTTCGGTGCAGGCGCGGAATCGCGCCGTCCGCTCGGTCTCGCAGTCGTCGGCGGTCTGCTCTTCTCCCAGACGCTGACGCTCTTCGTGACGCCGGTCTTCTACGTCTACATGGACAAGCTGCGGAAGAAGCCGCACACGGGCGGACCGGATACCGACGCGACCAGTGATGCAATAGGCGACGAATTCGCAGCGCTCCAGCCGGTCGCCGAGGAACAGCCGGCCGGTGTGATGTTCGGTACAGTCAAGCCCGAACCGGCAACTTAGAGTTACGCACCATGCGCCCTTGCCACAGCATTCTTTTTGCGTTCGTGGCAGCGCTCGTTGCGACCGGCGCCAGTGCGCAGAGCGCCGATCTGCTCGTCTCCAAAAGCGCGCCCGAGTCCGTGACCGCGGGAGACACGATCGACTACTCGGTCTTTGTGATCAACAGCGGCCCGTCGTCGGCGAACAATGTCACCGTCACCGACACGCTGCCCGCCGGCACGACGTTCGTCGCGCTCAACGCATCGACGACGCTCTTCAACTGCACCACGCCATCCGTCGGAACTACCGGCACCGTCAGTTGCACCGCTGCGGCGTTGGAAGACGAGGCCGAGACCAGTTTCACCATCTCCGTGAAGACGTCGCCGGGCGCGCCCTCGGGCCAGATCAGCAACACGGCCACGATCACCTCGGGCACGTCCGATCCCGACACCTCCAACAACTCGAGCACGGCCATCACGGGCATCGTCGCGACATCGAGCGCGTCCGCCGACCTTTCCATCGATTCGGTGCTCGGCTCGACCAGCGCCGCGTCGGGCTCGACGTTCAGCTTCCAGGTCGTCGCATCCAACAAAGGGCCGTCGACCGCGCACCACGTGCAGCTCACCGACAACGTCCCCGCCAACACCACCTTCGTCTCGGCCACGGTTTCCGACCCGATCGCTGCCTTCACCTGCACCACGCCGGCCGTAGGTACGAGCGGAACGATTACCTGCACGGCCGCGAGTCTGGAGTTGCGCTCATCCAGCGATCAACCAACGTTCCTCTTCACGTTCCGCATCAACAACGGCGTCAGCGCCGGGACGGTGCTGACGAATACGGCCACGATCTCCGCCGATGAAACCGATCCGAGCTCCGCCAACAACAGCGGCAGCCGTTCGACGAGTGTGACCTCGCAACCGGCATCGGCCGACGTCTCCGTGGCCACGACCGGCGGCGGAGACGCCTTCATCGTCACCGTCGCCAACAACGGCCCGAACGACGCAACCAGCGTCACGCTCACCGATACCGTTCCATCCGGCAGTACCTTCGCGAGTTGGACGCAGACCTCGGGGCCGCAATTCAACTGCACGACGCCGGCGCCCGGCGGCAGCGGCACCATCTCCTGCACGATCGCCATCTTCCCCGGCGTCGAAGGGAAAAGCTTCAGCGCCGGTTTCGAGCTCGCGGTCGATACCTTCGCGCAGGTGACGAACACCGCGACCGTTTCGAGCGCGACCGCCGATCCGCGATCCGACAACAACACGTCGACCTTCCCCTCCGGCGCCAGGCTGACGATCGATGACGTCCTCGCCGTCGAAGGAAACGCGGGCACCTTGCCCGCTACCTTCACCGTTCACCTCCAGCCGGCCAATGCGATCGTGACCGCCACGGTCGACTACCTGGTCGTCGGAATTACGGCCAACGCCGGCATCGACTTCCTCGCGACGCAAGGGACATTGACTTTCCTCGCCGGCGAGACACTGAAGACCTTCAACGTTCCGATCATCGGCGACACGCTGGCGGAAGCCGATGAGACGTTTTCCGTCCAACTTTCAAATCCCGTCAACGCCACCATCGATCGCGGCACCGCCACCGGCACGATCGCCGACGACGACCATGGCGGTCCGCCGATTCCATCAGCCAGCATCGACAACGTCAGCGTCAACGAAGGGAACGCCGGACTGAGCTCGGCCACATTCACGGTACGGTTGAGCATTTCGTCGGCGACGTTGACGCGCGTCCGTTTCCAGACGCAGGACGTCACCGCCACCGCCGGCTCCGACTACCTCCCGGCCAGTGGCGAGCTCACGTTCCAGCCCGGCGAAACGGTGAAGACGTTCACGGTCTCCATCGTCGGCGACGTCGTCTTCGAAGAGAACGAGACCTTCAAAGTGGTCATCACCGGCGCCGACAACGCCACCTTCTCCGCCTCGCCCGCGATCTGCACGATCGTCAACGACGATGCGCAGGTCCCGCCCCGTCATCGCGCCGCACGCCACTGAACGCCGCGCGAATCCCTGACGCTTGACAGAATAATGCCGTCCGCATATTGTTTAGCACTCGTGACGCTTGAGTGCTAAACGCTCAGCTCTCGAACCAGCAATGAATCTCGCGGCGTTCTGCCGCGAAGCAATCCACGAATTGGGTGAAAGGAGAGTCACAGATGGCT
>JAXDIO010000117.1:0-2858 GCA_034663965.1 Thermoanaerobaculia bacterium | reverse complement strand
TTATCGGCATCGACCTCGGCACGACCAACTCCGTCGTGGCGGTCATGGAAGGCAATGAGCCCAAAGTGATCGTCAACGCCGAAGGAAGCCGCATCACCCCCTCGGTAGTCGGTTTCGCCCGCAACGGCGAACGCCTCGTTGGCCAGGTCGCCAAACGACAGGCCGTGACGAATCCTGAGAACACAATCTTCTCGATCAAGCGCTTCATGGGGCGCAAGTACGAAGAAGTCAACGAAGAGATGAAGATGGTCCCCTACAAGGTGACCCGCGCCTCGAACGGCGACGTGCGCGTGGAAGTGGATGGCAAGCTTTACTCGCCGCCCGAGCTTTCCGCGATGATCCTGCAGAAGCTGAAGCAGGCCGCCGAAGACTACCTCGGCGAGAAAGTCGACCGCGCGGTCATCACCGTTCCGGCCTACTTCAACGATTCGCAGCGCCAGGCCACGAAGGACGCGGGCGAGATCGCCGGCCTCAAGGTCGAGCGCCTCGTCAACGAGCCGACAGCGGCCGCGCTCGCGTACGGTCTCGACAAAAAGGCCAACGAAACCATCGCCGTGTATGACTTCGGCGGCGGCACGTTCGACATCTCCGTCCTCGAAGTCGGCGACGGCGTCGTGGAAGTGAAGTCGACCAACGGCGACACGCACCTCGGCGGCGACAACATCGACCAGCGCCTCATCGACTGGATCATCGAGGAGTACCGCAAGGATCAGGGCATCGATCTGTCGAAAGACAAGATGGCCTTGCAGCGCCTGCGGGAAGCGGCTGAGAAGGCGAAGATCGAGCTGTCGTCGACGGCGTCGACCGACATCAATCTGCCGTTCATCACCGCCGACCAGTCCGGCCCGAAGCATCTGAACATGTCGCTCACGCGCGCCAAGTTCGAGCAGCTCATCGGCGACATCGTGCAGAAGACGATGGGACCGTTGAAGCAGGCCCTTACCGACGCGGGTGTCGATCCGAAGACGATCGATGAAGTCGTCCTCGTCGGCGGCTCCACGCGCATCCCGATGGTTCAGAAGATGGTCCAGGACTTCTTCGGCAAAGAGCCGCACAAAGGCGTCAACCCTGATGAAGTCGTAGCAGTCGGCGCGGCCGTTCAGGGCGGCGTTCTCGGCGGCGAAGTCAAAGACGTTCTGCTCCTCGACGTCACTCCCCTCTCCCTCGGCATCGAGACGCTGGGCGGCGTGATGACGAAGCTGATCGAGCGCAACACGACCATCCCCACGCGGAAGTCGGAGACGTTTTCGACCGCCGCGGACAATCAGACCTCGGTCGAGATCAAGGTCCTGCAGGGCGAGCGCGATTTCGCGCGCGACAACAAGCTCCTCGGGGTCTTCCACCTGATCGGACTTCCGCCTGCGCCGCGCGGCATGCCGCAGATCGAAGTCACCTTCGACATCGATGCGAACGGCATCATGAACGTGTCGGCGAAGGACCTCGGCACCGGTAAGGAGCAGAAGATCACCATCACCAGCACCTCCGGTTTGTCGAAGGACGAGGTCGAGAAGCTTGTGCGCGACGCCGAGTCGCATGCCGCGGAGGACAAAGCGCGGCGCGAGGAGATCGAAGCGAAGAACCAGCTCGATTCGCTCGTGTATCAGGTCGAGAAGATGCTGAACGAGAACCGCGACAAGATCTCGGGATCCGACGTCAGCAACCTCGAGACCGCGATTTCCGATGCACGCAAAGCGATGGAGCAGGGCGGCGCGGACAACATCAAGAAGGCCACCGAGGCGCTGACCACCGCGTCGCACAAACTGGCCGAAGTGATGTACCAGAACGCCGGCGCGAACGCCGCGGGCGGTGGAGCCGAAGCAGGAGCAGGCAGCGACGCGAACGCGTCAGCCGGCGGCAACGGCAAAGCTGACGATGTGATCGACGCGGAAGTTGTGGATGAGCACAAGTAATTGATGATTGGAGGGCGGCGCGAGCCGCCCTCTTTTTTTTTCACCAGGAACGAACCATGTCCCGCCGCAGATCCGATGGCTACGTGATGATCTCGGTGATCGCCGAGCGGTACAACATCCATCCGCAGACTCTCCGCTTATACGAGCGCGAAGGGTTGATCAAGCCGGCCCGCACGCAGGGCAACACGCGGCTTTACGGCGAAGACGAGATCCGCAAGCTGGAGATGATCCTGGCCCTCACCCGCGACCTCGGCGTGAACCTCGCCGGCGTAGAGGTGATCCTCAACATGCAGCGCGCCATCGAAGACGCGCGCGAAGCGATCGACCGCGTCGAAGATCAATTCGATTCGATGATGCGCGTCATCCGCCAGTCCGTCCTCGACAAACGCCATGGCATCGATCGCGAGAACGCGTTGGTGCGCGTGGGGACGCGCGTACTGACGAGAGTTAAGTAGTGCTTCGTCTCGCCGCCGCGCTGTTGGCCGCCGCCGCGATCTCGACTCCTCAGCCGCAGGTTCTCTTCGCGATTACGGACGACTCAGGCGCAGAAACTGCCTTGGCGATCGAGCCCGTGGCGATGGTGACGAAGACGCCCGGATCATGCGCTGGCTGTTGGACTGTGACGTTCGCCAACCCGCCGCTGGAGGAGCGTAAGCAGAAAGAGGCCAAAGAGTTTGCGGCGCGCTACTACCGTCCCGGCCGCACCTATCGCGTCCTGGCGACCGGTGTTGAAATCGCGACTGCCAAAGTGGAAAACGAGACGTCGCTCGGCTGTGTCTCGCTGGCGGCTCGCGTCACTGTCACGCCGCCGCGACGACGCGGCGATTGGAACCGCAAGACTCTGCTCGCGATCGGATCCATGCATGTCGTGCCGCGGAAGCCGTTCGATCGCGAACTGACGCTCGCGGAAGACAAGGCGATATGGAGTGTCGGCGAACGTGAACTCCG
>JAXDIO010000105.1:0-4698 GCA_034663965.1 Thermoanaerobaculia bacterium | reverse complement strand
ACGCCGACGACGGTCCAGGTTTTCCAGTTCATCCAGTCCATCACAACTGTCTGTTCGCGGCCGGCGCGGTCGTGCGCACGTCCTTGAACAAGGTTTTGAGTCGAATATTGAGCGTCAGGACCTTGTCGGTTGCCGATCCGTTCGCGCCGAGGCTGATGCTGTCGATGATCACGAACTGATCGGACAATTCGAGCAGATTGATCAGCCGCCGCACCTGTTCATACGTTCCCTGAACCGTGAATGCAATGCCCACGGTGTTGGTGCCGGTCGATCCCTTCGTCGACGGCGCGGTCGAGACCTGTTTCGATTCGCTATTCGTGAACGAATACGACGGTGGCTGCAGATGGCTGGCCGCGGCAAGCCGTTTGACCTCATCGATCAACGCGGTCAGACGCTGCATCGGTGTCGACCAGCGCTCGTTGTAGAGCATCTGAAGATCCGCCTGAACTTTCTTGTAGGCGGCGAGCTGCTGTTCGGCGGTAACGCGCGCATTGCGCGCCTGATCGAGCTGGGCCTCGGCCTGCTCCTGACGCGTGGCGAGGTCCTGCAAACGGCTGACGTACTGCACGCGGTAGGTGAAGAAAAAGATGGCGTTCGCCAGCAGCAGCAGGCCGAGAACGATCAGCAGCACGCGCTTCTCACGCCAGATCATTCGACCCTCCGTGCGATCGACGGACGATAGTCGACGCCGAGCGTGAAGTGGTATTCGGTGCCGTTCACGGTTTCGCTGGCCGGGAAGGCGTTGGCGAAGTGCTGGTCACCGTTGAAACGGTTGATCGTGGCGGTAAGACCGTCGCCGGTCTTGGCGATGCACGTCATCGAGAGGTGCACCAGGCCGTCTTTTTCGAACGACGGCGCGACCGACAGGAGCCGTACGTCGGTCGGCAGCACTCGTTCGAGGCGGTCGAGTAGTTCACTCCAGGAGAAGGCGCGCTCGGCGAGCTGCGCGTTGGCGAACTCGGTCTGCGACGCAAGGAGCTTGAGGTCAACGCTGCGAAGGCGCTGCGCGAAACTCTCCGTGCGGCGTTGTTCGTCGGCGATCTGCTGTTCGAGTTTGGCGATGTTCGCGCGCGTCGTCTTCGTTTCGGTGCGGTAGCGCAGAAACGTGTCGACGTTGTTGAGCGCGAGAAACGCGGTCAGCAGCGCCATGATGACCACCGCCGCGTAGACGGGGCGGTAATCGCGGAAGGGCCGCGACGCGAGGTTGAGATGGATCGGCTTCACCCTGTGAATACTCCCGTGGCGGCGGTCAGCTCCGCTTCGTAGGCACCCACGTCGCCCGGCGCCTGTTCGGCCACGTCGCGCAGCGTGATTTTCACGACGGGCGCGGAGAACTCGCTTCCGATCGTACCGGTGACTTCGCCATTGATGCCGTTGCCGACCACGTAGCACTTTTCGATCGACGTGGTCTGAAAGGTGTCGCGAAGATAGGTCGCGGAGAGCCGGATCTCCTGCTGAAGCGTCCGTTCGCCGTTGAGATTGCGCGAGCGGATGAAGAGCGGCTGCGCTCCTCGGAAGACGGCCGTGGTGAAGTCGTGGTCGCGGATGTAGAAGAAGATGCGGTCGCGCGTGGTGGCGGCTTCGCGAGCCGTGATCGCGTTCCAGACGTTGAGGCCAGCCGGCTCGATGAGGATGACCTCGATGCCGGCGGCTTCGAACAACCGCTCGATCGCGCTGATGGTTGCGTCGACGGCGCTGACCGCGAGAATTCGCGGCGGCGTGCGGCTGAGCACTTCGTACGACAGTCGCAACTCCGACGGATCGACCGGCATCGTGCGGCGCAGGCTCCAGCGGATCACTTCCGCGGCTTCGCTGGCGCGCTCCGGCAACGTCTGCAGCTCGATGATGTTCATCCGGAACCAGGAGTCGGGCAGGAGCAGCGAGACCTTGTCCCACCGGCCCGTTTCGAGCTTCATGCGGCGGATCGTTTCGGCCAGCAGCGCTTCGTTGCGCAGCTCGGGCGTGACCACGCCGGGCGCGAAGATGTCGTCGCGGAGCGGATAGCTTTTCGCCTGCAGGATCTGCATCTCTTTCCGTCCGCGGCCTACACGGGCGTGGACGAGGGAGTCGCTATCCAGCACGACGACATCAGGTGGGAAAGAACGCGCCATATCACTCCACGAAGGTGACCTTGTTGATTTCGCGCAACGTGGTCTGTCCGTTCATCACTTTCCGGAGCGCCGATTCGCGGAGAAACATCATTCCCTCTTCTTTTGCAGCCTTCTTGATTTCCGAGGCTGGACGGCGGTCGAGAATCATGGTTCGGATACGGTCGGAAAGGTCGAGAAGTTCCGAGATCGCGGCGCGGCCGTGGAAGCCTGTGCCGTTGCAATCGATGCAGCCGGTGCCTTCCGCGAATTTTGTGCCGCGGTAGTCCTTCGGGTCGAGCCCCGACTCGATGATGAAGGAGTCGGGATATTCGACCTCGTGCCGGCAGGAGTCGCAGATCTTCCGCACCAGCCGCTGCGCCAGGACGCAGTTGAGCGCCGAGACGAAGTTGTAGAGATCGACTTTCATGTTCAGGAAGCGGCCGAGAACGTCGACGACGTTGTTGGCATGAACGGTGGTGAAGACGAGGTGGCCGGTGAGGGCCGACTGCACGGCGATGGCGGCCGTCTCTTCGTCGCGGATCTCGCCGACCATGACCTTGTCGGGATCGTGGCGGAGGATGGCGCGCAGTCCGCGGGCGAAGGTGAGCCCCTTCTTTTCGTTCACCGGAATCTGGGTGATTCCGCGGAGCTGGTACTCGACCGGATCCTCGATGGTGATGATCTTGTCTTCCGAGGTCTGAATCTCGGAGAGTGCCGCGTAGAGCGTCGTCGTTTTGCCGGAGCCGGTCGGACCGGTGACGAGCACCATTCCGTACGGCTCTTTGATGAACTTGCGGAACTTGAGCAGCATCTCCTCGTCGAAGCCGAGGACGTCGAGACGCAGACTCTTGAAGTCGGAGTTCATCGACTCCTTGTCCAGGATGCGGATGACCGAATCCTCACCGTGCGCCGTCGGGACGATGGAGACGCGGAAGTCGATGGTGCGGCCGGTGATGCGGAGTTTGAAACGGCCGTCCTGCGGCACGCGCTTCTCGGCGATGTCGAGCTCCGACATGACCTTGATGCGCGAAATGATGGTGCTGTGGTGGCGCTTATCGATCGGTTCGAGCGCTTCGTAGAGGACGCCGTCGATGCGGTACTTGACGACGACTTCGTTGTCGCGGGTCTCGATGTGAATGTCCGAGGCGCGGCGCTGAATGGCGTTGAAGACGATCGAGTCGACCAGCTTGATGATCGGCGACGATTCCTGCTGCGTGATCGAATCGATCGTCAGCGTCTCTTCGCCTTCCTCGTCTTCGCCGACGAGGGTCATGCGGAAGCCTTCGGTCGCTTCATCGAGAACGCGTTGGGTTGACTCGGACTTTTGCAGCTTGTCGCGAATGGCGGCGGCCGAGGCCACTTTCACCTTCAGCGGCGCGCCGAGGAGGAGCTCCAGTTCGTCGAGCTTGAGGACGTCTGTGGGATCGCCGACGACGACCGCGATGTGGCCGTTTTCGCGCTTCTCCGGGAGAAACTGGTAACGAATCATCAGTTCCAGCGGAACGTCTTTGAAGAGCTGGTGATCGACCTGGAAGTGTTCGAGGTTGACGAACTCGAAGCCGTATTGCTCGGCCAGCCGCTGCGCACGCGCGGCTTCACCGGTGGGATCGGCGTTCTTGTAGAGAAGCGTGCGTGGATCGGCGGCCATGATGGTCTCTTATTGCTGCGCGACGTTGCTGAGCTGGAACAGCGGGAGATAGAAGGCGTAGAGCAGGATGGCGATGACGCTGCCCATGAAGACGAGGATCATCGGCTCGATGGCCGATACCATGCGCGTCAACCGCGATTCGATTTCCTCGTCGTAGAACTCGCTGACATTTCCGAGCATTTCCGTCAGCGCACCGGTCGATTCGCCGACCTTGATCATCTCGACGGCCAAGTCGCTCATCGCTCCGGTGTTTTCAAGCGAGCGCCACAGCGGCTCTCCCTCGCGCACGTTCTGCACGATGCCGAAGATTTTCCCGGAAATGGAGTGGTTGGTCACCGACTGCGAGGCGATCTCGATAGCCGGAACCATCGGCGTGCCGCCCGCGAGCAGCGTCCCGAGCGATTGCGTGAACTGCATGATCGCGAAGCGGTGCAGGATGCCGCCGGCCAGCGGGAGCTTGAGTTTGAATCTGTCCCACGCTACCCGTCCGCTGCCCTTCGTCCATCGCCGGAACAAGAGGTATCCGCCGACGAGAACGATGGCGAGGATGGGGAGGTTCGTATTCAACGTCCTCGAGACGCCGATCATGAAGGTCGTGAACCACGGCAATTCGGCGCCGAAGCCTTGATAGAACTCGGCGAATTTCGGGATGACCTTGATCAGCATGATGAAGACCATGCCGATCGACAGGACGATCAGGACGCTCGGATAAATCATCGCGCCGATGACGCGCTTGCGCAGGTTGACGATGATCTTCTGATAGCGAAGGAAGCGGCGCAGGACGCCTTCGAGGTCGCCCGAGCGCTCCCCCGCGCGAAGTGAGGTGGAGTAGATCGGCGGGAAGGAATCGCCGTACGCGGCGAAGGCGTCGGAAAGCGCAATGCCGGACTTCAATTTCTCGCGTACATCGGTCAGGACTTCCCTGAAGCGCAGGTTCTTCTGCCGCTCCAGCATGATGTC
>JAXDIO010000082.1:0-20285 GCA_034663965.1 Thermoanaerobaculia bacterium | reverse complement strand
CAGGAGCTTGACACGTCTCCTGCATACATATGGCAACTGTTGTCGTCGTGCCGCAAACGCGCGCGCCAGATCTACAGCTCCATCACCCGTTCACGATCATGAGTCACTACACCGAAGACGAGCTGTCTGCCTACGCATTACGCCCCGAAGCCATCGATGACCGCGAAAGGGTCGAGCAACACGTGGCCGTATGCGGCGACTGCCGCAACACCCTCGACGTCATCGAAGCGTTTGACACTGCCCTTCACGATCCGCTGCCGTGGGAAATGTCGGAGTCGATGACGATCCGCCGAGAGGCGCCGCCGGCGCTTCTCGATCAGGCCAGAGCCATCGCCGCCGACGACGCCCATGCGCGCGAGCTGGTGATGCCGCTGGTCGATTCCGCGATCCGCTTCCGCGCCGCGCGCATCGACGATGATCCGCGCTTCTACACGTTGGCCGTGATCCGGCTGCTCTCGAAAGTCGCAAACGGCATGCACGAGCGCCAGCCGCAGTTCGGCCTCGTCCTCGCCGACACGGCGCTGACCATCGCTGAAAGACTCTCGCCGAGTTTGCAGGCGCAGTCGGCTTGGTACCTCGGCACGGCATGGAAAGAGCGCGCGAACGCGCTGCGCTACCTCGGCCGCTTTAAAGAAGCCGACGAGGCCCTCGACCGCGCCGAGGAGGCATTCGAATCGGACGACCATGTGGAGCCGTTCGATCTGGCCATCGTTCAGTACGTGCGCGCGACAGTTTGCGCAGAAACAGAGCGCTTCGATGACACCGTACGCCTTGCGCGCGAGTCGGCATCGCAATTCCTGTTGTACGGCGACAAGCGACGCTATCTCGCCGCTCGGTTGGTCGAAGGCTTCGGCTACTACTGCGTCGATCGCGACCGCGAGGCGGTGCCGATCTTCGAATCGGTCATCGAGGCTGCTCGTGCCGCGCGCGAGATGTGGATCCTGGCCGGCTCGCTATCGAACGCCGCTGCCTGCTACACACACCTGCATCTTTACGACAAGGCTGACAAGTACTACGCCGAGGCCGTCTCCGTATTCACGGATCTCGAGATTCCGACGGAGTGCGCGCGTACCCTTTGGGCGTGGTCAGCGATGAAGGTTGAAAGCGGAGACTACGAGAACGGTCTGCCGGAGCTCGAGCGCTCGCTCGACCGATTGAAACGATTCGACCTCGGTAACGACGCTTCGCTCGCTACGCTGGACCTGGCTGCAGGCCTCCTCGCCTCCGGCCAGTCCGACCGTGTACCAGCGCTGTGCCGCTCCGTTGCCGTCACATTCGCTTCCGAAGGGATGACGCGCAGCGCTCGTAAAGCATTGGCGTATCTCAGCGAAGCCGTGAGCTCGGGAACCGCGACCGCGGATGAAGTCCGTCACATTCGTACCTATCTGGAGCGCCTGCCGACACACCCCAACCAAGAATTTTCTCAGCTCCAGTAAAAAAAAACTCAGGAAAGCGTTTCTCGCGTCACTCTTACTTGTGAGGGCGCCCTCCATCACTCCGGTTTTGACCGGCACGAGGAGGGTTTATGCGTAAAACGATCCGAGTCTATGTTCTTGCTATTTCCGTACTCACCGCGGCTTCTGCGCCTGTGTATGCAACACCGAGCGGCAGCCGATCCGACGATTCATTCTTCACGCGTCTGAAGAATGCTGTCGTCCGGATACTGGACGAAGCAAAAATCAGCGTTCCCGTCGGCTGATTCTTCCTCGCGTAGTGATTTCCCGCCGCCGATCTCCCTCGGTGTGGCGAAGCTGCATGCACGCGTGCGCTCGCGTTACCATCCCCATCGATGCGCACCATCCTCGTCACCGTCTGTCTTCTCATTGCCTCGAACGTCTTCATGACGTTCGCCTGGTATGCCCATCTGCGCAATTTGTCGTCACGTCCGTGGTACGTGGCGGCATTCGCCAGCTGGGGGATTGCGCTCTTTGAGTATCTGCTGCAGGTGCCGGCCAATCGCATCGGGTATCACCAGCTCTCGCTGGCGCAATTGAAGATCGTGCAGGAGGTCGTGACGCTGTCGGTGTTCGTGCCGTTCGCCGTCTTCTACATGCGGCAGCCGGTGAACCTGAATTTTCTGTGGGCGGGGCTTTGCCTTCTCGGCGCGGTATTCTTCATCTTCCGATGAGCGATGCCTCCGCCAGGAGTTGGGCCGTTCTTTTCGCCCGGCTCGTGCTCGGCCTGATCTTCTTCATGGCCGGTGTCTGGAAAGTCTTCGTGCTCGGTCCCGCCGGTCACGTGCAGCGATTCTTCCTCCCGTTCCAGCACACGTTTCTGCCGGTCTGGTCGCTGTGGGCGGTCGGCTATGCGATTCCGTTCGTCGAGCTCATCGCCGGCGCTCTCGTCATCCTCGGATTGAAAACGCGCTACGCGCTGGTCGCTCTCGGATTCGTGCTGGCAACCGTCACGTTTGGCCATCTTCTCGATCAGCCGCTCTACGCGTTGCACGAGCACGTCATCCCGCGACTCGCGCTCGTCCTCTTCGTCTTCCTGATGCCGCGGGATAGCGATCGATACTCGCTCGATCACCTGCTGCGCCGCGCCTGAATGCATGCGCCTCTGGTCGCTCCATCCGCAATACCTCGACGCCAAAGGACTCGTAGCGCTCTGGCGCGAAGGACTGCTCGCGCAGGCGGTGCTCGCCGGTCAGACGCGCGGCTACAGGAACCATCCGCAGCTCGAACGGTTTCGCGATCGCAACGGCGCAATCGCTAGCTATCTCCACCACGTCGCAGACGAAGCGGAAGTCCGCGGCTACAACTTCGATCGATCGAAGTTGCCTCGGGTGAAATCCGTGCCGCCGATCGACGTCTCCGACGGACAACTCCGATTCGAATGGCAGCATCTGCTCGCGAAGCTGCGCGATCGCGATCCCGTGCGCCATCGGCGGTTCGCGAAAATCACTGACCCGCTGCCGCATCCGTTTTTCGTCGTTGTTCCCGGTTCTGTTGCCGCGTGGGAAAAGGTGCACGGCTGACTCCGGCTACAATTCTCGCTTCATGCGCATGCTTGCAGACGTCGCCGTCGTCATCGTGGCCGTGCTGCACCTCGGCTTTCTGATCCTGGAGATGTTCCTCTGGACCAAGCCGTTCGGTTTGCGCACCTTCCGTCTCTCGCCAGAAATCGCGAAAGCTTCCGCCGGACTCGCCGCGAACCAAGGCCTCTACAACGGCTTCCTCGCGGCCGGTCTGTTGTGGGGCGTCTGGGGCGGAGACGGCGCGTATCCGATCAAGCTGTTCTTTCTCGGATGCGTGATCGTGGCCGGCATCTTCGGCGGGTTCACCGCCAAGCGTTCGATTCTGTGGATGCAGGCCTTGCCCGGCTTGGTCGCACTCCTTGCCGTCATCGCCGCGCACCGAGGCTGACGCATGGAACTCTTACTCTGGCGCTGGAGTACCACGGCACAGATCACCTCGGAGCTGATGATCGCCGTCTTCTTCGTCGTTCTGGCGCGATCGGTTCGCCGCGTCGAAATGCGGCCGTGGATTCAGGCGTGGCTCTGGAACCTCGCTGCGCTTTTCGTCACGATCACCTTCTGGTTCGCGCAGCCGAAATCGCGAATCGCCTTCATGGCCACGGTCTTCGGCTACACGTTGTCGAAGACGATCTTCTCGATCCTGCTGGTTGCCGGAACGTGGAACTTCGCCCGCCGCCGGCCGGGACTGGCCGTGCGCCGCGCAGTGATCATCGCCGTGATCGCGTATTCGACCTTCGCCGCATTCACCTTCGACAAAATTGACAAACTCGGGACCGCGCAATCCGCCGTCATCGGACTGATCCTCGGCTTCGGCGCTCTCCTTCTTCTCGTCACGCGTACACCCGGCGCCGGGTGGCTGACAGCGGGCTTGTCAATCCGCACCATCCTCGCGATCGTTGAAACGCTCGCACACGGCGCGCATCTTTTCCCGCAGCATTTCGTCTCGGAATCGGCGATCGGCATCTTCCTGGCGTCGTACTCGTCGTTCGACACCGGCGCGGAGTGGGTGATCGCACTCGGATGCGTCCTCATTCTCTATCGCACCATTCAGCAGGAGCTGACGCAGTCGAACGTCGATCTACTCGCTGCGCAGGAAGTGCTGCAGGAATTGGTCGATCGCGATCCGCTCACAGGTCTCGCCAATCGCCGCGCCCTTCCCGACGTTCTGCGCAGCGTCTTTCGCACCGGCGCGACGATCCTCTTCTTCGATCTTAATGACTTCAAGGGCATCAACGACCGTTACGGCCATCAGACCGGCGATGACTGTCTGAAGCGTTTCGCGCGCGTGCTCCAAGCAAGCTTCCGTCCCGACGATCACGTCATCCGCTACGCCGGCGACGAGTTCGTCGTCATCGCGCCCTCGGCCGACTCAGAGCAGATCCTCGCCCGCGTCGAGAGCGTGCGGGAGCGGCTGAAGTTCGAGCGCAGCGACGGACCTCCCATCAAATTCTCCGTCGGCCACGCCACCGTTCCGGTTGATGGGGACGCCGAGGCCGCGCTGCGCGAAGCGGATGAAGCGATGTATCGCCAGAAAGGTGCCGGAGGCGGCCGGCTCCGGACCGTGTGATCGTGTTCGCTTACGAAACTTTCCGTCGCGTTTTGATCGGCGGCCGTGGTTCTCGCGTCACCAGACGGTCGGCAAGTTCTGACTCCACTTCGCGCAGATGGTGCGCGTAGCCCTCCGATCCGCCATACCGCTGCAGAAGTTTCGTCCGCGTTTCGTGGATCTCTTCGACGAGCGGATCTCTGAAGTCATTCATAGGATTCCCCAAGTAACTCATAAGGCGTGCAGATCAGCGGCGGTTCGTAACCACTCTCCCGGCATGTCTCGTAGACGAGCGGTAATGTAACAGCGTTTGCGATGTGCTTGCAGTTCCAAGTCGCCAGGAAATCCATCCCATGAACTGTAGCGATTCCGATGTGCAAGGGATCTGTTTCGGCTTTCGGCGGTAAGTCTGAGCGGCGTAGCAACTCAGCTTTCAGGGCATGCGCACCGTCGGTCACGCGCAGGAGCGCAACACCTTCAAGAAAACCGAGTCGTTCCGCCGCTAAGGACGGCTCTCCTTCTCTCGCCTCGTCGACGACCGCGGCGGAAGCAAACAAATCAAAGTCGCCTCGCCGTGATGTCCACCAACGGCGGGTCAGTTCCTGGTGCGCCGCAACCTGCAGATCGTTTCGATTCAGCCATCCGACGAGATAGCTGATCACGCTCGTCTCGATGTAGACGCTTGGCTTCACGCGCATTAGCTTACCGCTTTGGCCAACGAAATCAGTGAGTTGCCGCGGCCTCTGATGGTAATCTCCCTCCTCGCGAATTGGAGGTAGTCATGACCGGTGTGATCGAAATTCTCGACGGCGAAATCAGCCAGCGTCACATGCTCAATCATCCGTTTTATCAGCGCTGGAATGCGGGCGAGCTGACGCGCGGCGAACTCGAAGAGTATTCGCGGCAGTACTACCCGTACACGCTCGCGTTTCCGACATTTCTGAGCGCGATGCACGCGCACACCGACGACATCGCCATCCGCCAGTATTTGCTCGAGAATCTGATCGAGGAAGAGCGCGGCACCGAAAATCATCCCGAGCTCTGGCTCCGATTCTGCGACGCCCTCGGCGTCGATCGCTCCGACGCGAAATCGACGACGCCGAGCGCTGCGACGTCGGACCTCATCGCAACGATGCGCAATCTCGCCCGCAGCGAGAAGCTGCACGAAGGTCTGGCCGCGCTCTACGCGTACGAGTCGCAGATCCCGGCGGTTTCGAAAACCAAGATCGACGGCCTCGCCGCCTGGTACGGCATCACCGAGCCGCGCGACATCTCGTTCTTTTCGGTGCACATGGAAGCCGACGTTCTCCACTCCCAGACCGCGCGCGAACTTCTCGAAACCCTCTGCGACACGCCGGAAAAATGCGAAGAAGCGCGCGCGGCGGCCGCGACTACGGTCAATGCGCTGTATCGCTTTCTCGACGCTGTGAACTGATTCGTCGGGGCGCCGCGCAACGCCTCCCATTAGTGGTCCAATACCCCAATGGGAACGCGTCGGTCGGCGTTTCTCCTCGCATTGCTACTGGTTTCGTTCGCTGCCGCGTCGCGCGCGCAGGTGATGACGTACATCTACCATGCGCCGGAGTCGTCGCTCGACGTTCGTTATCTGTATCACTGGGAGATTTTGCGGACGGCTCTTGAGCGCACCACGCCGAAGTGGGGCGCGTATCGCATGGTGCCGTCGGGGTTCATGACGGAGCGGCGGCAGGCGTTCGAGTTGAAGAACGCTACCGGCAAGCTGACTGTGATGTACCTCAGTACCACGCCCGATTTCGAGCAGCACCTCATCCCGATTCGCATTCCGGTCGACAAGAATCTCGGCGGATACTGCATCTTTCTGATTCGCCGCGACGAGCAGCAGCGGTTCGTAGCCGTTCACTCGATCGATGACCTTCGGCGATTCACCTACGGCCTCGGGCTCGGATGGATCGATGTCGACATTCTCAAAGCGAACGGATTTCGCGTCGTCACAGGTTCCAGTTACGACGGCTTGTTCGAGATGCCGTCAACAGACGCTTCGATGTGTTTCTGCGTTGCGGCCACCGAGGTGCTTGACGAGTATGGCAAGCGAAAGGAATCGCTGCCGCTGGTTATCGAAGACAGCATCGTTCTCTACTACCCGCTGCCGATGTACTTCTGGTTTCCGAAGACGCAGGAAGGGCGGCGGCTCGCGGCGCGTGCCGAGGAGGGGATGCGGATGATGATCACCGATGGCACATATGACCGGATCTTCGATAGTTACCATCGGCAGAAAATCGAACGGCTGCGGTTGAAGGATCGCCGCATTTTCCGAATCGCCAATCCGTTCCTCGGCGCGGAGACGCCGTTCGCCGACAAGCGGTTGTGGTTCGATCCTCAAACGTGGAAGTGATGGCTCGCCGAAAACTCTCCGTCGCCGTGATCGTTGCCGCAACGCTCGTGACGGTGACGACGCTCTTGTTTGGAATCCTGGCCACGATCAGCTACGTCTCCGGTCATCGGCGCGAGGAAGAACGGCTGCGGCTTGGTGTGGCGGCGCAGGCCGAGGAGCTTGCCGCGGGGCTAGCGCTGCCCGTCTGGAACATCGACCGTGCTCAGATCGACAAGATCCTCGACAGCCAGGCGAAGACTCCGCAGGTCGAGGCGGTGATCGTCGACGCCGCGGGCAGAGTTCAGGCGCGCGTCCGCGATCGTGAGGGACGGTGCGCAAGCTCGCCGAGCGCAGCCAGGCGTCGTCGCGCGAAATCCGCGCGCTGGCGTTCAGCAGCGTCGTCGGCGCCGATCGCTCCGGCACGTTGCTGGCCGAATTGGTTCCTGCCATCCGCATGACCGCCGGTCTCGTCCAGGAAGTGGCCGCCGCGTCGAACGAGCAGGCCACGGGCGTCGCGCAGATCAATCGCTCGCTGTCTCAGGTCGATCAGGTCACGCAGCGTAATGCCTCGGCATCCGAAGAGCTCGCGGCAACCGCCGAGGAGATGGCCGCGCAGGCGGACGGGCTGCAGAGTCTCGTCGAATTTTTCCGCACCGGCCACGAACAATTGCCGGTGAAATCGGCGCCCGTTTCGAAGACTATTGCGCAGCCCGCGTTCCACGTCCCCGGCAACGGCCGCGGACACTACGCGGACTTTGGGAGCTTCTGATGCGCATGCTGCTGAACTTCGTTCGCCGCCTTTTCCGCCGTCCTCTGCCGCGCAAGCGGAAGCGGACGATGGTGATTCTCTCCGCGTTACTTCTCGCGGCGCCGATCGTTTTCGCGCAGACGCCGCCGCCCGAGGCGGAGTCGCAGATCCAGGACAACAGCTTTCTCATCGAAGAGGCCTACAACCAGGATCCCGGCGTCGTGCAGCACATCCAGACCTTTTCGCGCGCCACTCGCGGCGGCGACTGGCTGTACACGTTCACGCAGGAATGGCCGGCGCCGGGCATCAAACATCAGCTCAGCTACACGCTGCCGATGGCGCAGGTTGACGGTGACCGGGGAATCGGCGACGTCGCGCTGAACTATCGCTATCAGTTGCTCGGCGACGCCGATGCGCGCATCGCCGTCTCGCCGCGGCTCACGATTCTTCTGCCCACCGGCAACGAACGACGCGGTCTCGGCAGCGGCGGCACCGGCGTGCAGGTGATGCTGCCCGCGAGCACGGTGCTTACGCCGTCGCTGATCGCGCACTGGAATCTCAGCGCGACGTTCACGCCGAAGACGCATACCCACAACCTCACCGCCGGCAACAGCTTTGTCTGGCTGGCCAATCACCGTTTCAACGTCCTCGTCGAGACGCTCTGGTCGCGAACCTCGGGGGACCGCAGCGGCCACGATTCACAAGCTACTGTGAGTCCCGGCATCCGCTGGTCGTATGACTTTCCCAGCAAACTGCAGATCGTTCCCGGCCTCGCGTTTCCAATCACAAATCACGGCGGCGGGAAGTCGGTCTTCCTCTACCTCAGTTTTGAGCATCCCTTCGTAAAGCAGCCGTAACTCACCACACATTCACTACAAATACTCGTCCGAGCGACGAGTCAGGAGACCTCCATGTCAAATCACTGCCGCACAATGGCGCTCGCGCTGCTCTTATCAGCATTTATCGGTACTGCCTCGGCCGGACCGTCCGGCAATTGGCAGGCAGTAGTCAATCAGAGCGCTGCCACGCTTCGCTCCGGCAATTACGCCAATTCCCTGAAAGTCGCCGACGAGATTCTTTCCGCGATGGTCGACCGTCTCAGTGCCGGCGGAGCCGACGATACGATGCTCGCGACCGCTCTGACGCACAAGGCGCTCGCAAACGCCGGCCTCGGAAAAATCAACGAAGCGCTTTGGTATTGGTACATCGCCCAGGAGATCTCGCCCGGCGTAGCCAAGAGTGATCTTTCTACCTTCGGCGCGCCTGGTGAATTTCTCAAGAGACACCCATTTACGAGTTCCGATGGGGCGCCCAGCGGTCGGGTCACTCCTGCGCGGATCGTCAAGCAGGTCGTGCCCAAGTTTCCACCGGGCGCATCACGGTTCGGTATTGGCGGCGATCTGGTGGTTCAGATCGTCATCGATAAGAACGGCCAGCCAACGCTTCCGCGAATCGTTCATGCCCTCCCGGCTCCAACGCTCTCCTTCGTAGCGCTCGAAGCGCTGAAGCAATGGCAATTCGAACCGGCCAGACAGAACGGCGAGCCGGTCCCCATCGTTTTCGATCTCACGGTCCATTACAAACTCTAATTGCAGCCGAAGGAAAGATCATGTTCAACAATCTGAAAATCGGAAAGAGACTGACGCTGGCTTTCGGCGTCAGCATTGTGCTGGTGGCCGTAGCCGGATTGACCGGATTCTGGGGCCTTTCACAGACGGTACAAACCACCTACGGGATCCTTCATTACGACGCAAAGCTGATGCAGGAAGCATCGCAGGCGCAGGTCAACGGTCTGCAGCTCAGACGCTTTGAGAAGGATTCGTTTCTCAATATCGGCGAGCAGCGGAAATCGGCTGACTATGCGGACAAGTGGAGCAAGGAACACGCGGAGCTGGATATGCACCTCAACACGCTGGAACAGGTGACTACGCTTCCGGCCGATAAGGAGCTTGTGCGTGCCATTCGCGCCGATCTCTCCACGTACACAATCGGTTTCCAGTCAGTCCTACAGCAGATTTCGGAAAAGACCATCAAGTCTCCCGCGGACGCAAACGCGGCGATGGTGCCGTTCAAGGACGATATCCGCCGCATGGATTCGGCGCTCGAAGAATTCGCTGCGAAAAACATCGAGCGTATGAACTCCAAAGAGAAGGTCGTCCTCGATTCCGCGGCGCGCACCCGCAGGACCATGTGGGCCGTCTTCATCTCCGGCATCCTCATCGTTCTGTTGATGACCATCACCGTTACGCGCAGCATCACCCGTCCGATCCTGGAGGTCGTTTCCATCGCCGAGAAGCTGGCGGAAGGGGAGTCCGATTTCGAAATCCAACAGTCAGGCCGCGATGAAACGGGGATGCTCCTCGGCGCCATGAAACGGATGATCGCCTCGAACAACGAGATGGTTGCCGCCGCTACTGGCATCGCTTCCGGCGACCTTCGCGTCCGCGTCACGCCGCGCTCGCAGCGCGACGCCCTCGGCTCCGCGCTTGCCAACATGATCGAACGGCTCACCGAGATCATCGGCGAAGTCCGCAGCGGTGCCGCATCGCTCACCGTCGCCTCGTCGCAGATTTCTGCCAGCGAGCAGGCTTCCTCGGTCGAGGAAACGACGTCGAGCCTGCAGGAGATGAGCGCCTCCATCACCCAGAACGCCGAGAACAGCGGTCAGATGGAGCAGATGGCGGTGAAGGGCACCGCCGACGCTGACGAAAGCGCGCAGGCCGTGAACCAGTCAGTCGAGGCGATGACGAAGATCGCCCAGAAGATTTCGATCATCGAGGAGATCGCGTACCAGACGAACCTTCTCGCGCTCAACGCCGCCATCGAAGCGGCGCGTGCCGGCGAGCATGGCCGCGGCTTCGCCGTCGTGGCCACCGAGGTGCGCAAGCTCGCCGAGCGCAGCCAGTTCGCGGCGAAAGACATCGGCGAGCTCGCATCGTCCAGCGTCGACGTCGCGCAACGCTCCGGCCGTCTGCTCACCGAGCTCGTTCCCACCATCCGCAAGACCGCCGATCTCGTTCGCGAAGTCACTGCTGCATCAATCGAGCAGTCAGGCGGCGTTTCGCAGATCAATCGCGCCATGACGCTCGTCGATCAGGTCACGCAGCGCAATGCCTCGGCATCGGAAGAGCTGTCATCGACTGCGGAGGAGATGTCCTCGCAGGCCGAGGCGCTGCAACAGACGATCGCGTACTTCAAGACTTCCGATTCGGTTGCACCACCGCGCGCCACCGTCACTCCATTCCGTCCGGTGCATCAACTACCTGCCGCCGCACGAACCGCCGCGCCCGCCGCGTTCGTCGACTACACGCATTTCTAGGAGAGGCCATGCAAGCAAACGATCAGTACCTCACATTTTTTCTAGCCGGCGAGGAGTACGCCATCAGCATCCTCCAAGTCACCGACATCATCGAATGCGGCGCGGTGACGCGCGTGCCCGGCACGCCGCCGTGGATCCGCGGAGTGCACAATCTTCGCGGCACCGTCGTTCCGGTCATCGACCTGGCCATCAAGTTCGGGTTGCCCGCCACGGAGATCACGCGCCGCACGTGCATCGTCATCGTCGAGCTGCGCGCCGGCGACGAGACGTTGATCATGGGCGTGATGGCCGACTCGGTACACCAGGTCGTCGATTTCGGCGCGGAGCAGATCCAGCCCGCGCCGGCATTCGGCCCGCGCGTGCATATCGACTGCCTTCTCGGCATGGCCAGCAGCAACAGCAAGTTCGTCCTGCTGCTCGATATCGATCGCATCTTTTCCTCGGACGAAATCGTCGCCGCCGGCTCGACGATCGTGCCCGAGGACATGATCGAGAACCTCGCGGTCGTCGTGGAGTAGCCATGCACAACGCGAACGCCATCCGCCCGCTGTCCGATCGCGAGTTCCGCATGCTGCAGCAGCTCATCTATCGCGAGGCGGGGATTCATTTGTCCGAGGCCAAGAAGGCGCTCGTCAGCGGCCGCCTCGGGCGCCGCGTGCGCGCGTTGGGTTGCCGCGATTTCACCGCGTACTACGAGCACGTCGCAGCGGACGGCGTCGAACGCACGGCGATGCTCGATTGCATCTCCACGAACGAGACGCGCTTTTTCCGCGAGCCGCAGCAGTTCGAATTTATCGAGCGGTCGGTGCTGCCGCGATGGCGCGAACTCGGCGACGCCGGCCGGATCCCAAAACGGATCCGCGCCTGGAGCGCGGCCTGCTCGACCGGCGAGGAGCCGTACACGCTGGCGATGCTGCTGGCCTCGCACTTCCCGGCGGCTTACGGCTGGTCGGTGGAGATTCTCGCGTCCGATCTCTCCACACGCGTGCTCGCCGCCGCGCGCGACGGCGTCTGGCCGGTCGAGCGCAGCAACGACATCCCCGAGCGCCTGCGCAAGGCGTACATGCTGCGCGGCGTTCGCAGCGAAGAGGGGAGGATGCGCGCGCATCCTTCGCTGCAGTCGATGATCACGTTCCGCCGCATCAACCTCAACGATGCCGGCTACGGAATCCGCGAAACCTTCGATCTCCTCTTCTGCCGCAACGTCCTGATCTACTTCAACCGCGAGTCGAAAGAGCGCGTGATCCAGCGCCTCGTGCGGCACCTGTCGGGGTCAGGCCTTCTTTTTCTCCGCCACTCCGAGAGCCTGGCCGCCACCTCATTCGGGATGGAGCATGCCGGGCCGACCGTTTATCGCCGCTCCGGCAGCTAGCATGCTCAAACTCCTCGTCGTCGACGATTCGGCCGTCATGCGCCAGGCCATGATCGCCATCTGCCGCCGCGCGCCCGACATCGAAGTACGCGTCGCCGCC
Organism: Thermoanaerobaculia bacterium; assembly: GCA_034663965.1. Lineage (GTDB taxonomy): Bacteria > Acidobacteriota > Thermoanaerobaculia > Gp7-AA8 > Gp7-AA8 > JADGNZ01. The sequence goes on along the minus strand of JAXDIO010000082.1, from coordinate 7,873 downwards.
GATCCGCTCATCGCGCAAGTGAAGATGCGCGAGTCGCGGCCGGACGTGATGCTGCTCGACATCGAGATGCCGCGCATGGACGGCCTGACGTTCCTTCGCAAGTTGATGGCCGATGATCCGCTGCCGGTGGTGATCTGCTCGGCGCTGGCGGGACGCGGAACGGAGACGGCGCTTCGTGCACTCGAAGAGGGAGCGGTGGAGATCGTGGCCAAGCCGCGCATCGCGCTCTATGACTTTCTGAACGAATCGACGGAGATGTTCATCGACGTCATCCGCGCCGCCGCGACGGCGCGAACGCGGCGGCGTTTGCGAATCGAGAAGCGGCATTCACCCGACGTCATCCTGCCGCACGCGCGCCCGACGTTGATGCGGACTGCGCGCAAGGTCATTGCCATCGGCGCAAGCACCGGCGGTACCGAGGCGCTGCGCGAAATCCTCGAGGCGATGCCGGTCGATGCGCCTGGAATGGTCATCGTGCAACATATGCCGGAAGTCTTCACCGCCGCATTCGCGCAGCGGCTGAATCAGACCTGCCGTGTGTCGGTCAGAGAAGCCGCGGACGGCGACCGCATCGTCGACGGACGCGCTCTCATCGCTCCCGGCAACCGGCACGTGCCGGTCGTCCGCGATGGTGCCGAGTACCGCGTCCGCCTCAACGACGGTCCGCTCGTTTCGCTGCACAAGCCGAGCGTCGACGTCCTCTTCCGTTCGGTCGCGCAGTCCGCCGGCCCGAACGCCGTCGGCGTGATCCTCACCGGCATGGGCAACGACGGCGCGACCGGCCTCCACGAAATGCACGCCGCCGGCGCCGCCACGATCGCCCAGGACGAAGCCACCTGCGCCGTCTTCGGCATGCCTCGCGAAGCGATCGCGCGAGGAGGCGTGGGGGCGATCCATTCGTTGGGCAACATCGCGATGGCGATTCTGGCGGCGGGAAACAATTAAAAAAAAGGCACGCGTCACGCTGTCGGCGGCACCAGGAAGCTGATGTACCTCTCGACGGTAAGTATTGGACGGGAAGTTTTAAAGTGGACGTCCGCTGTCATGTTGAACTCGCCCCAAGCAGCCGTCTGAAATGCGAAACCGGACGCACGGTCAGTAACTTTGCGATCCGGCTCTCAAGTAGATATCGTGAGGCAGGTCATCCTTTTTTCGTGTGTCTGCCTCGACCTGCGGTGCTGCTGTGGTCGATTGCCCTTGTCCGAGTTTCAGCCCCGAAGGACCGACTTCGACGGACGCTCCCTTTCGAATGCGATCGGCCGCCGCTTCGATGAGACTTCCGACGGCGGATCGGCCCCATATCAGTAGGATCGCTGCGAACGGGGGCCAAACTAAGGCGGCGAATAGCGGGATCCACTCGTTCATTGTCTAGGAGTGTTCGTTTACTAGCTGATCCCTACCCCGGAGCAGGCGTACCAGCTAGCCACCGGCACGATTAGATATACGGGGACAGCAGAAACATGCACCCGGCACTCGCCAAGCCGATGCCGACGAGACAGTTGCTGCAGAACGTCGTTCCTCGTCGGACCGCACCGAGGATCTCGCGCCGGGTGAGACCTTGGACCTGATTGGCATTGAGGGCGCGAGTGGCGATCATCGCCAGCAGGATGAGTATCAGGCCATTGAGCGCGAGGTACGGCAGCAGAACCGAAAGCGGCAGCTTCATGGACCCTTTTTCGTCGAAGCCGGTCCGATACGTCAAAACGACGGTGACCCCGAATCCCGGCGGAAACAGCCAGAAGAAGAAGCTGAAGGTTTTCCATCTCCTCAACGCCTCCATCGCTTCATCGGCGCTGAGCATCTCTTCTCGTTCACGCCACGCTGCCTGCAACGACGCGAACGGAGAGACGCTGAGAAGCTCGTCGACGGACTTCCAGACTCGGCGGTCGTGCCACATGTCCCAATGAACACCGTCGCCGATCGATGTTTCCGCGAATCGATCGGAGGCGGCCGGTTTCAACTCCCGGCCGATCACGTCTCGGTCGCGCCAGAGATTCGCCCAAAAGAGCACTGTGCCGGTTTCGGAATATGCGGCCAGCAACTGGTCCGGCGTGTGGATCTGCCGCGCGAAGATGCGGCTGAGGAGACGCAACGGCGAGCCGAGCGTCAGCACGATCATCCGGCCGGCCGCTTCCTTCGCCTCGAGAACCGCGTGCGCGACCAGCACGCTTCCGAGGCTATGACCGACGACGAGAATCCGCGCGTGGGGTGCGCGCGCCGCCGCCTCATCAATGATTCCGGCGAGGGTGTTCTGAATCTCGGCGCGCCCCCTCGGCCGACCGAAGTACGTCACCACGTCGGCGGCAAAATCGAACAGGGGAAGAAATCGCCGTACTGCCCAAGTGAGCGCGCTGGCGGAGGAAAACAGAAGTAACGGCGAATACCACCTCCAATTCGCCGTCCCCGCGACGCCGATCCAGAACGGAAGGTGCGACACGACATACAGAACCGCGGTACCGAGTCCGGCTAAGAGTACGAAGATGGCCGTCGCGGTGAGGGTCATGGCCGCCTTCCACCACACTCCCGCGGCGAACCGAATGCAGCGCACGGCGTCCGCGCAAAGGCGCATGAGCGGCATAGTCGCATTGGTCAGCACGCGCATCGGATCGATGCCGACGAGGAGCGCGGTGTGTGTCGCTCGAAGGGACAAGTCGCTCCAGATCACCGGAATGACGACGTGTTTTCGGCCGCCGGCCTCGAGCTGAAGCGTCGTCTGATCCCTGCTTTCGCCGCTGGGATGGGGAAAGTCGTGCAGCGTGATCTCCTTCGCCTGTCCGCCATCCGCGGCGAGCGCGCGAAATCCAGCCGCCGCGTCTGAAAGGATCTTCGATTCGGAGTGGTCTCCCACTCCGTGCACTACGATAGCAACCGTATCCGCGTCTAGCAGGAGGGCACTCCTTTCTTAAGGGGTGCCTGCGCGGGGGATTTCCCTACCGGGGTGCAGCAGAAACCAACCGATCGACGGCTCGCCTACTCTTCTCCCTCCAGCCCCTGACTGATCCGGAACACGTGTCCATCCGGATGGCGCACGTGCATCTCGCGCACGCCCCACGGCTCGTCGGTCGGCGGCCAGGTGATCTCGATGCCCTGTTCGACGCAGTGGCGATGGATCGCATCGACGTCATCGACCCAGATCGACATCCACACGCCCTTGTCTGCCGACTCGCCCTCGTCCGACGTAGTCGCGAGATCGCTCTTGCCGCGGCCACCCTGCGCGTCCTGGCAGAGGAAGATCTCGCAAGTGCCGGAACAGACTCCGCCAAAAGTGGGCGGATCGCCCCAATCCCATCCCTTCTTCCAGCCGAGGCGCTCGAACCAGGCGAAGCTCTCGACGATGTTGGAGACGTTCAGGATCGGTGTGATTCGGTGTGCGAGCATGCCAGTCATCCTTTCAGCAATTTCTCGATTCGGATCGCCAGCCGCGGATCGCCGATTTTTTCCGCGACCACTGCGAACGATTTCGACGGTTTCCGCCAGCGCAGTTCATCGACGTCATCAAACAGTGGCGCATTCGTCCGCAGCGTCGCCAGATCTTTGAAGAGCAGCGCGAGCTCACGTTTTTCGCCGAGGACGTTGTCGGGAAAGTCTTCGATGGCGCCGTGGCGCGCGATCAGAGTCGCCGCCGTCTTCGCTCCGATGCGCGGAATGCCGGGATAGCCGTCCGCCGCATCGCCGACCAGCGCGAGGTAGTCGGGAATCCGCTCCGGAGCGACTCCGAATTTCGCGCGGACGCCGGCATCATCGCGGATTTGTCCGGACTTGCGATCGACCTGGACTACTCGATCGTTAACAACGCACTGCGCGAGATCTTTGTCCGGCGTCCAGATGCAGACCTTCTCGACCTCGGGATCCGCGGCCGCCAGAAACGCTGCCGATGCGAGCGCATCGTCCGCTTCCAACTCGACCATCGGCCACGTCGCCACGCCCATCGCCACGAGCGCCTCCTCGAGCGGATGAAACTGCCGCCACAGCGCGTGATCGATCCCCGCCCCGGTCTTGTACCCCGGCCACAGATCGTTGCGAAACGACTCGATGACGTGATCCGTCGCCACGCCGATATGCGTCGCCCCGCCCTCGATCATCTGCACGACCGTTCCCAGCACTCCCGCCACCGCCCCAAACGGCGGATCATCCTTCCGAAACCGCCGGATGCCGAAGAAGTGTCGGAACAGCTCGTACGTGCCGTCAATGAGGTGAACGATCATGCGGCGCGAACTTTACAGGGAACGGTTCACGCGGAGAACGCGGAGAGGCGGGGAAAGTCTCTGGTTCTCTCCGCCTCTCCGCGCCCTCCGCGTGAAACCGTCCCCTGTAAATTGCAGAACCAGCTACCATGACGACATGAGCCCTTCGCAGCTCCTGAAGCATGTCAAAGCGCTTCCCGCTCGGGAGCGCCAACGTCTTCTTCGGGAGATCCTTCTGTTGGAAGAGCAGTCCAGTGAAGCGCGGCCTTCACGAGAGGGCAGAACGCCGGTGACCTGGCCCGATGTCGAGGTGCGTGGCAGGCGCATCGTGGGCGATCGTGTGCTGCCGAACCTCGTTCTGCTCGAACGCGGTGAAGAGACCTCCTGAACGGATGGGCGTCTACGTCGACAGCAGTTTCCTCGTGTCTTGCTACATCGTCGATGTGAACACGCCGCTGGCCAGAGCCTATCTGAGCGAACACGACTTGCCGCTGGTATTTACGGCCCTGCACGATCTGGAAGTCCGGAACGCCCTTCGGCTGGGCGTCTTTCGCGAAGTTCTCACGCAGGAAGAGGCGACAGCCGCAACCGCGAATCTCGACGCCGACTTGCGTGCCGGGCGGCTTGTGCGAACCACGGTGGAGTGGCCGATTGTGTTTCGCCTGGCCTCACGTTTGAGCGGACAGCACGCTGTGGTCACCGGGACGCGCAGTCTCGACATTCTTCATGTGGCTACAGCGAAAGCGCTTCGCCTGAAAGAGCTTGCCTCGTTCGACGCCCGCCAAAGGGCTCTTGGTGCCGCGGCCGGCTTGACAAACGCAGTCTGACCGTGCAGCCCGGGCTAGAGAGAGTCCCGCCCCCCGTCGCCACTACCTCGGCATAAAACTTCGCGCTCTCCTTCACCGTTCGTTTGAGTGTTGCGAACTACGTGGACGATGCCGAAGAGTTTCGTGTAGCCGAGGAGTCGCGATCCAAGCCAGACTCTTCTCGATCTCGTTGACGTGAGGCCGGGCCTTCTTCTGCCTCCCAATGGTTGCGACTATCACGCCGCCATCGCATCGGCTCAATTCTCGGGGTTAGCAAGTGGCTTGTGAGCTCCTACCCTTCCCATCCCCCTCTCGAACCTGCTCTTTAGTGCTTTTTCTGCTTGGCAGCAATCGTCTCTAGTATTGCGCGCAGTGCTTCAGCAGTTTTTTGATCAGTGAGGCTCCCAATATGTGAAAAAATCAGTTCGCCATTCGTGTCGAACAGTGCAAATGCCGGAAGCGGTAAGTCGGGTTGGCCGAAGATCTGACGGCCTATCGAAGGGTCTTGTATGATGTAATTCATCCGGAAGGAGTAAGGCTTTAGTACCTCGTCGATGCGTTTGCGGTCTACGGCGGAGTCGATCTCGTCAATCAGCCCGACAACTGTCACTCCTGACGCATGCTGCTCACGTAGTTGATCGAGAAGAGGAAGCTGCGCTACGCAGGGTGTACACCACGTTGCCCAGAAAACCAACAGAGTGGCACGCTTCTCTTTCTGATTTTCTACAACGAAGGACGAATGGCTGAGCGGAGTCCATGCTTTCGATTGATTTGCTAAGTCGAGGATCCGGCCGTTGATCGCGGAAAGCCGGACGCGCGTTCCCGCTGATGCTTTGTCTGTTGGCGGCGGCTTAATGGGCGCGGTGTGAGTCACACCGATCGTCTCGGTGCTTGTCTTTATGTGTCTCTCAGGGATCGTCTTTGCGGCGGTTATTGTTTTCGAAGGAATTGGCGCCGGAAATGCGGTAATTGGGTTGGTCGTGCGACCTAGCAGGGCGTCGCCGCGCAGATTCACGTACACGATCGGAGCAACGCCGACAAGTAGGGTCAATACGAGGAAAACGACGATCACAAGGTTACGGCGCTCGCGATGCCGTCGGTATCCTCGCCACCTAACGAGAGCTGTAGTAGCGAGTAGCATAATAGCAATTGCCAGCGGCGTAATTCCTGGATGGTTTCGTGCCATGCCGGACTTGTTCGCGGCACTGACTAGCAGAAACGCGGCCTCGACGAATAAAGCGAACTCTAAGACGACGAAAATGAATAGGCCTTTATCGAAGTCCGTAGTGGTTGTCTCTGTGATGGGCTGAGCGAAGGGCGTTGCCGACGCACTTGGCGCCGTCGTGGCCTCACGTGGTTCGCTCGTGGCCGGTCTCCGGTTTAGAGTGCGTGATGCGAGTTTGGTACTGGCAAGGTTGCGTACGCGTGAGTCCATGTCGGTCGTTAGTTGCTGAAGCGCATCACGTGCTGCCGCTCGCAGGCCGAGGTGTGAACCCACCAAGAGGCGCGCCAATTCGTGAGCGACGCCCTCGCGCACGTAGGGGAGCGGGCTTTTCAACGCGCTCGTAACCTCATCAGGGAGCGAAAGGCTAGGTTGAGGGTTGCGGGCGACGAGGAGAGACCCGGCGCCCGCATATACCGTTCGTTGTGGAGTTTGTTTAGGTGTGGCGGCCCTGACGTTCGTGTACACATAGTCGTACCATTCGTCCGCGGTAATGATCCCGTCATTGTTCGTGTCCGCCTTGCCCGTCAGTAAGCCGTCTACTAGATAGTGCGTGAAGAGGGAGTTCACCGGCGACACAGTCGTTTCGTTTTCCCACGCATATTGAAACGCGTCGCTTGCCGTGAGGATGACCCGGCCCGCGGCGTCGGTGGCAAATGCGTGTGCTGCGCCGACTGTCGCAGGGGCGCGGGTGCCGGCGAATGCGCCGCTAAAGCAGCAGTCGAGGATAAGAATTTGCTTGCGGCTGCGGCTTCGGTCCATTTCGCGCGTCACAAAGTCGGCGGCGAGTGTAGTCGCACTCAGAAGTTCGCTTTCGGTGTCGGTTGTGGCCAGGTACAGTTGAGCATATTCGTCTTTAATACCATGGCCTGCGAAATAGAGCAGGACAAGGTCATCAGCCGCTTTTTGCGCAAAGAGTGCAGCGACCGCACGCCTCGCTGTTGCGACGCTAGGATCGATAGTTGTCTGCACGTCGTCGAAGCCACCGATGAGTGGATCGCGCAGGACGCCGGCGAGGCTGGCGACATCAGCGGCAGGCTTTTGCAGACGCCGGAGCTTGGGGTCTTCGAATGTCAGGGTGCCGATAAGGAGCGCGAGTCTGCGGCCCATGGTGGTGTTTTCAACCCGACTAGCGCTCGATGAGATCGTTCGTAGTGGAAGCGAGGAGTTTGTCGATGTCCTGCCATGTCGTTGTTGCCGGGTCGAACTCCAGCTCCACGCCTCGCGTGCCGTTATTCACTTTGAGTTTGATCGTGCTGTGCCGGCGGTTTGCGAGCCAGACCTGAAGAAGGTCAAGGAGCTTAGGGCCGAGCGTAGGAATCATGAGGAGTTGGATCGTGCCCAGAAGTTCTCCGGTTCCTCGGGCGCCGGGTGGCGCGGGTGCAGGGGGGCGAAGGGGGTCGAATCCCTGGTCGGCCATGTCCAGCCGCAGCAGCCGTGTTTGCGAGTCGATGTAGACAGGGTCGGCGTCCGTGACCGAAAGGCCGATTTCGACGCGGAGTGGTGGCGTCACGTAATTCTTGACCTCCTAGTTGGTGGTGGAAGTGCGTCATCTTATAGCAGGGAAAGGCGGTTTGGGCCAGCCTTTCGAGCTTGAGTTCGACCGGACTAGTCCCGCGCTATTTCGTGCGACGATGGACGTCAGCAGGAGGTCATGAGCA
>JAXDIO010000059.1:0-7506 GCA_034663965.1 Thermoanaerobaculia bacterium | reverse complement strand
ACCGCTGCCGATCACCACCACGTCGTACTGTTGTTCAGCCAAGGAAAACCTCCCGTGAGTAATGCGGCGCGCATTATATGGATTCGCGGGAGTAGGGGGTCGGGAGTCGGGCGTCGGAGATGAGCGGGGTAGCGCCGACGGCTCGTCGGCTGGACCGCCAGCGGCTCGCTGGCGTTTCTCACTCGCAGCCGAGCCGGCGGCGGTCCAGCCGGCGGGCCGCCGGCGCTACGTTGTCTACTGCGACGGCACGTACGTCGGGTCCTGCGTTGCGGAGTCGATCACCGATGCGTACGCCGTGATCTTGCCCGTTCCGCTGAGCACTTTCACCGTGACGCGGGCGTTGTAGACCGTGCCGAGGCCGAAGCTCTTTAGCGCGTCGTTGAGTTGGAGGAACTGGTTTGCCGCGAGAGTGATCTGCGTTTTTGGCGCGACCTTCGAATCAGGCGGGATGGCGCTGATCTCGATCGTGACCGGGCTGCCGTTCGTTTCGACGAAGCCGAGGTTCGTGCGCATCTTGTCGGAGGATTCGAGCTGGAGAAGTTGCAGGACGTGGTTGTCCGACAATCCGACGGACCCGGCCGGCGTCACGGCGGGGATGAACTGGCCGTACGTTCCGTTCGAGGTCTGGTTGTACGTGCGCGCGGTGACGATGAGTTTCGAGCTCGACGGCGTCGTCACGAGCAGCGAGCCGCCCGTGTTCGTCAGCGCGAAGAGTTGCTGCAGCGCGCTGTCGACCGGGAACACCTGTCCGGCCGGGATCGTGATCTGTTTCGTGCCGCTGGCGGCGGGGCTGCCGGGCTGCGGGAAGTACGTCAGTGTCGCGGTGACAGACGTCGTCGCCGGATTGAAGAAGCGGATGTCGCTGCGCCAACTCGCGAAACCATTATTAATGTCCGCCACGCCGGGGATCACGTAGCGCGTGGCCGACTCGGCGCCCTTCAGCACCGGGAAAACCATCAGCGGATCGTTGGTGAGATTGTCGATGACCGAGGCGTAGGCGGTGACCTTGCCGGTGGCGGAAACGACTTCGACTTCGAAACGGCCGTCGGTGAGCGTGATGCCGTTCTCGGCGAGCAGGTTGCGCTGCTGGTGTTCGCCCGGCATCAGCGAAATCGGAATCGCCGGCGCGACTTCGACGCCGGCGTTGTTGAAGATGTGCACGAGAACGCTGGCCGGTTCGCCGGCGCCTTCGACGATACCGAAGTTCGTGCGATACGCGGTCGACTGCGCGATCTGCTGCAGCGAAAGAAGCGTCTTCGCTGCTCCGTCCGGTGCCTGCCCAATGAATGCCGAGAATGGAATGGCCGGGATGTACTGGCCGAACGTGCCGGTGGGCGTGGTGTTGTAAGTCCGGCTGGAAGCGACAGTCTGGATGCTGACCGGCCCCGAGAAGTTGCTCTGCGTCGATGTCAGCGGACGGATTTCCAGGACGCCCAGCGCGGACGAGCCGTCGGAGCCGGTGCCGAAGAAACTGGTCAGGATGTCGTCGAGGGCCATCGTCGCACCGGGATCGACCTGGATCGTCGTCGACTGGCCTGACTGCGTGGCGTCGGTGTGGGTGAGCGTGAAGTTGAGCTGGTACTTCATCGCCTGCGCCGAGGTGTTGGCGATGCGCACGTCGGATTCGAAGAGCGAGTCGCCAATGCCGGCTGCGTGACCGACGGCGGGGATGATCAGCGAATTCGGCAGCGGCGTGTTCTTCCCCTGCGGCGCGACCGGCGTGACGGTGGTGACGGAAACCGGGACGCTGACCGGCGTCGTGTCTTCGGCGCCGACTTTGCCCGAGGCTCCGATCGTGAGGATGAGGGTGGCCGTGTTCGTGCCGAGTTTGAGCGCGGTCGGATCGGAAACAATCGTCAGCGTGACTCCGGCGGGACCGAGCGTACCGGACGCCGGCGTGACCGCCGCCCACGGTTTGTCCGTGCGCGCAGTGAAGGGAACCGCGGGGGTGCGGCCGGCGATGAAGATGTTCTGGCGGACAGCGCTCAGCGATCCTGCTTCGACGCTGGTCTGCTTCTGCGGCGTCTCGGGGATGACCGTGACAATGACGACGCGCGAGTATGGCCCGCGCTCGTCGTTGCAACTGCTGATGGCGCGGACGCGGTAGAGCCATTTCTGCGCGGCAGTTACGGCGGTGTGCGAGAAGGCGGCGGAGAGATCGCTCACCACCTGCGTAGTGGCGGTGGAGAAATCGGTGAGCGTCGATTCCTGCAGTTCGTAGCTGGTCGCGTTCGCAACGGCGTTCCAGCGCACGTTGTAGACGCTTCCCGACGCTACCTGCGCCGGCGCTGTGGCCACGGGACGAGAGGGTGTTGCGCATGGCGGAGGAGCGTTGCGAACGGTGAACGTGCTCGTTGCGGAGTCGAGCGCCGGACACGATTGGAAGAATGCCTGGACGTGCCAATGGATCGTTCCGCCGGGAACGCTGACCGTCAACTTGTTGACTGTGGTGGTGCCGATGACGCTCTCGTCTTCATCATCGACGGCAGCCCACACTTTGTACTCGGTGGCGTTTTTGACGTGTGACCATTCGAAGTGCACCGGTGAGGCGAGCCCCGAGGCGCCCTCGGCGGGTGCGAAGAGGATGGGGCGGATGTCGTCGCAATTCGTTTCGGTGACGGTGAAGAATTGGTGCTTCGATTCCGCCGGCGGACATCCGTTGAAGAACGCCACCACCCACCACTCGTTCAATCCCTCGGACACCGGTTTGGTGACGCCTGTGCGCGTGGTCGTTTCGGCGAGCGCGGTCGGCGAGCCGTCTTTGCTGCGGATCACGACGAGATAGCCGACGGCGTTGCTGACCGGGTTCCAATCGAAATGGACCGGCGAGTCGAGGTTCGCCGCTCCGTCCGTGGGCGCCAATAGCACGGGCGCTTCCGTCACGCAGGTTTGCGCCGGCAAAACCGTGAAGTGCGATTTCGTGGAGCGCGTAGTCGGGCATCCGTCGAAGATTGCATCGACGCGCCATTCGACATTTCCGGGCGGAACGTGATGCGTGATCGACGTGGCGGTCGTTTTGAGAACGTCCATGTCGTTGCCGTTGAGCGTCCAGTGCACGCGATATTCAGTGGCGTTGGCGACGGCGCTCCAGACAAACGCGACCGGCGCGTTGACCGTCGTTCCGTCGAGCGGGGAGACGATCTGCGGACCTGCTGTTGCGCATCCCGCGGAAGGAATCACGAACGCTGCTCTTGCCGAGACGACGGCGGGACAATTCTCGAAGAGCGTCTCGACGAACCACAGCCCGCTGCCGGTAGCGGTCCCGAAGTCGTGCTGCAGTTTCGTGTCTTTGGTGTCGCCGATGTCGGTGAATGGCTCGCCGTTCAGCGAGATCCACACGCGATATTGCAGCGCGGCTGAATCGGAGCTGTTCCAGTTGAACGTGACAGGGTTCGAAACCTGCGCGCCTCCGATGGGCGATTTGAGCGTCGCCGCCGTGTGCGTATTGCAATTCGCAGCGGCCGAGACCGTGAAGCGCCGATGCGCGGAGAAGGTCGAGTCGCAGCCGTTGGAGAACAACGTTTCGACGTACCACTCGTCAGCGCCGCTCGGCAGTTGCAGTTGCTGCGACGTCGCGCTTGCGGTCAATGAGCGCGCGGCCAGAATCGGTGAGCTGCCGTTGACGGAGATCCAGAGCCGATAGCCGCTCGCGCCGGTAACTGCGTTCCACGACAACGTGACGGGGGAGGTTACGGTCGCGCCGTCGGCAGGGGAGTTGAGCGTAGCCGTGGCGCCGCAGGTTGCCTGCGTACCGCTGATGAATGTCGATTTCGCGGAGACGACATCGGGGCAGCCGGCGAATGTCGTCACGACCCACCACGTCACGCTGCCGCCCGGCACGAGGGTCGTCAGCGTCGTGGACGTCGTGCTGCCGGCGAGATCGCCGGAATCGTCGCCTTGTGCGAGGTAGAGTTTGTAGCCGGTCGCACCGCTTACGGCGGTCCATTGGAATGTGACCGGTGAGGTCAGACCGGTCGCGCCGTTGACGGGCGAGAGCAGCGTCGTGGGATTGCTGCTGCAGGCAGACGGCGTGGCCACCGAGAGCGTGAAGACTTTCGAATACGTTGATGTGGGGCAGTCTCCGAACTGCGCTTCGACATACCAAGCCAGGCCGCCTTGCGGCACGGGGACGGTGATGTGCGTTCCACCGAACTTGCCGAGGACGAAACGGTCAGTGCTGCTGGTGGTGCTGCCCGTTAGTCCCCACACAACGTAGTTCGTCGCACCCGGCACAGACGTCCATTCGAACCGCACGGGAGAGGTCAAGCCGGTCGAGCCGTTGGCCGGAGCGAGTAGGGTTGTGGACTCCGGGTTGCTTGGGCAGACGCCCGCGCTGATGACGTTGAAATGCGAGTGCGCCGAGGCGATCGGGTTGCAGTTGTCGGCACCGGCTTCGACCCACCAGTCGACGGACGATCCGGCAGGGAGGCTGCCTTCGTAGTGCGAGTCGCGCGTGACCGCCAGGACAGACGCCGCCGCACCATTGATTGAAGTGAAGACTTTGTAGAACGTCGCGCCGGATACGTCCGACCAATCAAAGCTGACCGGCGTGTCGACGGTGGTGTTGTTCGCCGGCTTCAGAAGCGCCGGCAATGCCGTCGGACACGTTGCAGCCGCGGCGACCGTAAAGCTGAAGACGTTGCTGGACGTCTTCGCGGTCGTGCAGTTCGGCGGATAGGCATCGACCGACCAGTAGTAGGTTCCCGCCGGCAGTGCCTGAGCGAACGTAAAGCTCGTCGTGTTGCTGTTGACGATCGGATCGCTGGCGGTCGGCGCGGGAGGGTTCTGCGTGCTGATGTGGAGGAGATATTTGTCGGCACCGGATGATGCGGACCAGGTCAGTGTCGGCGTCGAACTGGTCGTGCTCTTGTCGGACGGCGCGATGAGGTTGAACGAGCCGGGCGGATTGCACGCAGCGGCGACGGTCTTAAACGTCGCGCAGCCGCTGGTCGTGACCGGACAGGTACTGGCCGCCGTTTTCTTCGCGACGACGCGCCATTCATAGCTCGTATTGGCAGCGAGAGTGGCCGGATTGAAGCTGGTGTTCGAGGTTGTGAATTGCCTCGTGCCGGTGCAGGCTCCCGATCCGGCCACGCCGAAGTAGACGTCGTATTGATTGGCGCCGCTGACCGCGCTCCAGGTCAGCGTCGGGGTGGTGAAGACATTCTGCGAACCATCCGACGGCGATTGAATGCTTGGCGCGGCCGTCGGGCAGTTGACGGTGAACTGCTTGGTAGCCGACAGCAGCGTGCAATTGGCGAAATTAGCCTTGACTGCCCAGTTGTAAAGACCCGAGGAGAGGCCGCCCGCGGGACCGGTGCAGGAGTTGGCGTTCGCGCCAGCGACGGAGCAGATGAGCGTGGCGTTCGCAGTGCCGGTGGTGGCGAAGACGTCGTATCCGGTGACGCCGCTCGTCGGCGATGGCGACCAGCTGAACGTGATCGGCGTGCTTTCATTTACATTCGTTCCGATCGGCGATTGCGGGACGGGCGCCGTGCCTGTCGCGCATTGCGCAAATGCGTGTCCGCCGAACGCCGCGAAGGCGCACAGCAGTAGTGCAATTCGAATTCTCATCTCAATCCTCGGTGGTGGTTAGACGGTGCGAAGCAATGGGCGTTGACGCGACGGTAACGTGCGGCCGGTTTTCCACCGGTGACCGTGCTCACGTCCTCAGTGATACTTATTGCCGCCAGTGCTGAAAAGCACAACGGCCTCATCATTTCGAATCGATCCCTCGGCACGCAGCGTCCGCAGGGCGAGCAAGGCCGCGCCCGCTTCCGGCCCCGCATCGATGCCTTCGCTCGTTCGCAACTCCCGCGCAGCGGTTTCGATCTGCGCTTCGTCGACCGCGATTGCGCCGCCGTTGGAGTCTCGCAGCGCGCGCAGCATCAGGCGGTCGCCGATCGCGCGCGGAACGCGCAGTCCCCACGCGCCTGTCTGCGGCGACTCCCACTCCGGCGCGGTTTCGAGTCCTTCGTTGAACGCGCGGACGACCGGCGCGCAGCCGCTCGACTGCACGCTGAACATGCGCGGACGTTCGGAACCGATCCAGCCGAGGCGCTCCATCTCGTCGAAGGCCTTCCACATGCCGATCAGGCCTGTGCCGCCGCCGGTCGGGTAGAGGATTACGTCCGGAAGCCGGCCGAGGTCTTCGAGCAGTTCGTAGCCCATGATCTTTTTGCCTTCGACGCGATACGGTTCTTTCAGCGTCGACAGATCGAAGCCGCCGTTCTCGGCGATGTACTGCGCGACTCGCTTACCGGCATCGGTGATGACGCCGGCCACGAGCTCGACCTGCGCGCCGTAACCACGGCATTCATCGACGATCGATTGCGGCGTGTCGCGAGGCATGGCCACAAACACTGGTAGTCCGGCGCGCGCGCCGTACGCGGAGAGCGCCGCGCCGGCGTTGCCCGCGGTCGGCGCGGCCAGACTTCGCGCGCCGAGGCGCTTGGCCATCGTGACGGCGGCGGCCATCCCGCGCGACTTGAACGAGCGCGTCGGATTCTTCGACTCGTCCTTCAACCAGACGTTGTCGAAGTTCTTCGATTGCAGCAGCGGCGTGATGCCTTCGCCGAGGGTGACGATCTCGCTCTCAACGTCGACCGGCAGCAACTCACGATACCGCCACATCGTGGCTGGACGGGTGCGGATTTCATCGCGCAACTCCGGCGATTTGGCGATGTCGTAACGAACGAGCAGCGGCGCACCGTCGTTCGGGCAGAGGTTCATCAGCTCGCGAATCGGGAACGTTGCGTCGCATCGGGAGCAGGCCAGTTGGGCGGGGAAACGGCGTGTAGTCATTGGGGGCGGATTATCCGCGATTCGAGCAGGTCGATTTGCTCAGCTGTCCCGAGCCTCACCAGCACAGCCAAGAGTGTCTGTGCCACACTGGCTTTCCCGGTCACAGCACTCGCGCAAGAAGGCAGGATCAATGTGGCACAGACACTCTTGTCTGTGCTTTCGCAAGCTGCAGCGACTGGCCCTGCCAACCCTCTCCGGGTTGACAGAGCCAACCCTTCAATTACTGACTCTTCTTCGCGTCGGCCACCGCTTTGTCAACGCCCTGCTGGAACTCGTCCATCGACTTCTTGGCCTCGCCCGGCTTGTCTTCCCACTTCGACATCTCGGTGGCGATCGCGTTCAGCGCACCGTCGTACTTGGCGATGAGCTGCTGGTTGTAGGCGACGGCGGGGGAGATGTTCGCGGCGGAATCCTTCTTCATCTCGGCGCGCTGCTTGTCGTAGTTGTCGAGCATGTCCTTGTACATCTTCTTCGTCTGATCGTCTTTGGCCTCGTCGTACGACTTCTTCATCTGCGTATACGCACCGTCGAACGACGCATTCGTGGCCTCGGACATCTTCGACATCATCGCGGCGCTGCTCGCGGCCAGGACCTGGGTCTTGACCCAGAGGTACTCCTGCGTGTTGTAGCCGAGTTCTTTCGCGGCGCGGATGTCGGCGGTGAGCATGTCGGCGGCCGAGCCCATGGTCTTGAAGCCTTCGA
>JAXDIO010000051.1:0-13086 GCA_034663965.1 Thermoanaerobaculia bacterium | reverse complement strand
CCGACGCTCGGCGGCTACATCGTCGACAACTATTCGTGGCCGTGGATTTTCTACATCAACGTTCCGATCGGCATCATCTCGCTGCTGATGGTGTCGCGATTCGTACACGAGCCTGAGGACGTCCGCGCCGCGATGCACACGATGGCGGAACGGCAGCGGAAGAACATGGACTGGAGCGGCATCGCGCTGCTCTTCATCGGTCTCGGGGCCATGCAATACGTTCTCGAGGAAGGGAATCGCAACGACTGGTTCCAATCGGGCGAGATCAAACTGATCATGCTCGTGGCCATCGTTTCGCTCGTGGCGCTGGTGATCCGCGAACTGAGCGCGCGCGTGCCGGCAGTCGATTTCTCGCTCTTCAAAGACGTGATCTTCACCTCGGGCACGCTGATCGGCTCCGTCATGTTCGCGATGCTGATGGCGGTGACCTTCCTCCTGCCGCTGTTCATGCAACTGCTGCTCGGATTCACCGCGACGCAGGCAGGGATCGGGATGATGCCGCGAAGCCTCAGCATGCTGGTGGTGATGCCGATCATCGGCAGGATCTACAACAAAGTTTCTCCCCGCTTAGTCATCGCCTTCGGCATCGTCCTCTTCGCCTACACGGCGTGGATGATGGGCCATTACACGCTGTTGACGTCGCGCAACGACGTGATGCTGGCGCTGGTTATTCAAGGCGTAGCGTTCAGTTGCCTCTTCATTCCGCTGACGACGATCGCGCTCAGTTCCATCCCTCGGCACCGGCTTTCCGACGCGACCGGACTCAACTCGCTGCTGCGTCAGACCGGCGGCTCTGTCGGACTGGCCGTATTCGCAACGCTCCTTTCGCGCTTCGCGACCAAGGCGCGCGGCGACATGCTGCCGCACTACTTCGGAGCGCCGATGGCCGCGCGCATTGCCGGCATCCAGCGCATGCTGCAATCGCGCGGCATGGACGCCACCGCCGCGCGCCAGGCCGCCGCGCGAATGATCGACGGCGGACTCCGTCAGCAGGCCATGGTCATCTCGTTCGAAAAACTCTTTTACCTTTCGGGAATCCTGTTCCTCCTCGTTCTGCCGTTGGTCTTTTTTCTGAAGATGCCGGAGCACGCCGAGAAGATCGATGTTCATGTGGAGATGTAAATGACGACGACTGAATCCCCTGCCGGCGCGATGCCGGAGATCGCCGAGCACGAGCCGGCCATCGCTCCTTCCAAGGCGAAACGCCTTTACCTCATCCTCGGCGGCGTCATCCTGCTGCTGCTGATCGGCTACGGCATCTTCGCGTTCCTGTCATCCGGCAAGGCAGCGACGGACGACGCGCAGGTCAGCGCCGACATCGTTCCGGTGGCCGCGCGTGTCGCGGGGCAGGTGACGAATGTCTACATTGCAGAGAATCAGCCGGTCCACGCGGGACAAGTCCTCGCCGATCTCGATCCATCCGACGCGCAGGTGAAAGTGGCCCAAGCCGACGGCGATCTGCAGACCGCGCAAGCGCAGGCAGCCGACGCTGATGCGCGCACCGCCGTGACCTCCGCAACCGCACGCGGCGCGCTGACATCCGCGCAGGGAGCGCTGCAAAGCACGCGCGAAAGCGTCGATACGTCGTCGGCTTCGATCACCGAGGCGCGCGCCGCGATCACGCGGGCTCGCGCGAATGCGGAGAAGGCCCGGCTCGACTTCCAACGCGCCGAGGAGCTCGGCGGAAAGGGCGACATCTCGCGTGCGCAGGTCGACGCTGCCCGTGCCGCGCACCAATCCGCCGACGCCGATCTTGCGCAGGCAAACGCGCGTCTGACCGAGAGCGAAAATGCGCGCCAAGCCGCGCAGGCCAACGTCCAGGCTGCACAAGGACGTGTGCAGCAGAGCGCGCCCGTGCAGGCGCAGATCACCGCCGCAGAGGCGCAGGCGCGAATCGCGCACGCGCGCGTGGCGAGTGCCGAGGCCGCGCTGCACGCCGCGCAACTCAACCTGTCGTACACGAAAATCGTCGCACCGCGCGACGGCATCGCATCGAAGCTCGCCGTCCATGCCGGTTCCTACGTCACCGCGGGCATGCCGATCGTGCAACTCGTGCCGCGCACGACGTACGTCCTCGCGAATTTCAAAGAGACCCAGATGACTGACATGCATCCCGGCCAGCGCGCCACAGTCCGCATCGACGCCCTCGGCCGCCGCGATTTCGAAGGAAAAGTCGAGAGCCTGTCCGGCGGCACCGGCGCGTCGTTCTCCCTCCTGCCGCCCGACAACGCCTCGGGCAATTTCGTGAAAGTCGTGCAGCGCGTCCCCGTGCGAATTTCGTGGAGCGGACCGCCCGCCGACCAAGTCCCAGTCGGCTCGTCGGCCGAGGTCACGGTCTACACGAAGTAGAAAAACTTCGGTGGTCAGTGGTCAGTCCTCTCGTGCTGACTACTGGCCACTTACCGCTGGCCACGCACGCGCCTACAATCTCCTCCTCGTTCCCCAAAAATTGAAGTTCAAAGAGGAGAAGACTTATGCGCAGCAGAATTCTGGCCGCGGCTCTGGTCGCCGCATTCACCGCAACGCTCACTTTCGCTGACGATCCGAAGCCGAAGGCCGCCGGTCCAAGCCAGGCGGAGATGGAAGCAATGATGAAAGCCGCCACGCCGGGCGATGCTCACAAAAAACTCGGCGCGATGGCCGGCACCTTCAACGCCGAGGTCAAGATGTGGATGCAGCCCGGCGCGCCTCCAGTCGGAGGGGGCGGCGTGTCCGAAAACAGCTGGGCTCTCGACGGCCGCTGGCTCGAACAGCACTTCACCGGCAACTTCATGGGGATGCCGTTCACCGGCGTCGGCTTCACCGGCTACGACAACATCAAGAAAAAGTACGTCGGCACGTGGATGGACACGATGACGACGTCGATGATGATCTCCTCCGGCACCGCCAACGCCGACGGCAAGTCCTACACCTTCACTTCGACGATGGATGATCCGATGACGGGCAAGTCGACGCCCGTGAAGGAAACGGTGACGATCGTCGACGATGATCACCACACGCTGGAAATGTGGGGCGCCGGCCCCGACGGAAAGATGTTCAAGACGATGGAGATCGCCTACACGCGGAAGAAGTAGAACCTCAACGCAGGGCCGCCGGCTTGGCGGCCCTGCAATTTTCAAACGATTACATCCCGCTCGGGCGAATGATGTTGAACATCGCGCCCTGCGGATCGCCACAAACCGCGAAGCGGCCGGTGTTCGGGATTTCGTGCGGGCCCATGTAGACCTTGCCGCCGTTCGATTTGATTTTTTCGACGCAGCCATCCGCGTCGGCGACGCAGATGTACGGCGTCCAGGCCGTCGGCATCCCCTGCATTTCGGGGGTGATGTGCATCATGCCGCCGATGCCGGTGGATCCGAGGTCGATCTCGGTGTACTCGGGACTGATCTTCAGGTTCCAGCCGAAAAGGTTTTTGTAGAACTCGCGCGCGCCTTCGATGTCGGGCGTCATCAGCTCGTTCCAGCAGAGCGTGTTGAACTCGCCGCGGATCGTGGCGCCGATGGTTTTACCCGCCTGCCAGAGGCAAAGTGACGCGCCCGCCGGATCGGCGATGACGGCCATGCGGCCGACGTCCATCACGTCGAACGGTGGCGCGATGACGTTCGCGCCGTTCTCCTGCGCCCGCTGTGCAGACTCATCGACATTGGCCACGTTCACGTAGGAGTTCCACATCGGCGGATGCGCTTTGTTTTCGTACAGCGCGCCGAGGTCGTGACCATCCACCTGCAGCATCGTGTAGACGCTGCCGTCCGGGATCGGCATGTCGTTGATCTTCCATCCGAAAACGGACGAGTAGAACGACTTTGCTCCGGCGGCGTCGTTGGTGGCGAGCTCGATCCAGCAGAACATCCCCGGGTCGTATTTTTCGATGACGGGCATTTCGTTTTCCTCCGAGGGCGCGGATTCTAGTGAAGTTTCAATCCCGTCGCCTTCTCGATCTCGCCGGCGTCGTCGAGCAGGATCCACGTCAGGATCGAAACCGGCAGCGATCCATGGGCGAGCAGGTCGTCGTGAAACTGACCGAGGCGGAAGTCCGCGCCTTTCGCATCGCGGTAGCGGCCGAGGAGGCGCATGATCTGCCACTTGCCGGTGATGTAGCTGATCTTCTGCGTCGGCGATGAGGCGGCGCCGGCGGCCTCCCCTTCCGCGGCCTCCTTATCGAGTCCGCCGCCGTCCATGAAGTAGTTCACGCCCTGCTCGAACGACCAGCGCCCTGTGTGCAGGTTGACGTCGACGCCGATGCGCGCGGCGCGGTATCGCGAAAGGCGCAGCACCTGCGCGGCGCCAGCGGAGTCGGGCGCGTACATGCCTTCGCGCACGAGCATCTCTTCGCCGTAGAGCGCCCATCCTTCGATGAAGACGCTCTCGCCGTGATGGCGGCGGATTTCGTTGTCGAGGTGATTCGCAATCGAGATCTGCAGAAAATGTCCCGGAATCCCTTCGTGCCCGAGGATCGGCCGGGGATCTTCGATGGCGGCGCGGATGTAGAAATTCTTGCTCTGCGGGTTGTACGTCGGGATGAAGTAGAAGCCGCCGTTGTCGGCGTCGTAGATGCCCGGCGGATTCATAAATCCCCCGGGACTGGTCGGCTTGAAGGCCTCGGGGAGTTGCCGGATTTGAAACGGACCGAGATACGCCGGCATCGTGACGAGGTTCTTCGTCCGCAGGAAGTCGATCATCTCCTGCTCGCGGCTTTCGTACGCGGCCAGGAAGGCCTGCTGATCGGGCGGGATGTTCTTCACGCGCGCCGGATTCGGATCGGCCATCGACGGATCGGCGAGCATCGCCTCCAGCGCGCGGTAGCGTCCGAGTTCAACCTCGCCGAGGTGCGCGACGTCGCGCGAATCCATCGGCAGAAGGAGGATGTGGCGGAGCATGTAGTTGTAGTTGGCCTCCCCCATCGGCTTCCACGCGGTCATCTGCGGAAGTTGCTTTTCCAGCCAGTCGGCGAATCCGTGGATCGAGTCGATCGCTTCTTCGCGCGCGGCGTCGAGCGAGGTCCGTTCGTCGGCGGAAAGATCGCCGGCGATGGTCATCAAGCTCGTTGAGAAAAGCGGATCGATGGAGCGCGCGGAATCGATGGCCAGTTGCGCGAAAAGTCGGACGGGATTCTTGAGATTCTTCTTCGCCTGCTCGATCATCGCCGGCATTGCCTTGAGCCGCGCGGTTGCCGCAAGTGCGCGCGTCTTCGACGGCGCGTAGTCTTTTTTCAGCAGCGAGAAGATGGCGTTACTCGCCTCCCCCACGTAGACCTGCGGATCAGTCTCCTCGGGCTTCAACACGCGCTCCGGAAAGTCGGCGCCCTCCAGCTGCGAACGGAAAAGCAGCCAGTCGATGACGTCGTCCTTCGACCAGCCGGTGACGTCGGCGGCGCGGACACGATCGAGCAGCGTGCGAACGTGCGCGGCGGCGCGCGCGATCGCGGCGGGCGAGAAGTCGTCGAGCCTGTCGTCCGCAGCGTGAAATCCCTGATCGCTCGCGCTGACCGGGTACATCTTCTTCTGCCATTCGTAGTAATCGTGCGCAAGTGAGTGAAGCTCGGCAGGCGTGAGCGGTTTCATCGGCACGGTCGCTTTCTTCGGGGCGGCAAAGGCAGGAAGGGCAAGAAGTAGTGCGACGGCAAGGGCGTAACGTTTCATGCGCGGGAGTGTAGCGTCCGTGCACTCCCCTTGCACGATCGAGCCGCATGACAGACAAAAAAGAACCGCAGAGCTACGGCAGCCAACGCGATTGGGTCACAGGAAAGACAGGTCAAAAGCCGAACCCGGAGCGCACCGGCGGATTCGATGAAGGTCGCGAAAGCGAAACCAGCGCTCCGCACCAGGGCGGCGATACGTCGCCTGTGCAGGCGAGCGAGCACGCGATGCCTTCCGGCACGTCGACGGACTCCGGACACAACGTCACCGTGTCGGAAAGCGGCGCGAAGCGCGGCGGGTACTTCAAGGAGAGGGATTACGAGGGGAAGAAGTAGGGCTCACTCCCTTCTTCGAAGGTCGTCCAGCACCTTCTCCAGCGGAACGGTTTGGCGTAGATCAGATTGCGCGATCGACTCGAGAAGCATGCGTTCCGTTTCAGGATCAGCTTCGAAGGTTTGTTCTTCGCTCTCGTCCATGCCTGAGAGCTTAATCCGCAGATGACGCAGATGTACGCAGAGGAATCGTCTTTTCCGTGTACATCTGCGTAATCTGCGGATCGTCTTAGTGGTAAAACTCGACCTCGCTGAAACGTCTGGGATCATCATTCGTCGGAATCGACATGCGCAAGCTCGCTATCCTTCTCGCCGTCACTGCTTCCACAAATCTTTACGCCGCGATTACCGGGACGATCATCGATTCCGAGGCGAAGCCGGTCGCCGGCGCGACGATTCGCGCGTATGCGCCGGAAAACTCGGCGGCGATGCGGGCGAGAATTCTGGCCGGGAAGATCGATCGCGAGCCGATTGCGAGTGTGAAGCCGGCGGAGAACGGGACGTTTTCGATCGATGTGAAGAACGCCATCGCGGTCGATGTCGTCGTCGACGCTCCCTCACATCCGCGCATCTCTCTAGCCACCGTCGATGGCGACGACCTCGGGGCGATTCTTCTTCAACCTCCTGCTCCGAAGATGCTGCGCGTCACCAGCGGCGGAAAGCCGGTCGCGAACGCGATCGTCGTCTCCGGCGCCGACATTTCGCGAACGAATGCGGCGGGCGAGGTGCCGGCACCGGGGAGTAACTCCGCGTACGTCTTCCATCCCGATTACGCGATCGCGCGGAGCGATCCGGCGAATTTGTTCGAAGTGAAACTGGTGCGCGGCGTGGCCGTGAGCGGACGTGTCACCAATCCCGCCGGTCCGGTCGCGCACGCGGTCGTCTCGATCAACGGTTGGCCGCTCGCGGAGTCAGGGGACGACGGCGCGTTCACCATCGCGCACGCGCCGGATCGCTGGCAGTCGATTTCCGCCATTCACGGCAGCGAAGCGGGAATCGTGATGCGGCCGAAGACGGGCGCGCCGGAAATCCGCATCACGCCCGGCGCCACGTTCGCCGGGACGCTGCGCGACACCGGTCGCGGCGGAGCGGTCGCCGGCGCGCGGATGACGATCACTACCACCACTGACGATGAATCGATGACCACCGTGACCGATGCGAAAGGCGCGTTCACGTTCGGACCGCTCCTTCCGCGTGCGTATCAGATCGCGGGCGTGCATCCCGTGTTCGCCATCGAGTCGGCGCCGGTGACGTTGCCGGCCACGCGCACGCGCGCGTTCGCGGCGCAGGCGTTTGCGCGCGCGAAGGGCCGCGTCATCGATGAGGAGCGGAAGGCCGTTGCCGCCGCAGTCGTCACGGCGAACAGTATCAACACGTCGCGCGGCCACAGCGCGGTGACGAATGCGAATGGCGAATTCGCGGTGCGCGTAATTCCGTCGGGACCATTTCCCACGTCAGTCCTCGCGTCGAAACGCGATTACGTCGCTGCCTCCTCGGGGGCGCGGAACTGGAAGGCCGGCGAGGTCAAAGACGACGTCGTCATCACGCTCGCTCACGGATTCGTGGCGCAGGTACGCGTCATCGACAAACAGAAGCAACCGGTGCCGAACGCGCAGGTCAACGTCTCGAGGTTTAGCGATCAGGGGATGCAGCGATCGGCCACTGTGGCCTGCGCCGATTCGTCAAAGGCTGATTGCCGCCGCACCGGCGCCGACGGGATCGTCTCCGTACGGACGATCGAGGGGCGGCACGATGTGCGAGTTTCGGGCGATGACATCGGGCCGTTCCATCTGCCGAA
Organism: Thermoanaerobaculia bacterium; assembly: GCA_034663965.1. GTDB lineage: Bacteria > Acidobacteriota > Thermoanaerobaculia > Gp7-AA8 > Gp7-AA8 > JADGNZ01. The sequence continues at coordinate 5,320 of JAXDIO010000051.1, read as the reverse complement.
CCAGCTGATCACCGCGCGCGCGGCATCGGTGGTCGTGACTGTCGATCGCGGCGTCTCCGTCAGCGGCCGCGTCGTACGGCCCGACGGCACTCCCGTCTCGGCGGCCGTCGTCGACGCGACCATATTTGCGCCGCGCACCGCAGACACGAATTCCGACGGCACGTTCACCATCACCGGCCTTAACGCCGGCCCTGCCGTTCTAACCGCGCATTCGATCGACGGCAATCTCTCCTCGCCGCCCGTCACGGTCACCGCTCCCGCCAAAGACGTCACCATCACCATTCCTCGGGGCGCTCGCATCGAGGGGCGTGTGCTCGACCGCGCTACGCAGCAGCCGGTTACCGACTTCGCCATGTCGTTGCCGTCGCGCAGCCAGCGGACGTATGACTTCGGGCCGCACGGCGAAAAAACGATTCACGCCGACGACGGCAGTTACGCGATCGACAACGTTCCGCCAGGCGCCGTCGACCTCACGGTTCGCGCCACCGGCTATGTGACCGGATCGCGAGGCGATATCAACGTCGAGGACGGCAAGTCGGTGACCGGGATCGACATCCAGCTCGATCGTGGCACCACGATTTCGGGACACGTCACGTCACACGGCGTGGCGATCGCCGGCGCCGAGGTGCGGCAGGCATCACAACGAACGCTGCAGCTGGGGCCGCAAGGGGGAAGCGTCATCACCGACGCCGACGGGGTGTACAAACTCGACGGCGTGGCGGAAGGCGAGCGCCTGATCGAGTTTCACAAAACGGGCTTCATCACGGCGCAGAAGCCGGTCGCGGTGAAGGGCGGGAAAGACGTGCAGCTCGACGCCGAGCTTGATCCCGGCCACGAGCTGCGCGGACGCGTCGTCGATCGGTCGGGCCGCGGTGTCGCCGGCGCGTACATCAATGCCACGGGTGCGGGCGAGCGACGGTTCGACAACATGATCGTGAGCGATGCTGACGGATCGTTCGTCGTGGCGGGGCTCGCCGATGGCAAATACCAGGTCACGGCGAGGAAGGAAGGAATGGTCAGCGGCGCCGCGAGTGACATCGATCTGCCGCAGACGCGGCCGATCACGCTGACGCTCGACGCCGGCGCAACCATCACCGGCCGCGTCACCGGCGTTGCTCCCGAGGAACTCACGCAGGTGGTCGTGACAGCGGTCGGAGGAACGTCACGCAATCAAACGTACACCGATGCCAGCGGCAACTTCTCGCTGTCCGGGCTGCCCGACGGACAGGTGCGCGTCGACGCATTCCTGGTCACGGCAGGACGCCGCCGCATGGCGCCTGCGAAAACGATCGTGGTCGAGAACGGCGTCGCGCCGGCGGTGGAGATCAATTTCGAGGAAGGCATCAGCGTCGGCGGCCGCGTGACGAAGGGCGGCGTGCCGGTGTCGTACGGCAGTGTGTCGTTCAGCCCTGCCGGCGTGCAGCGAGGCAGCGACCGCCAGTCCGTCAACGCGATGATTTCGCCGGACGGCACGTACACCGCCGCAGGCCTCTCGATCGGCGACTACACGGTGCGCGTGAATGGCCCGAACATGTCGCAGTATCAGACGAGGTACACGGCCTCGGTGAGCGGCACGTTCGACATCGACATTCACGGCGCCACGCTTCGCGGCCGCGTGGTCGACGCGAGGTCCGGCGCGCCGGTCGCCGAAGCGCGCGTGTTGCTGATTTCGCGGCTGCCGGCCAACGGTTCCGCGCGCACCGACTCCGACGGCCGCTTCACCATCGAGGCAATGCCTGACGCGACGTACGACTTGCAAGTGAATCGCGAGCAGTACGCCGTCGCGTCGCAACCGGTCGTGATCGCGAACGGCTCGACGCCCGACGTCGAAGTGCGGATGGAGCAGGTGCCGCCGATCACGATCCACGTCGCCGATTCAACGACCGGTGCACCGGTCGATGTAACCGTGATGATCAGCGATTCGACGCGCGCCTTCCGGGGAGAGCTCGCACGCGTGGAATCCGGAACGTGGCGGGCGTGGCTGAAGCCCGGGACGTACAGCGCGTCCGTCGGCGGGCCCGGCTACGTTTTCAAAACCCAGAGCTTCACCACTCCCGGCAACGACGTGACCATCCAGGTCGTCCGCGCCGGCGCTCTGCTGATCAACGCCCACTCCGCGCAACGGGCGCGCCTCGACTTCGCCAGCGGCGGCACGCAACGAAATTTCGGCCCGCTCCATCCGGGAGCGAATGGACCGTTCGAATCGCTCCCACCCGGCTCATACCTGCTGGTGTTGCTCGGCAGCGACGGCAAAGTCACGCAGAGCATCGCGCTGGTCATCAACGCAGGCCAGACAACGACGATCGACACGCCGTAGTCAGGACTCCGGCACGATCTCCGTCGCGGCGATCACCGGCTTCGATAGCGAGGTCACGAACGTCACGCCCGCCACGCCGCCGATGCACAGCGCGCTGCCGAGGGCCGAGGTGAGGCTGAGGTGATCGCCGAGAAGTAGGACGCCGAGCGTCATCGAGACGAGCACTGCGAGTTGGGAGATCACGCCGACCGTCATCGCGTCGACCCAGCGGAGGCTAAACGTCATCAGCAGTTGCGCACCCATCGCCAGGATTGCCGTCGCGGCGATCCAGAGCCACTCGGTGCGATTCGGCGTCACCCATTGCGCGATGCCGAGCGGCATGCTGACGAACATCCCGATCAGGCAGAAGCTGGCGTAGACGGACCACGAGTTTTCGCTGCGGCGCGCGGCGCGAATGGCGGTGACAGCCACGCCGGATGCGACCGCGGACAACGCGCCGACGAGTTCCCACCGGCCGAAGCCCAGGATGTCGCCGGGCGCAGCGTGCGCGTGGACGACGAGAAAAACACCGCTCAGCGCGATCGGAAGCGGGATGAGCACGCGCGAACTGAATTTCTCGCCGATGAAGAACATCGAAAAAAGCCCGCTCCAGATCGGAGCGGTGTAGTTGAGCAGCGTGGCCACGCCGACGTTGATGTGCTGGATGGCGGTGAAATAGAACATCACGGCCAGTCCGCCGAAAAAACCGCGCAACAGAATCAGGCCGAGGCGGTTGTAGTGGAGCGCGGCGCGTCGATAGCGCGAAACGAGCAGGCATGGCAGCAACCCCGCCCCCATCCGCAACACCGCGACCTCGGGGCCGCTCAACCGCGCAGTGGCAACCTTCGCGGTGAAGGCCATACCGCCGAACATCGTCGCCGAGGCGATCATCAACAGCAGCGCGCGATGCGTATCGTTTTTTGCTACTGTCACGCGGCGCGAAGAGTAGCCCATGATCAACTACCGCGAAGCAACCGTGTCGGACGTGTCGACAATCGTCAGCTTTCAGATCGCCATGGCGCACGAAACCGAGGAGCTGGATCTCCATCGCGAAGTCTGTACGCGCGGCGTGCAGGCGGTGTTCGAGGATGCTTCCCGAGGACGGTACTTTCTTGCGGAGAGCGACGGCGTCGTCATCGCGTCGCTGATGATCACCTACGAGTGGAGCGACTGGCGCAACGGCAACGTCTGGTGGATTCAGAGCGTGTACGTCGTCCCCGAGTTTCGTGGTCAGCGCGTTTACGCAGGGTTGTACGAGCACGTGCAGCGCATGGTGCAAACCGACGACTCGCTGCGCGGAATCCGACTGTATGTCGATCGCCGCAACATCCGCGCGCAAGAGGTCTACACGCGGCTGGGGATGAATGGGGAGCATTACCAGGTGTTCGAGTGGATGAAGACGTTTTGAGGTCTCGCGCACTTCATCCTGCGATTCGCGAAGCGATTCGTCAGGATCTCCGGTGGCGTCTCACAGACTGCGCGGTATCACCGGAGATCCTGACGGCTCGCTTCGCGACCCGCAGGATTGACTGCGAACTCCAGCGAAACTGAGCCAGTGAGACTTTCCCATCGAGCGAGAACTCAACCCCCTCTTCCTCCAGCAACATCCGCTGCAACTCGTGTGAATCGGACGTCGACCGCAGACTCACTTCACCTTTTGCATTGATCACGCGATGCCACGGAATGTCGCTGCGATCCGGCAGCGAATGAAGCGCGTAACCGACCTGACGCGCGTGTCCATCGAGTCCCGCCAGCGTGGCGATCTGGCCGTACGTGGCCACGCGTCCGCGCGGGATGCGTTTGACGGTCGCGTAGATTCGTTTGTAACTATCGGCGTTGGAAAGCGGCACTGCGAGAGTCTAAGGTCGTTCGCCCGGCCCGTCTGCTAAGATGCCCAACTCTTTGGTCACATAGAAGGAGTCGCCATGCCTCGCCCAACTGCTTCAGCACAGATTGCCTTCGGTCTCGTCTCGATCCCGGTGAAACTCTTCTCGGCCACTGAGGCCAGCGAGAAGATCAGCTTCAACATGCTGCACAAGGATTGCGGCAATCGCGTCCAGCAGCAGCTTTTCTGCGCCAAAGACGACCGAACGATCTCGCGCGATGAAGTCGTGAAGGGCTACGAGTTTCAGCGCGGGCAGTACGTACTCTTCAACGAAGAAGAGCTGAAGATGATCGAGGAGAAGTCGACGCAGTCGATCGAGATCAGCGAATTCCTGCCGAAGGAAGCGATCGATCCGATCTACTTCGCGAAAGCGAATTACATCGCTCCCGACAAAGGCGGGGAGCGGGCATACTCCTTATTAACCAAGGCGCTCGAACAGACCGGCCGCTGGGCGCTGGCGAAGTACGCCGCGCGCGGCAAGCAGTACCTGGTCATCCTCCGCCCGCTGGGCAACGGAATGGTCATGCAACAACTCTTCTACCCCAACGAGATCCGCTCGATGGAGGAGCTCGACCTCGGCGATGCCATCGTCAAAGACAACGAGCTGAAGATGGCGGTGCAGCTCGCGCAGATGGGTGCGGCGGACGAGTTCCATCCTGAGAACTATCGCGACGAAGTTGCGGAGCGCACACGCGCGCTGATCCAGCGGAAGATCGAGGGCGAGGAGATCACGTCGAACCTCGTCGAGGAGCCGAAAGCGCAGGTCATCGATCTGATGGAGGCGTTGAAGAGAAGTCTGGCCAAGCCGAGCAGCAAGTCCGCGCCGGCATCTGCGAAAGCGAGCGGTCCGCGCCGCATCCCGGAAAAAGCGGAAGCGAAGAAGGCCGCACCTCGGGCATCGGCGCAAAAGGTGGCCAAGTCAGGCTCGCGTTCGCGCTGAGCCGGCACGGCCGGCGGCGTTGGTTGCCCAAGGCTCCGCCACCGGAGTCGTGACAAGGTTCTGCCGCTAAAATGGCCTCATGTCCTACTCAGTGCGGGAAGTCTCGGCGATGCTCGGACTTTCCACCGGACAAATCCGGGCCTGGGCCGCGCGCGGCTTTCTGACGCCGGAACGCGACACCGACGGCGATCTCCGCTTC
>JAXDIO010000008.1:0-6298 GCA_034663965.1 Thermoanaerobaculia bacterium | reverse complement strand
CCAATTGGTTAAAAGCCAACTGCTCTACCACTGAGCTACGGGCCCGTAACCTCAACGAACGAAACCCCCGAGGCGCGCTCGAAGGGTGCGGAAGATACCACGCCACGTGCGGAACGGGCGAGGCCCTCACCTTATTGCCTTTTCATCCTCGGCTGAGCATCGTCCAGAGTCCGATGACGATGAAGCCGGCGCCGGCGATCAGCTTCAGCGTGGACGGCTTCACGAAGCGTTCGAGCTGCGCGCCGACCAGCACTCCGATGGCAGAGGCCAGGACGAGAGCGGTGGCGCTGGCGGCGAAGACCAGCCACTTGTTGTTCTGCGCCTCGGAGGCAAAGAGCATCGTAGCGAGCTGGGTCTTGTCGCCGATCTCGGCGAGGAAGACGGAGATGAAGATGGCGGAGAAGGCTTTGATCATGATGGGAGCTTATGCGAACGCGAACGTGCGCATGGAGAGATTTCCGTAGTGGAAGCCTTCGTAGATGGTGGTTAGGTTGTCGGTGTCGCGTGACGCGCCGAGGGTGACGAAGAGCGGCTCGAAATGTTCGGGTGTTGGGACGGCGAGATTCGCGTGCGGCGCGAGATCGCGGTAGCGGGCGAGCGTTTCGAAATCGCGGGAGGCGAGGTGCGTCGCGAACCAATCGTCGAATTGTTTGGCCCAGTCGTCGACGGGTGCGGTTTTGTCGGCGAGGTGGATGGCGCGGAGGTTGTGGACGATGCCGCCGCTGCCGGCGATGACGACGCCTCGGTCGCGCAACGGCGCGAGTGCCTGGCCGATGCGCAGCAACTCGGCGGGCGAGGTCGGAGTGGGTTGCGCAATTTCGACGATGGGAACGTTTGCATCCGGGAGCAGGATGCGGAACGGCACCCAGAGGCCGTGATCCCATCCGCGCGTTTCTTCGAGCGGTGCGTTGCCGAGGAGAGTGGAGATTTCGCGGGCGAGTGCGGGATCGCCGGGAGCTTCGTAGCGGATTTTGTAGAGCTCCGGCGAAAAGCCGCCGAAGTCGTAAATCGTTTCGGGATGTGCGACCGCGTTCACGCGAACGTTGCGCGCCTGCCAGTGCGCGGAGACGACGGCGACCGCACGCGCGCCTCGCAGCGATTCGCCGAACGCGGCGACTGCGCGCGTGAAGTCGTCCTGCTCGATCGCGATCGACGGCGCGCCGTGGGAGATGAAAAGCGACGGCATCGAAGTGGTCATGTCGGTATCATCGCGCCAATGCGCATTCGTTGCCTGGTCTTCCTTCTCCTCACAGCGATCAACACTTACGCCGCCGATCGCGTGCGGCTGCCGACTGGCGTCTCGCTCGATCCGGCCGCGGAATCACACAGCGTCGGCAACTTTCCATTATCCATCGCGGTCGCGCCGGGCGGCGAGCGCGTGGCGTTGTTGCTGAACGGTTGGCGGCAGCAGGGGGTGCAGATCGTGGATCGCAAATCGGGGACGGTGACTCAGACGCTGCCACAGATCGCGGCCTTCCTCGGGCTAGCGTTTTCGACGGACGGCAAAACGCTCTACGCGAGCGGCGGCAACGACGACTCGATTTTCGTCTACCGCTGGAATGGAACCGAGGCGACGGCGGACGGCAAGATCGATCTCGTCGAGCGTCCCAAGCCGGTTCCGAACGCGAAGCCGAAGGATCCAGTCGGCATCGAGTATCCGGCCGGTATCGCCACATCGCACGACGGGCGCTTTCTCTACGTCCCCGAGAACCTCGGCGACACGCTGGCCGTTCTCGACCTGTCGACGAAGCGCGTGATTCAGCGCGTGAAAACCGATCGCTATCCGTACACCGTCGTCGCCGACGCACACGGCGATGTGTACGTCTCCGCGTGGGGCGACAACACCATCAATCGGTTTCGCCCCAACGCAAACGGCACGCTTCGCCAGGTTGCGCGCATCGTCGTTGGACGTCATCCCTCGGCGATGGTGATCCGCGGTACGCGGCTCTACGTCGCATCGGCAAGCACGGACTCCATCAGCGTCGTCGATACGACTACCTCGAAAATCATTCGCACGTTGCACGATGCGCCGCCCGCTGGTCCGCGCGAGGGGAGCACTCCGAACGCGCTTGCACTTTCGCGCGACGGCAGCCGGCTGTTCGTAGCCGAGGCGGACAACAACGCCGTCGCGGTGTTCGCTGTCGCGACGGGCAAACTGCTCGGACGCATTCCGGTCGAGTGGTATCCCTCGGCACTGGCACTCGACGGCGGCGATCTGATCGTCGTCAACGGAAAAGGGCGCGGTACGCAGGCCAACCCGAAACGCGGCCAGCCCGGTACGAAGCTGCCGCCCGATTCCCGCGACTACACGCTCGGCCAGCTCGATGGTTCGCTGATGTCGATCCCGATCAGCGCCACATCGCAACTTGCATCGTTCACCAAACGAGTCGCGCACGCGAACGGATGGGACGCGACGCTGGGCGCGAGCCGTTATCCGCTCTTCAAACACGTCATCTACATCATCAAAGAGAACCGCACGTACGATCAGGTGCTCGGCGATATGAAAGAAGGCGACGGCGATGCGTCGCTGGTCTTTTTTCCGGAGAACGTTTCGCCGAATCATCATGCGCTGTCGCGGCGGTTCGGTCTGTTCGACCGTTTCTTCGTGAATGCCGAGGTGAGCGCGCAGGGGCACAACTGGTCGACGGCGGCGTACGCGACCGACTATCTCGAGAAGACGATGCCGTCTATGTATTCGTCGCGCGGTCGCACGTACGACTACGAGGGGACGAACCGCGACCGCGTCGTCGATGATGACGACGACGTGAACGCGCCGGCGAATGGATACCTGTGGGACTTGGCGGTGCGTAAGAAAATCTCGCTCCGCAATTACGGCGAATACGCCGGAAACGGCGACGATGTTTGGGACGCCGTCGGCAAAGAGTTCATCGGATTCCGGCGCGCACTGCGCGACACGACGTCGCCCGACTATCCGCCGTTCGACATGCACATCCCCGATCAGACGCGCGCCGACGTCTGGCTGCGCGAGTTCAAACAGTATGTCGAGCGCGGCTCGCTGCCGGCGCTGGAGATCATCCGGCTGCCGAATGATCACACCGAGGGAGCGGCGGCGGGGAGGCCGACACCGCGCGCGTTCATGGCGGACAACGACCTCGCGCTTGGCCGCATCGTCGACGCGCTGTCGCATTCGCCGTTCTGGCGAGACACGGCAGTTTTCGTCGTCGAGGATGACGCGCAGAGCGGACCCGATCACGTCGACTCGCACCGATCTGTATTGCTGATGATTTCCGCATGGAACCGCGGCGGTCTCGTGCACCGCTTCATCAACACAACCGACGTCCTCGCGACAATGGAGGAGATCCTCGGCCTCGACTCGTTATCCCAGTTCGATCACTACGGCCGGCCGATGCGCGGTCTGTTCGCGGAGCAGCCGGATCTGTCGCCGTACGACGCGCTGAAGCCGGGAGTTTCGCTCGACGAAAAGAATCCGGAGAGCGCGCAGTCGAAACAATCGGCGCTGCTGGACTTTTCAAAAGCCGACGCGATCGATGACCACGCGCTGAACCTGATCCTCTGGCGCACGATCAAAGGTGACGTCCCGTACCCCGGCCCGACGCGGGCGGCGGTGGGGGAGATGTTGCGGTAGGTGAACGGCTCGCTACGCGAAGCCCTTGGGTCGTTCGTCGAGCGAGGCGGCCATGTCGATCAGGCCGGCGGTGAAGATCGGGTTGCGCGTTCGCAGACGCAGCGGCTTTTTCTGATCGGTCTTGATGATGATGCTGCTGTCGTCCGCGTCGACCACGACTTCGAAGACCTTCGGCATCGCTACCTCGGTGCGTTTCTTTTCGTCGGCGACGAGGCGGCGGTTGGTGATGAAGAGCATGCCGCTGTCGAGCGGTGCCTGGTGGATGCAGTACTCCTGAAACGTCAGTTGGATTGGACACGCGGCGCGCGGCAGCCCTTTGGCGACGCCGCGCAGAGCACGGAACTGCTCGACGGCGCTCAACTCGTCTTCGACGTCGTCTTCGGTGAGGCCGAGTCCTTCGCGAAGCGTTTTGATTTCCGCCTCCTGCGCGGTGCCGAGGCGGTCGTCGGCGAGGAGGTGCCAGACGACGCTGGAGAAGAACTCGCGCTTGACGGAGTGGATGTGTTCGGGAGCGAGTCCGGCGGCGTCGCCCGCGTCGCTGAGGAGCTTCGAAATCGCGGCGGATTCGGCGACGCCACGGCGCGACAGCTCTTCGAACGCGATGCGCAGCATGACGCGGCGCGCAGCGGGCGCCCAGATTTCGTAGGCGAGGTCGAGTGACTTCCGCTCGCCGCGAAGAGCGATCAGGCCATTCTCGGTGCGGTCGACGAGCAGATGATCGAGCGCCTTCGTGTACCAGGAAAGCTGCTCCTGATTGCGATTCTCGGCGGCCTCGCGTTCGGCGCGTTCGCGTTCTTCGCGTTCGCGAATCGTCCGCCGCTGCTGCGCGGTCATCAGGATCGGAAGGGCGATGCAGATCGCGCCGAAGATGATCTCGAACCATCCCTGCGGACCTTTCTTCATCAGGACACCAAGTCCGAGCAGCATGATCAGCGCGCCGAATCCCATCAATGCCATGAACGAATAGCCGCGCGACGTTCCGTCCGGTTTCAGCGACGACCAGAACGGCGTCTGGTTGATGGTTGGCTTGACGGGGATGCTCGGTCCGACCACTCGCTCCGTATCGCCGAAGAAAAATCCGTCCTGGCGGCGGCGGATGAATTCGCCGTTCTCACCGGTGCTGAGGGTCACGTCGTCGCCGATGGCGTCGAGCGACTGCCGCGTCGAGACGCCGAACCGGATCGGTCCGAAGGCGAGTTGTTTTTCAACGTAGTACGTCATTGCTGCCTGACGCGGCTGTTTGCGTACTCCGTGCCTGATTACGGTTGCGGGCCGAACGTTTCGCTGATCAGGTTCTTCATGCCGATGCCGTGTTCGTGCAGCGCGTCGCCGACGCGGTCGATGAACGGATCGAATCCGGCGGCCATGAGCGTCGACGATGTCATGCGCTCGCGGTTGCGGGCGATGAGGGTTTCGATCTTTCCGCTCTCGTGCACGATGGAGCCGTCGCGCGCGAGCGGATCGAAATCGGCGGAGTAAAGAATGTTGCGCTGATCGGGTTCATAGAGGACGGCGATCTTTCGCGGATCGCAATCGGCGAGCATGCTCAGAACCATGCTGCGGATTGGTGCGATGCCGGTGTCGCCGGCCATGAACAGGATCGGACGGCCATCGTTTTCCGGGAGGACGAAATCGCCGTACGGTCCGTCGATAGTGACGGCCGCACCGGCATCGAGCTTCATCAGCGCCTTGCCGCCGCGCCCTTCTCCGACGCGGACGCAGAGTTGCACCGCCTGCGGCCGTTGCGGCGCCGAGGCGATCGTGTAGGCGCGCGAAACGCCGTCGGGGAAACGGAAGTTCACCCACTGGCCGGGCAGGAACGAAAAGGATTCGTCATCGAACGCCACCGTGATCTGCACCACGCTCGGCGCGAGCTCCTCGATCTCGGTCACGGATGCCTTGTGAGCACGCATGACGGGAGTATATCGACCTACCGCAGCCAGCCCGGCATGATGCCTTGCTTGCGGGCGTCTTCGCGGAACTGAGCGTTGGCGCGTTCGGCGCGGGTGATTTCCAGCTCCGCGGCGGGGATTTGTTCGAGCGTGAGCTGCAGCTCGCTCGACTGATAGGTGAACTGGTGCGAGCGGTAGCCCAACGCCACGAACTGCTCGATTTGCCGTTTCAGCAGCTCCGCGCGGTCGCGCAAGAGCGCCACGTTTTCTTTCGCGCGGCGGATGGCCTCCTCATGCGCGCGAGCGGCGGAGCGCCACGACCATTCGTCGCCTTTGTCCGCAGTGTCGTGCGGCTCGATCACTTTTTCGAGGTTCAGTGCAGGAGCCGGAGTGCCCGAATGGTTCTGCTCCAGCTCGCGCAGCAGACGATCGCGCTCGGAGGCGGACACCTTCAACTTCTTGTCCTGATCGACGGTCGCGATCAACGCCTTCTTCACCGCCGCGCGCGTCGCTTCCATATCAACCTCGGCCACCGGAATCGAATAGAGCGTTCCCGATCGAAAAATGATGCGGCCTCGCTCCTCGCGGATCGGACCATCGACCTCGAAGCGCGTTCCGTTGCGCAGAATCAGCGTCGTGGTCAGGATCGGCTGCGGGATGGAAATGGCGGCTGCGAAGAGGAGGATCGCCAGGGCGTGCATGGCGGAAATTATCGCCCCGATGAGCGCGAACGATTGGTAAACGTTACTATCTCCGCTTGCCCAACTGGCTTTACCTGATTTTCCAATTCCTCTACGAC
>JAXDIO010000001.1:0-20385 GCA_034663965.1 Thermoanaerobaculia bacterium | reverse complement strand
TCGCCATCAACGACGACACCATCTACGCCGAGGCGTTCGTCGACGTGTCGAATGGCCCGGTGATCCTGACGATTCCGGAGTACCCGAACAGCTATTCGATTCTCCAGCTGGATGTGTACGGCAACATCTTCTCGACCGAGCTCTCCGCAAACCCGCCGTCCGGTGGCGGGATCTATGGTTTCGTGGAGAGCGGCTCGTTCGCGAATCTGCCGGACGGCGTGACGCGGATCGAGATGCCGTACTCCTTCACCACCATCGCCATCCGCACCGACAAGTACTCATCCTCGGGTGAGAACCATATCGAGGCCGCCAACGCGTTCCGTTCCACTCTCTCGATGCAGACGCTCGCGGACTACGATCCGAGCGGCAAGTCCGGGCGGACACTCGTCCTGCCGCTCTTCTTTTTCTCACCCTCCGTAAAGCTCATGGCGGACGAGGGTCTCGCCAAGTGGCCCGAGTCGTTCCTGACGACGCTGCAGGAGGCAATGGCAAATCCGGCGACCCAACCGCTCACGGAAGACGACCGTTCGCTCATGCAGCGGTTCGACACGTCGTTCGCCGTCGCGAAGAGCGTCGTGAACAACGACTCCGGTCCGCTCACCGCCATCATTCGCGGCGCGCAGGCCGCCTACGCGGCGATCATCAATCGCTGGCAGTCGCACCGCGGCCCCACGAGATGGATCCACTTCGATAACGTCGGGCATTGGGGCGAGAACTACCTCGATCGCGCCGCGCTCACCGAGTACATCCAGGTCGGCAACGACCGCAAAGCCGCCTACTACGCGAACGCATTCGTCGACGCGAGCGGCCTGCCGCTCGACGGCGGCAGCTTCGCGTACACAATCCAATTTGCAAAGGACGCGCTTCCCGAATACAAGCGCTTCTGGTCGATGACGGCCTACACGCCGGAATACATCGAGCTGGTCCCCAACGCCGCCGACAAATACGTAGTCGCCTCCTACACGCCCGGACTCGTAACCGACTCCGACGGCTCCATAACGATCTACGTCCAGGCAGCCCAGCCGAAGAAGAACACCGCCAACTGGCTGCCCATCCCGAAAGGACACTTCAGCCTGCTGTTCCGCGTCTACGGGCCGCTAGGCAGTGCGCTCGCGGGGACGTATGTCCCGCCGAAGATTCACCGGACGATTCCGCATCCGTGATGTCGTTTCATGTCGCCTGAAGCGCTGGACCGAGAATGACTGCAATCTCGTGCGACGTCCAAAGCTCGGGATCATCCTCGCGCAACACTCGCGGAATGCGTACGGCGAGCTTGTGCAACGGGGATCCCGCGCTCGGCGGATGCGTAGTTGAGAATGGCGGGCAATGTAGACGCGCTGTGACGCCGGTCTCCGGCGCCAGCAGTTCGAGTTCCTCACGCAGACACCAAGCGAAGTCCTCTGCTGCGGTGTCGCGCTCGCGTGCACCGCGTCGTGCCCTACGCGTTTTGCATCTTTCCATCATTCGGCGCACGATCGTTGGCCATGTCGAAAGACCTCTTTAACGGATTGATCGTCTGGATCGTTTGCATCGCCGTCATTCTCGCGCCCGTGTACATGTTCCTCATCCGCCGCCGGGTCGGGCGGTACATGCGCCAGCGCGTGCGGCGTTCGGCGACTACGATGCCGGCGGTCGAGCGGCAAGGCGGGGCACCGCTGCAACTGGCGAACGAAGCGGCGCCGCGCACGCCGATCAGCGATGCCGGCCGGGTGCCCTTTGAGCGCATGCGGAACGTCCGCCGGAGCGCGGCGGCGATCTACTTTCTCGCCGGTGTCGCCGCGGCATCGGTGCTGGCCGCGGGTGAATACGCCGCGGACAGCAAATGGCGTCCGCTGATGGTCATCTACCTCTGGCCGGCCGTTCTCACCGTCTCCACCGCCGCGGTGCCGTCGCTGCGGAAGCGAGCCCTCGTGCTCGGTGTCGCCTTTCTGGCGCTGTTCGGGACGCTCGCCGCGGCGCGTGTCGATGGCGCGGTCATCGGAGACTTCATTCGTTTCCTCCTCCCCCCGACCATGCTGCTGCTCCTCGTCGGTAACCGCGCACTCCGGACCCTTGCACCCGTCCTCGTGCTCATCGGACTGGTCGTGGCAGGAGCTCTCTTGGTGTTCCTGGTCGGCGGCAGTTACGGCTCCGTTTTCGCGGTCCTCGTGTCCGGCCTGCTCTCGCTCGCCCTGCTGCCCTGGGCGTACGAGCGGAAGTACTTCAGCGAGCTCTCTTTCCAGCTGGCGTTCATCTGGGTCGTTTTCGCGGCGGCGTACGGGATGAAGTACGAGACGGCCCACTTCTGGCGATATGGAGCGGCCAGCTTGGCGGTCTATGCGGGCCTCACGCGTCTGATGCTGCCCGTACTGCGGCGCGCTGCGCGCAAACACCGGCCGGCCAGTCTGCTCGTCCTTCGCGTGTTCGGCTCGGCCGGACGAAGCACGCGTCTGCTCGAGCATATCGGCATGCGCTGGCGCACGGTCGGGCCGATTCACCTGATCGCGGGCGCCGACACCGCCATCACCAACCTCGACTTGTCCGAGGTGTTCCGCTTTCTGACCTTCCGCTTCCGCTCCGAGTACGTGAAGGACGCCGCGGACCTGGAGCGGCGGTTGGAGAAGCTCGACTGCGCGCCCGATCCCGACGGGCGCTACCGCGTCAATGACTTCTTCTGCTTCGACGACACCTGGAAGGCCACGTTTACCGCGCTGCTGCACCGCTCCGACGTCATCCTGCTCGACCTCTCCGGTTTCGGCCCGAAGAACGCGGGCGTGGCCTTCGAGTTGGGGCACCTCCTCGGCAGCCGCCCGCTCGGCTCCTTCGTGCTCATCACCGACCGCAAGACCGACATTGACTACCTCGGCGCGACGCTGACCCGCATCTGGCGCCAGCTCGATCCCTCCGCGCCGAACGCGGCTCTGGAACACCCGGTCCTGCGCGTGCTGCGCGACCCGCCCGCGCGCCGGCTCGTGGCCGCGCTCTGCGACGCCGCGGTGGCCGGCTGATGTGGGGACGGGCGGAAGCTCCTCCCCACATCGTCCGGGTTGATGTGCATCCGAAGTAGGGAATCGATAGCCGTCCGGCCTGTCACGCCGAAGGCGTTCGATCTCCGTCGGTTCCGCCATTGATCGCGGTGGACGAGCGAGGCTGCTTATCTACGGCGTCCACCGCACGCCCACCCACCCTCGGATCTTGCGCGCCATCCGCAACTCAGCGACACCCGCGGTGAGTTGAAGCGCGGGTGTTTTCACCAACGGCATCGCAGGGATCGAGAAGTTTGATTCGACGCCGTAGAGGTCAATGTCGGTACCGAGGTGATGGCGTTGCCAGAATGCGGTGAGGCTGCCGAGTTCGATGGAGAGGCGTTCGGCGCGGTAGGTCGACGCGGTGAAGGAATCGCGGGCGAAGGCGGGATCGAGGATGCGGTCGAAGAGGAGGGAGTCGGGTTCGATGGAGGAGGCGGTTCCGCCGAGGGTGAGGTGGCGTCCGGTGGAGAGGGCGGCGCCGAGGGTTAGGGCTCCGGCTCGGACGGCGGCACGGGCGGTGGCGTGGAGGTGGTTGGCGGAGTCGGCGGCGATGTCGATCCGTTCGGATGCAAGGCGGCGTTGATGGGCGGTGAGGTGCGCGTCGGCGAAGGCGAGGTTGCGGTGTTCGGCGAAAAGGGCACCGGCGCTGATCGAGAGGTGCGACAGCGGGAAGACGGCGTCGCGCGTTGCGCGCAGTTCGAGGCCGCGTGTTTCGCGCGCGTCGAATGCGTGGGCGGCGATGGCGATCGGCAGTCCGCGCCAGACCGAGGCGATAGCGAATCCGCGCGGCATGTCGCGGGTGCTGATCGCGCCGAGGATGAGGGTGTCGAGGCGGCCGGCGACGTCGCCGAGGCGGAGGCCGAATTCGGTCGTGCTACCGAACGGCGTGTATTGACCGCCGAATGTCGTCAACCATTCCTGGCGTCCGAAGCCATACGCGTGCGGCGTGACCGGCTCATTGCGAAGAGTAATCGGCGTCGCGGGCGGCGGCGGGAGGGCGGGGACGAGCGAGCGGTCGAAGGTGAGCGTCGATGACGGGAGCGGCGTCGGATCGGCGAGGTGGCGGACGACGAAGCCGTCGGGGTCGAGCGACATGAAGTAGAGCGATCCGTCAGGCGACGGCGCGGGTGAGAGGGCCATGCCGGCGGTGCGCGTGACGTAGGTCGCGCCGGATTGATCGACGCGTGCGATCTCGATGAAGCCGCGGCCGGAGACGGCGGCGAAGAGTGTGCCGTTCGCTGTCCATTCGGGAGAAAACGCTCCGGCGACCGGCAGCGGTTTGCCATCGATCGCGACGCGCCACTCGCCGTTCGCGTGTTCGGCCCAGGCGATGCGGCCTGCCGCGGCGCGCGGATGCGAGTAGACGACGTCGAGCGACGGCTCCGTTCGCGGCGTGATCGCGCCGGTAGTGAGGTCGACGGTCACGACCTGCGATTCGCCGAAGCGGCTGCGGATCGCGACGGCGTGCGTGGCGTCGATCGGATCGGCGTCCTTCACATCGGCGAGATGGGTGAGACGCTCGATGCGTTCCGGCGTCCAGCGGAAGAGATCGTGGTGGAGGAAGCCGTCGATGTCGGGCTGCTTGTGCGTGAAGAGGATCGCCGTGCCGTCGCGCGTCCAGCGCGGATTCTCGATGTCGCCGCCATCGGGCGGTTTGTATGAATGCAACGGCTTGCGCGGGAATGGCTTCGTGCGAACCGGCGCCACGTCCTGCGGATCGCGGCGCAGCATTTCAGCAACTCGTTGAGCGTTCTTTGCCTCTTCCTCGTTCGCGCCGGTTGCGAAGACGGCGAGCGTGGCCTCCCCTTTCGCGTTGCGGAGAACCATCGCGAGTTTTGTTCCGTCCGGCGAGATGGCGGGATCGCCGATGCCGCGCGTCGTCTCCTGCCACAATTCGCCGTCCTTCCAGTCGCCGGCGCGTGCGACGGTCATCGCGTTCTCCGATAGTTCCGCGGTGAAACGGCCGTAGAGATGCTGCGGCGTGTCGCCAAAGACGCCGGTGAAGGCGCTGTCGAAACTGCGGCGCTGACGCGCCGTCATGCGCGCCCAGAGATTTCGCAAAGAGTCAGTTCCGTTTTTTTCGACGAGCCATTCCAGGAATGCGGAGCCGGCCAGATAGGCCATCGACATGCCGAGGAAGCGGCGGTCGGAGTTGAGTTGCGAATAGGTGGGAAGCTGGCCGTTCATCGCCCACGTGCGCAATACCGCCGCCCGCATCGCGCCCGACGGACGGCCGCTGCCGGTGATGCGTCCTTCGATCAGCGTCGCATAGCCTTCCAACACCCAGCGCGGCGCGTGCAACGTGATCGGATTCAGCGGGAGAAGATGCGCGAGTGCGCGATCGAACGGATTGCGCGACGGACGAAGCAGGTGCACGAGATGCGCGGTCTCGTGGACCGTGAGCAGATCGATCCAGTTGGAGTACTCGCCGATCTGCGTCTCCGGCTCGGGCGGCTCGGCGTAGAGGACGATGCGAGGCGTGTCGAGCAACGCGATGGTGATGCCGTTCGCGTCGGCGATCGGATTCTCGATCAGCACATCGGTCACCGCCTCCGGAGCGAAGCCCACTTCGGCGACAACGGCCTCACGCACCGACTCCAATCTCGCCGCGGCGCGCGTGGCCCACGCTTCGTAGCGCGTTGGATAGTGCACGCGAAAGTGCGGCGTCGCGATGGTGCGCCAATCCTCGTGCGGCGCCTGAGCGCAAAGCGCCGAGGCGAGGAAAATCGTGAGGAACGCGAGGCGGCCGATCATGCAAAAATGCGCCCCATGAAACGAATCGCCATCCTGCTTTCGCTCCTCATCGCCATCATCGTCAACGCTCAGGAGAAGCCGCACATCATGCTGGTCATGCATGGAGGAGCGGGAACGATCACGCGCGGAAGTATGACCGCGGAGATGGAAACGCAGTACCGCGAAACGCTGGCGCAGGCGCTGAAAACGGGGCAGGCGGTGCTCATGAAAGGCGGATCAGGCATCGACGCGGTCGAGGCCAGCATCCGCATCCTCGAAGACTCGCCGCTCTTCAACGCCGGCAAAGGCGCGGTCTTCACCCACGAAGGGAAGAACGAGCTCGACTCGGCCATCATGGACGGCAAGACGAAGAAGGCCGGCTCCGTGGCCGGCGTGACCATCATCCGCAATCCGATCACGGCGGCGCGCGCGGTGATGGAGAAGTCTCCGCACGTGATGATGGTCGGCCGCGGTGCGGAGCTGTTCGCGACGAAGATGGGGCTGGAGATCGTCGATCCGTCGTACTTCTGGACCGAGCGCCGCTGGAAGGGCTTGCAGCAGGAGTTGCTGAAAGAACAGCAGCGGCAAGCCAATCCGCATGCATCGATCAAGTCCGATGATGAAACGCGCCACGGCACCGTCGGCGCAGTGGCGCTCGACGCGGCTGGCAACCTGGCCGCGGGGACGTCGACCGGCGGGACGACGAACAAGCAGTACGGCCGCGTCGGCGACTCGCCGATCATCGGCGCCGGGACGTACGCGGACAACGATTCGGTGGCCGTCTCCTGCACCGGCACCGGCGAGTTTTTCATCCGCTGGACGGTCGCCCACGACATCGCCGCGCTCTATCTCTACAAAGGCATGACCGTCGAGCAAGCCGGCAACGAGGTAATCCACAAGAAGCTGGAACCTGTCGGAGGCGACGGCGGCGCGATCATCCTCGACCGGAAAGGCAACTTCGCGATGCCGTTTAACAGCGAGGGGATGTATCGGGGATGGATCGGCTCGGACGGGGTGCCGCATGTCTCCATTTATAAAGAGTGACGGTTCACGGTCCCCCTTACCGGATCGCGCTGATCCCCGCCAATCGCCCGCTCGCCCATGCCCACTGAAAGTTGAACCCGCCGATGCGTCCATCGACGTCGAGGATTTCGCCGCAGAGGTAGAGGTTCGGGCAGATGCGCGATTCCATCGTCGCGACATCGATCTCCGATAGCGGCACGCCTCCCGCCGTTACCTCGGCGTACTCAAATCCGCGATCGCGAATGACGGGCAGCGTGAAGTCGACGAGGTCGCGAACGATCCGGCGCCGGTCATCTTTTGACAGGCGACCGAGAGCCGTTTCCGGCGCGAGTCGCGAGAGAAGCCGGTCAGGCAGTCGCAGCACACTCCCGATCGTCGCGTGCGGATTTCGTTTGGCCGCTGCGATCAGCGATGCATCGACCGACTCGAACGTCTCGCCCGGCAGAAAGTTCGCGGACAACGTGGCCGGCTGATTGGCGATCCAGTGCCGGCTGATGTCGAGCACCACCGGTCCGCTCAGTCCAAAGTGCGTGAAGAGCATCGAACCGCGATGGCGTTGCAGCACGCGTCCGGTTGGCGACCTCACCGCCAGCTCGGCATCGACTGAAATCCCGCTGAGCTCCGTGATCCAGTGGCCTTTCTCAACCACCAACGGCACGAGCGCGGGGAACGTCGGCGTGACCGTGTGGCCGAGGAAACGAGCGAGCGCGTAGCCGGAGCCATCGCTGCCGGTCTTCGGCACCGAGCGTCCGCCCGCGGCGAGGATGACGCGGTCGGCGTGACGCGAACCGTTGATGACGAAACCGCGCTCGATCGATTCGACGCGCGTCCCGGTGACGATCTCCACGCCCTCCGCGGCGCGAACCAGCGCGTCGATCACATCGCGCGCCCGATTGCTGACCGGGAAGAGCTTCCCTGTCTCCTCGCGCTTCAACGGGACGCCGAGCTCTTCGAAGAACGCGATCGTCGCCGCGACGTCGAACGTTCGTAGCACCTTCGCAATCGCGTTCCGGCTGCCGTTAAAGTCCGCGGCGGTCACGACCTCATTCGTGACGTTGCATCGTCCACCGCCGGAGATGAGGATCTTCGCACCGATTTTCTTCGCGCTGTCGAGGGCAACGACGCGCGCGCCTGCGCGAGCGGCGGCAATCGCGGCGATCATGCCGGCAGCGCCGGCTCCAATCACGGCTACGTCGTATTTGTCAGAGTTTTTCACGCGGAGGCGCGGAGACGCGGAGAAAGGCGCGCGGAGAATATCGAACCTCCGCGTCCCCGCGTCTCCGCGTGACAACACCGAAACACGATTCTAGTTGCGAAGCCGCTACCATTCGCCGCCATGCTTCGCAGAACCTTCGCTCTCCTCATCACGCTATTCATTGTCCCGGTCGCGCTCTTCGCGCAGAAGCCGCTCGATGCCGCGCAGATTCAGCTCGCGCTCAAGAAACTCACCGTCGTCGGCAGCGCGCTTTACGTTGCCGCCCACCCCGACGATGAGAACACCGCTCTCATCGCCTACCTCGGCAACGAGCGCCTGTATCGCACCGGCTATTTGTCGATGACGCGCGGCGACGGTGGACAGAACCTCCTCGGCGACGAGAAAGGGGAACTGCTCGGCGTGATCCGCACGCAGGAGCTGCTGGCCGCGCGCCGCACCGACGGCAGCGAACAATTCTTCACGCGCGCGCTCGACTTCGGATTTTCGAAGGGACCGCAGGAGACGCTGGCCATATGGAATCATGACCTCGCCCTCGCCGACGTCGTATGGAACATCCGCCGCTTTCAGCCCGACGTGATCATCACCCGCTTCCCCACCACCGGCGAAGGCGGCCACGGACATCACACCGCCTCCGCGATTCTCGCGGTCGAAGCCTTCACCGCGGCTGGCGATCCATCGAAGTTTCCCGAGCAACTGAAGTACATCGGCGTCTGGCAGCCGAAGCGCCTCTTCTGGAATCGCTTCACGTTCCAGCCAGTAAAACCGGACGATCCCTCGGTCGCGAAATCGCTTCGCATCGACATCGGCGCCTTCAATCCGCTCCTCGGCCGCTCCTACACGGAGATCGCCGCCGAGAGCCGCAGCATGCACAAGAGCCAGGGCTTCGGCGCGGCCGAGCGGCGCGGCACGTTCCTCAACTACTTCGATGAGCTCGCCGGCGATCCCGCCAAGTCCGACATCTTCGAAGGCATCGACACCTCGTGGTCGCGCTACGCAGGCGGCGACGCCGTCGGCAAAGTGCTGCAGCAGGCGTCCGATTCGTACGATCCGAAAAACCCGTCGAAGTCCATCCCGCTGCTGCTCCAGGCGTACGACCTTCTCGACCGTCTTCGCGCCGGCGGTGCGTGGGCGTCGACGCCGTGGGCCGATGTCAAGCAGCGCGATCTGCTCAACGCCATCCGCGCCTGCGCCGGAATCTCCATCGACCTCGCTGCCGGCGATTCATCGGTTACCGCGGGAAGCTCCATTCCAGTCAGCGTCAGCGTCGTCAACCGCTCCGACTACCCCTTCAACCTTTCGATGGTCGCATCGCGCTACGCCGATCCGAGCAAGGGCGTGAACGCGCCGCTCCTCAACAACGTCCCGATCAAAACGGATCTCAGCATCAAAGTCCCCGCCGACTTCGCGATCTCGCAACCGTACTGGTTGCAGAAGCCGCCGAACAAAGGCTCGTACGTGGTCGACGATCAAAAGCTGATCGGCACCCCTGAAAACGCGGCCGCCATTCCGATCCTGGTCACGCTGACCGACAACGCCATGCACACGATCATCTTCGAAGTGCCGGCCGTCTATCGCTGGACCGATGCGGTGCAGGGCGAGCGCACGCGAGTGGTCGATGTCACGCCGCCGATGACCGTGAATCTTGGGTCGGGCGTGTATCTCTTTCCCGATTCGCAGGCGAAACCGGTCACGGTCTGGCTGCGCAACTTCAGCGGCAGCGGTCCGGTCAGCGTGCGGCTCAAGTTCGTGAAGTTTTCCGGCGGCGTCGACGTGCCGAACGCTGCGTTGCAGTCCTGGCACTCCGAGCCCGCCTCGGTCGTCGTCAACTTCGCGAAGAAGGGCGACGAAGCGCACGCCACGTTCATGGTCAAGCCACCGGTTGGTGAATTGATCAGCTACGTAGCCGCGGAAGCGGAGACGGTCGACGGCAAGAAGATCGATACCGGCATCACCAACATCGACTACCCGCACATCCCGCCGCAGCGCGTCTTCGGTGACGCCGTGGCCAAGCTCGTGCGCGTCAACGTCAAGAAACTCGGCAACCGCGTCGGCTACATCATGGGCGCGGGCGACGACGTCTCCTCCGCACTTCGCCAGGTCGGCTACGACGTCACGCTGCTGACCGACGACGACCTCGATCGCGGCGACTTCGCCAAGTACGACGCCATCGTCACCGGCGTGCGCGCCTACAACGCCCGCCCGCGCATGCGCCTCGCGCACCCGAAGCTGATGGAGTACGTGAAAAACGGCGGCACGCTCGTCGTCCAATACAACAGCACCAATCCGCAGCCGCTGCTCGTCGACGTCCCCGGACCGTATCCATTCAAAGTCAGCACCGATCGCGTCACCGTCGAAGAAGCGCCGGTCCGTTTCGTCCATCCCGATTCGCCGCTCCTCAACGTGCCGAACAAAATCACGCAGTCCGATTTCAGCGGCTGGGTGCAGGAGCGCGGACTCAACTTCGTCAAGGACTGGGATCCGCAGTACCAGACCGTGCTCGCGTCAAACGACCCCGGCGAGCCGGAAAAAGAAGGCGGCGAGCTTTACGCGCACTACGGCAAGGGGACGTTCATTTACACCAGCTACGCCTGGTTCCGGCAGCTGCCGGCCGGCGTGCCGGGCGCGTACAAGTTGTTTGTGAATCTCGTTTCCGCGAAATGAGTGACGCGAGGGAGTCGGGAGTGGGGGGTCGGGAGTCGGAACGCATTGCTCCGACACCCGACACCCGACACCCCACACCCCGTGAACCCAACTGGCGCCTCATCTACGCCGCCGTGCTTGGCGAGCTAACCATCCTCATCGTCATCTTCTACGCCTTCACGAAAGCATTCGCATGAGGCCGATCGACTGGATCGTCCTCATCGGCACGCTCGTGGCCATCGTCGCCTACGGCACGTGGAAAGGGCGGCACAAGAAAGACCTCGACGGCTATCTGCTCGCTGGCCGCCAGCTGAAATGGCCGACCATCGCGCTGTCGATCATGGCCACGCAGGCCAGCGCGATCACGTTTCTGTCGACGCCCGGCCAGGCCTACACCGACGGCATGCGCTTCGTGCAGTTCTACCTCGGCCTGCCGATTGCGATGGTGATTTTGTCGATCACCGCGGTCCCGATCTACCACCGCCTGAAAATCTTCACCGCCTACGAGTACCTCGAAACGCGCTTCGGCGTCGGCACGCGCACGCTCACGTCGCTGCTCTTTCTCATTCAGCGCGGCCTCTCCACCGGCATCACGCTCTACGCGCCGGCGCTCATCGTCTCAGTGATCCTCGGCTGGAACATTCACGTCACCAACGTCGTGGTCGGATTGCTGGTCGTGATCTACACCGCGTCCGGCGGCACGAAGGCGGTCAGCCGCACGCAGGTCCACCAACTCCTGATCGCCCTCGGCGGCATGGCGGTCGCGCTGATCATCGCCATCCACTCGCTGCCGCAGGACGTCACGCTCGTCGAAGCCTTCCGCGTGGCCGGAAGGATGGGACGCCTCAACGCCATCGACTTCCATTTCGATCCGAAGACGCAATACAACTTCTGGTCGGGCCTGATCGGGGGCGCGTTCCTCGCGCTCTCGTACTTTGGAACCGATCAATCACAAGTCCAGCGCTACCTCACCGGCTCCTCAATCACCGAAAGCCGCCTCGGCCTGCTCATCAACGGCATGGTCAAAGTGCCGATGCAGTTCTTCATCCTCTTCGTCGGTGCGATGGTCTTCGTTTTTTATCAATTCGTAGCTCCGCCGCTGTTCTTCAACACCGTCCAGCGCGCGAAGGTGAGCACGAGCCAGTACGCCGCCGAATACGAAAAACTCGAAGCGCAACATCAGACGCAGTTCACCGAGAAGCGTGCCGATGTGCAGCGCCTGCTCACCGCGATGCGCGCGCACGACGAAGCCGCCACCGCCTCCGCCACGACCGCGCTACGCGACGTGCAGCAACGCGAAACCACCACCCGCACCGCCGCCGCATCGCTCATCAACCGCACGCAACCGGGCGCCGACAACAGCGACACGAACTACATCTTCCTGACCTTCGTCATCGACTATCTGCCCGCCGGCGTGGTCGGACTCGTGCTCGCGGCCATCTTCTGCGCCGCGATGTCGGCGACGTCGTCCGGCCTCAACTCGCTCGCGTCGACCACCGTCGTCGACATCTTCCGCCGGCTCGGCAAACCGCACGCGACCGACGCCGAATGCGTGCGACTCTCGAAACTTTCGACGATCGCGTGGGGACTCTTCGCCATCGCCTTCGCCGAATTCGCCAACCGCCTCGGCTCGCTCATCGAAGCCGTCAACAAACTCGGCTCGCTCTTCTACGGAACGATCCTGGCGATCTTCCTCCTGGCCTTCTATACAAAGCGCGTCAGCGGCACCGCCGCCTTCCTCGGCGCGCTGATCGGAGAAGCGGCCGTGGTCTGGTGCGCGCTCGCAACCGACCTGGCCTGGCTCTGGTGGAACGTGATCGGCTGTGTGGTGGGTGTCGTGGCCGCACTGATCGTGCAGCGCTTTGTGCCTGAGCAGGGGGTCGGGAGTCGGGTGTCGGGCGTCGGATCGGGGATCGAATAGAGAGAAACTCCGACCCCCGACCCCCGACACCCGACTCCCGCTTTACATCACTTTTTCCAGTCGTTGATCGAGCTCTGGATCTCGCCAGCGAGCTCTTTGTCGTTCGGGCCGGCCAGTTTCAGCGCGGCCTCACCCGAGGCGATGGCGCCGGCCTTGTCGCCGTTCTTCGCCTGGATGCGCGCCTTCAGATACAGATTCGACATCGTCTGCTTCACCTTCAGCGATTGATCGACCCACTTGGTGGCCTGATCGCTGTTGCCGGCATCGAACGCGAAGCCGGCCGCGCGAAGCGGAGTCTGAAAGTCGGTGGCTGCTGCGGCGGCGACGGCAGCCTTCGCGTCGGCCATAACCTTCGCGGTCGTGTTCGTGCCGACCGTGAACGGCACCCTGAGGTTCTCCCAGCGGATGGCGAGCGTCGCGTTGTCATTCGTGACCTGCGGGAACTCGATCGACATCATTTCGTGGAACGTCGCCTTCTCCGGTTTCGCAGTCACGCGCAGCGCGTCGTCGGCCTGCTTGTAGTTGAACGATCCCCACTGCTTGGCGGTCTTGTTGAAGATGATCGTCCACGAATCCTTGCCCGGAATCGTGTGTAGCGAATACGTTCCCTTCGGCAGCGGCTGGCCGTTGATGGTGACGTCGTCGCTGAACGTAATCTGCGTGGCCTCGTTCGCGCCGGTGCGCCAGACCTGGTCGTACGGCACGAGCCCGCCCCAGATGGTGCGGCCTTTCACCGCGGGACGGCTGTAGTCGACGGTGATGTCGGTCAACCCGACCGTCTGCGTGGCCACCATGTGCTGCGAAACGCGCGGCAGCTTGAGGGCCGGCGGTGGTGTCTGCGCCGCCAGCGGCAGCGAGGCAATGAGAAAAAGACAAATCGCAATCAACTTGCGCATTGAAGCTCCTTTCGGTTTCAAACCGGCGCGAATCCTAGCAAAGGGCGGCGCCGGTCGCGATAAACTGATGGAAAAGATGGGTGTGGGGAGTTGGGAGTGGGGTGTGGGAGTAGAAGCACGTCAACGCGGAGCGATCTCGCATTCGCGCGCACGCTTCTTCTTCCACACCCCACCCCCTACTCCCCACCCCCCAGGAGAAACCCAATGGTTGCCATCCGCTTCACCGGAAACTACGAAGACCTCTCCACCGATCGCGGATATCAGTTCAAGTTCTTCTGCGAGAAGTGCAACAACGGCTACATGTCCACCTTCAAGACTTCGACGATGGGCGTCCTCGGCTCGGCCGCGCGCGTCGCGGGCAATCTCTTCGGCGGCGTCTTCGGAAGTGTGGCCGAC
Source organism: Thermoanaerobaculia bacterium (assembly GCA_034663965.1). Taxonomy (GTDB): domain Bacteria; phylum Acidobacteriota; class Thermoanaerobaculia; order Gp7-AA8; family Gp7-AA8; genus JADGNZ01. The sequence continues at coordinate 6,552 of JAXDIO010000001.1, read as the reverse complement.
AGCTCCTACGAGGTGCAGCGCGCCGTCGGCGGTCCGGCGCACGACAGCGCGCTGAAAGATGCCGTCAACGAGATCTCCCCGATCTTCAAGCAGTGCACGCGCTGCGGCAACTGGGTCTGCGAACCGATCTGCTGGAACAAGAAGGCCGGCCTCTGCGAGACCTGCGCGCCCGATCTCGACGAAGAGCTGGCCGCCGCGCAAGCCGAGGCTGCGAGGGAGCAGATTCAGACGAAAGCGCGCGAAGTCGATTGGACGAAGTCGCGCAAGATCGACCAGGTCTCCGGCGCCGTCTGCGGATCGTGCGGGACAAAGTCACAGGGCGGCAAGTTCTGTCCCGAATGCGGCGCCGCGTACAACGCCAAGAAAAAGTGCAACGACTGCGGTCACGAAGCCGAGGGGACGCCAAAGTTCTGTCCGGAGTGCGGGGGGAAGTACTAACTAACTCAAAGGGAGACGGTTCACGCGGAGTTCGCGGAGAGGCGGAGCTCGCGGAGGTTTTCTCCGCCGTTCTCCGCCTCTCCCTATCTCCGCGTGAAACCGTTCTCCTTCGCAATCGCCACCTGCTGCTCCAGAAAATCGCGGAACGAAATCCCCGCTTCGTGCAACTGCTGTGGGACAAGGGAACTGGTCGTAAGCCCCGGCAATGTGTTCAGTTCCAGGAAGTAGACGCCATCGGAACTCGCGATCAGATCACTGCGTGAGTAGCCTTCGCAGCCGAGGGCGATGTGGGCGGCGAGGGACATCGACTGCGCTTCGTCGCGCATCACGTCGGGGATCTTCGCGGGACAAATTTCGCGCGTTCCTTTGCCGAGGTACTTGCCTTCGTAGTCGAAGGTCGCGCCCGGATCGGTCTCGATTTCGATAACCGGGAGTGGGAAGGGACCGTCGCCGCCTTCGACGACACCGACGGTCAGTTCGCGTCCGGCGATGAACTGTTCGACGATGTACGGAATGTTGTCGATTGCTGGAATCGCGCTTTCTCTGTCGATAAAAAACAGCCCGCGCGAGGATCCGCCGGCCAGCGGCTTCAGCACAAGCTTTTCGTGACGTTGCAACATCTCGGCGATCGTCGCGTCGATGTTGCGAACGTCCTGCACCACGCGCGACTCGGCCACGCGCACGCGATCTTTCACGATCTCTTTTGCGCGTCCTTTATCAAACGCGGCGGCGCTGGCGGACGAGCCCGAGCCGGTGAATGGGATGCCGCGCGCTTCCATCAACCGCTGCACGGTTCCGTCTTCCCCTTCGCCGCCATGGAGCGCGAGCAGGAAGACGGGATCATCGACCGGCAGCGTATCGAGAGCCATCTCCAGATCGGGCCAGATGACCGGTCGCGACGGCTGAAAGTCGTTCGTGAAGGGATTCGGATGCGCGAGCAGCTCCTCGCGATTCACGTCGTACACCGCGCCGTTGGGCGCCCAGAACCAGGCCAGGGGCGTGCCGAGCGTGCGCACGACGTTTTGCGCCGAGGCGACGGAAACATGGCGTTCGTCGCTGCGCCCGCCAAAGAGAACAATCACAGTCATGCGGGCGCGTTCTGCAATCGCGTTGCCGTCAAAACGTAGCGCCGTCGGCTCGACGGCTGGACCGCCAGCGGCTCGCTGGCAGTCCAGCGTTCACGTGCCGCCGAGCCGGCGGCGGTCCAGCCGGCTGGCCGCCGGCGCTACGTCCGTCACACTCCGACTCTAATCCGCGCTTCCGACTGGATTCACGACCGTCACCCTTCCATCCGCCTTCGGCGTCAACGGTTGCGGCATCGCCTTCAGCGCGTCGATCAGCAGCTCGCGGATCGGCCGCGAATAGTCAGTCTTGATCCGGCTCGCGGGAATCTGCTTCATCACCGGGTCGAGTCCTTCGCCGCCGGTGACGAGGAAGTCGATCATGCCCACGCGATAGAGCGCTGCGGGGTCGAGCGGCTGGCCATCGGCGAGGATCACATTGACGAGGCGATGCCGTTGCGCGCCCGGTTTGTCGGCGTCGCGTGCTTCGTCGAACGTGTACCGGAGCCCGCTGGTCTGCAGGATTCCGCGGCCGGCGCCAACCGTGGTGATGTCCAGCGCCTGGCGGATCTGCGCACCGGTCATGGTCAGGACGACGGGGAAATTGTCGAAGGGTGACACGTCGAACATATCGGCGTAGACGAGTGGTCCGGCCGGCAGATCGGTTCGGATACCGCCTGAGTTGAGGAATGCAATATCCGTCTTCATGTACGCGCGCATGGCGTCGGTGAGCAGATCGCCGAGGGGTGACTCACGGTAATAGGCGCGCTTGATCCGCTCCGTGGTGCGTATGCCGAGGTCTTCCTTCTTCTTCTCGGCAACCTGCGCCAGATACGGCTTGAAGATCTCCGCAACCGCCGGCACTTCGGCGACCGGTTTCCCTTCCAGCATCTTCGGCACCAGCGCCGCGCCGGCGGCCGGGGCCTTCTTCGGATCGCACGTCTCCGTGTGTTCGTAGACCTGCGCGCAGACCATCGTCAGCGGCAGCATGACCGTACTCGTCACCTTGTGATGCGCGTGATCGACGGTCATGTCGAGAATGGCGAGCTCGCGGCCGTACGGTGCGGGCTGGAGCGTGGCCACGCCGTTGATGTAGTGGCGCATCTGCGAGTGCGTATGTCCGGCGAAGTAGGCGTCGATCGTTCCCGCCGGAAGCGCCTTGAGATACGGCATCACATCCTGACCGTTCTCACAGCTCGAGGCGTCCAGCGGATCGTTGTCGTTGTTCGTGCAGCGTCCACCCAAGTGAGCGATGACGATGACCGCGTCGACGCCGGCGGCTCGCAACTCCTTGGCCGCCTTCACGGTGGCCGCAACCGGATCGCCGAAGTTGAGCGTCACGAGGTTCGCCGGGTTCGCCACGTTTGGGGTGTCGGGTGTGGAGAGGCCGATGATGCCCACCTTGACACCGTTGGCTTCGACGATCTTGTAGCGTTTGGCCCAGGAGGGCGACTTTCCGGTGGCCTTCTCTGTGAGATTCGCGGAGAGAAAGGAAAACTTGGCGAGCTTCGCATTTCTCTTCAGAGCACCGAGAGCGTCGTCGCCCGGTTTTCGCGCTACGGAACCCGAGCCGACCGGACCGTAGTCGAACTCGTGATTGCCGACAGCCGCCGCGTCGTAGCCGAGGGCGTTGTACCCTTTCACGACCGGCTCGCCTTCGAAGAAATTCGACTCCAGCGTCCCCTGAAACAGGTCGCCCGAGTCGACCACGATCACGCGTCCATGATTCGCGCGAAGCACATTGAGATAGCCGGCGATGAGCGGCAGTCCGCCGTACGCGGGTGCCGTCTTCGACTCATGATGACTGTCGTACGAGCCATGCATATCGGTCGTACCGACGACGAAAACATGCACCGGCTGCGGATCGGCGGCGTACGCGGCGATGGTGGCAAGGAAGAGAACGAAGGGAAGGAGCCGTTTCATGGCGCGGAAGTATAGGGTGGCTGTCATCCTGAGCCGCCGTAGGCTCGTAGCCGAAGGCGAGCAGCCGGAGGACGGCGAAGGAACTCAAGATTCGCGAGTCCGGCTGAAACCCTTGGGATTCAACGCAGGTTGGGAAGCTTGAGATCCTTCGGCGTCCTGCGCCGTTCCGTCGCTTCGCGACTCCCGGCTCCGGCAGCCTCAGGATGACAATGCGCACCAACAAACAAATGCTCTACCAAACCCTCGCCACCGCCGTCGCAGTCATCCACTTCGCGTTCATCGTCTTCGTCATCGCGGGCGGATTTCTTGTTCTGCGCTGGCCGGTGCTGAAGTGGATTCATCTCCCCGCGGCGTTGTGGGGAGCGCTCATCGAGATCGGCGGGTGGATCTGTCCGCTCACCATCATCGAGAACCTGCTTCTGCGCAGAGCGGGCGCGGCTGGGTATGATGACGGCTTCATCGCGCATCACATCTTCCGCGTGATCTACCCGAGCGGCCTCACCCGTGGGATGGAATTCGCCATCGCCGCGTTCGTCATCGCGATCAACGTCGCGGTTTATAGGAAAGTGTTTTACTGAATGGATTCATTAGCCATCCCGCAGCACCCGGTCTCGACGACCGACAAACCCTTCTCTTCCCTCGGCCTTAGCGCCCCGATCCTCGGCATCATCGAGAAGATCGGCTTTCAGAATCCGACTCCGATCCAGGCCGAAGTCATCCCGCTCGCGCTCGAAGGCAAAGACATCATCGGCCTGGCGCAGACCGGCTCCGGCAAGACGGCGGCGTTCGCGCTGCCGCTGGCCGAGCGCCTTACGCACGGCCGCGGCGTACGCGGCCTGATCCTCTCGCCGACGCGCGAGATCGCGCTGCAGACGAAAGCGTTTCTCGACGTCTTCGGCGTCAAGCACGATCTCAATACGGCGTGCGTCATCGGCGGCGTGAAGATGAATCCGCAGACGGACGCGCTCCGCAGCGTGCCCGACATCATCGTGGCCACGCCGGGACGTTTGCTCGATCACGTCCGGCAACGCCACGTGAAATTGGATGAGATCGAGGAACTCGTCCTCGACGAAGCCGACCACATGCTCGACCTCGGCTTCCTCCCGCAAATGCGCGAGATCCTGCGCCTGCTCCCGCGCAACCGCCGCACGATGATGTTCTCCGCGACGATGCCCGACTCGATCGAGATGATCGCGAAAGAGTTCATGCGCGATCCGGTGCGCATTGACATCACCCCCGAGGGCGGCGCGGCGGTCGGCATCACGCATCGGCTGTACGTCGTCAAGGAAGAGGACAAGCGCAACTGTCTGATCACGCTGCTCACCGAGGAGCTTGGGAGCACGCTCGTTTTCGTGCGGCGGAAGATCGACGCGGAGTGGCTGTACCACATCCTCCAGCGGCGCGGACATCCGGTCTCCCGCATTCACGCCGACCGCTCGCAGGGACGGCGCGTCGAAGCGCTGGCGGGATTCCGTCAGGGACAGCACCGCATCCTCGTCGCGACGGACATCGCAGGCCGAGGGATTGATGTGCCGGGCATCGAGCACGTGATCAATTTCGACATCCCCGAAAACGTCGACGATTACGTCCATCGCGCCGGCCGAACCGCGCGCGGCGCGGCGCTCGGGATCGTGTCGACGATCGCGTCGTGGCAGGACCTGCCGATGGTCCGCCAGATCGAAGAAGTGCTCGGCGAAAAGATCCCGCGCTGCAGCGTTCCGGGCATCGAGCCGTGGGTCGAAACGGAGCGGACGGCGGCGAAGAGACGCACGCGGGTGTAGCTCTCGCAGCAAACTCCGTCGGCGAAGCCGGCGTAAGAACCGTAGCCCACGCTTTCAAGCGTGGGAAAACGAATGCCTAACGATTTGTGAGCCCGCCTTGGCGGGCGAGAGAAAGCTTTCTTTCGCCCGTTAAAACGGGCTCACGAGATTGCGCGGCCTGAAAAACCCACAGCTGAAAGCTGTGGGCTACTGTTCTTACGACGGCTACGCCGCCGGGGTGGCCGAGTATTTTTTAACTCGCGCGGGCCGCGGCTTTGCGCGAGTACATGATCCGGTCCGCTTCGCGAATCGCGTCATCTAACGCATCCGAATTCGGGAACGACGCCGCGCCCCACGAGACCGTGCAGGTGATCCCGCGCGGCGTGGTGATGTCATCGTGCAGCGTGGCGAAACGCTGCGTGACCAGCTCCAGCGGCGACTGCGGCATCACCACCAGAAACTCGTCGCCGCCCCAGCGGAAGAGGAGGTCGTCGGCGCGGATGCGTTTGCGGATCGCGTTGGCGACGCTGCGGATTGCTTCGTCGCCCGCCTCATGCCCTTCGGCATCGTTGATTCGTTTCAGGCGATCGACGTCCGCCATCACCACGACGCCGTGCATTTCGCGCGGCATGGCGTGGAAGGCGTGACGCGACAACGCCGCGGTGAGCGGATCGGTATTCGCTTTGATCGCGAGCTGGTCACGCGCGATCTGCAGCGCGCTCACCGCGTCCGACAGCTCGCGCTGCGCTGCCTCGGCGGCAATCAGCACCATTCCGTAGCCGAGGAGGACGGCCGCGAGGAGGTCGGCGAGCGAAGAGGAATCGAGATACGGAATGGTGATTCCGCGCCGCTGATACGCGTAGAGCGGCACGTAGGCGAAGTAGAGAATCGCCATCAGCGCCAGCGGAATCCGCATCATGTGCCAGCCGACCGTGTGCTGCGTGATGCGCCCGAGGACGAGGTAGCAGGCCACGATTACGATGGTGACGATGGCCGCTTCGACCATGAAGAGCGCGCCGAAATCGGGCGCGGCGATCACGATCAGGATCGCGAGTGCCACCGCAAGCGGAGTCACATATCCGAGGAGTTTGAGCGGGAGCGGATCGTCGACGAGATCGCGGCAGCCGGCGAAGAGAAGCGCGAGAAAGACCCACTGCGCGAGAAGGTAGACAAGCCACCACGGCCATGGGCTTGTCGTGGAAATGTAGATGCGGATGGCCATGATGGCCGCGAACATCGCTGCCCACGCCCATCCCCAGCTGCGCGCGTAGCGCCAGCCGAAGGTCCGCGCGATCTGCCCGAGGACGAGCGCGAGCAAAAGGGTGCCGATAGCCTGGAAGGTGACGGCGACTGGGGAGAAGTCGGGCATC
>JAXDIO010000419.1:0-18333 GCA_034663965.1 Thermoanaerobaculia bacterium | reverse complement strand
GTTTATCACACAAACTGGAACGCCGCGGCGCCGCCCGCGTCGCAAGCTCAGACCAGGTAACGGGAGGGTGTGCAATGGTGTCTGACGAAGTCCTCATCGACGATCAATCCCACTACGAAGTCTCACTCACAGCCGGACAGGCGTTCGTCGCCTTCGTCCTGCTGCTGCTGTCGCTGGCCGCATCATTCGCGTTCGGCCTGATGATCGGCAAAGGCCAGGCCGATGAACGCCTGGTCGTCCGCAAAGAGCCCGCCGTCATCAACGAGGGAAGCGTCATCGCCTCGAAGAAAAATGACAGCAAGCTCGTCGACCTCGGCGTCGGCAACGACGATTTCAAAGCGCCGCCGCCGGCGACCAGTTCTGCGCCGATCGCCGCGCCCGCGCCGACGATCACCGAAGGCACGATTACGCCGCTGACAGAATCGACGCCCGCGCCGATCACAGCCACCGCCGCTCCGATCGTCGAGGCTCCGAAGCCCGTGACGAAACCTGCCGCCGCCCCGGTATCGACCGGACCCGCGTACGCGCAGCTCCTCGTCACCGGCGATCAGAAAACCGCCGACGCCCTTGCCGCAAAAGCGATCGATCACGGCTTCATGACCACCTACGTCGAGCGCGCCGGCACCTCGTTCAAAGTACGCGTGAAGTTCAATTCGGAAGCCGAGGCGCGCGCGAACGAGGCGAAACTGAAAGAGATCTCGAAAGACGTCTGGTTCGTGAAGTGACGGGTAAGGCGATCGAGCGCCGCCTCCATTCATTGGCCGACGCAACGATCGCCGAACACCATCTCCGCTTCTTCAAGTGCGGTCCCGGCCAGTACGGCGAAGGCGACGCCTTCCTCGGCATCATGGTTCCGATGATGCGGACGCTGTCGAAGGAGTTCACGCCGATTCCTGTGGCCGAGGCGGTTGCGTTGCTGCAGTCGAAATGGCACGAGGCGCGGCTGCTGGCGCTGATGATCCTCGTCCGCAAATATGAGCGCGGCGACGTCGCGATGCGCGACGAGATTTATCGCAGCTACCTCGCCAACACGCATCGCATCAACAACTGGGACCTCGTCGACGCCTCGGCGCCGAACATCATCGGCGCGCATCTGCTCGAACGCGACCGCGCGCCGCTCTACGATCTCGCGAAGTCGGAATCGCTCTGGGAACGACGCATCGCAATCGTCGCGACGCAGCATTTCATCCGCCATGACGATTTCACCGACACGTTGCGCATCGCCGAGATCCTTCTCGACGATCGCCACGATCTGATTCACAAAGCCTCGGGATGGATGCTCCGCGAAGTCGGCAAACGCAATCAGCCGCTACTCGAACGCTTCCTCCGAATAAACGCGAAACGAATGCCGCGGACGATGCTCCGCTACGCGATCGAACGGTTCACTGCTCAACTGCGCGCGGAGTACATGGGCAAACCCCAGAAAGGGACGTTCCGCCGATAGTTGTCAATGCCTGCCGTTGATCGCAGCTATTGCGGCTTCGGCGGCAGAGTCTTCTTCGCGATTCGCTTTCCCAAAGCGGTCATCGTCCCAACGTAGAGTGGATCAGCGTCCCCGACGACGGCGGCATCTGAATATGCCCAAATGTCTCCCGTCACACTGTCCATAAGGACGAGGTGACCTTCGTCTGGAAGACCGGCAAACGTGCAGGATTGGCACAGCAGTACCACCGTTCCAGGCCCGGAATTCTGGTTTGGCCCCGCTTCGCGATTATTGGCGATATTGGATTTGGATTTGATGATGGTCGTTGCCTGACTCCTTTGAGGGTTGAATAGGAGATAGACGGTGAGTGGGACGATTACGGCTAAGAGCGTGAAACTTGTGTTGCGCGAGCGAGCCATCACTCTTCCTCTCTTTCTGGGTAGATCGTGGCGAAGCGCGAAAAATCTTTTCCGCTATCCGCTGCTCTTAGGAGTGTCTGCCGGAGCTTTTGTCCTACCCGTCGATGGGCCGCATCGGCCGCGCGCTAAGGCTTCACGCACGGCAATACGCGCGTTTCGCTTCCCCCCGCATCGACACTCACCAACGCCCCGATCGTCTTCGCGATGAACGTCGGTGCGACCTCATCGCTCCACGTTCCCTCGGCGATTCCGCGGCCGAAGAGCAGCAGCGGGACGTGCTGATCGTCGTCGACGGCCTGGCCGTGCGTCGTGCCGTTGTCGCCGTTCGAATACTTCCAGATGTAGCCGGGCTTCAGCGTGACGAGGACGTCGCCGCTGCGGTCGGCGCGGAAGGAGAGGCGCATCGCGGTTTCGATGGCCGATGATTGCGGATCGACGGCGATCAGGTCGCTGCTCGTGAACGCAGTGCGAATGCCGTGAATCTGCTTCGCGGCGTCGCGCAGCGCGCACTTCACGCGCTCGCTGTCGAGGTGGGCGGCACTGACGCGGGACCAATTCAGATAGAGCGCGGGTTCTTCGAAGTAGCTCACGAGCGCGTCGGCGATCGGCGTCTTGTCCGTGACTTTGAGGCCGAGGGTTCTTGCTGCGAGTTTTTCGAGCTGGCGCCGATCCGGCGCGAGATCGGCGAACGTGGTTGCCGTCTTTTTCGGATTCTGGAAGTCGACCCGGCCGGCGTCGCGTCCCATGTCGCGCGCGACCTCGGGGATGGACTGCACGCCGTGATCGGCGGTGATCGCGACCGTGTAACGCCCGCTGAATTTCTGATCGAGCCAGTTGAAAAATTCTTCGAGCTGCCGGTCGGTACGCATGACGGAGTCGGCGACTTCCAGCGAATCGGGACCGAAGGCGTGGCCGAGGTAGTCCTGCGAGGAGAGGCCGACGAAGAGGAGATCGGGCGAGGCGTCGTCGGTGCCGAGGTGTTCGTCGTCGATGATGCGCTCGGCGAAGGTGAGGACGAGATCGTTGCCGAACGGCGTGTAGGTCAACTCATCGATGTTCGCGATCGGGTGCGGAAACTCGACGCCGAGGTTGCCGTGCTTCGTCTTGTATTTGCGGAGTGAGGCGGGATCGTGCGTGAGATGCGCGAGATCCGCGGTGGGGATGAACGTTGATTGCGTCCATTCGTGATGTTGCGTCAAGGCCGCAGGCACCGAGGTGTTGAATGCATTCAGCATCGTCCGATTCGCGTGGTAGTAGCTGCTCGACGTGAAGCCGGGCATCTTCGGATCGAACCAGTACGCGGCAGTGGCCTTGCGTCCGGCCATGAGAATCGCGGCGCGATCCTTGAGCGCGACGCCGATGACTTTCGATCCCGCTGATTTCTCCAGCAGCCGGTCGCCGAGCGAATCGGAGTCGAGGTTCAGTGGCGAATACCCTCCGAGCACGCGCTTGTCCTCGGCGCAGTAAACCGGCGTCGCGGTGACGCGGTCGAGCCAGGTATTCGCGACGATGCCGCTGCGCGCGGGGACCTGTCCCGTTCCAATCGCAGCGTGCCCGGGACCGGTGTACGTGACCGCGTACGGATACAACGCCCGCGTGAAATTCGCGCCGTGCTTGATGGCGCGATTGAATCCGCCGTCAGAGAGGTAGGGAGCGAATCTGGTCAGGTATTCGTAGCGGAACTGGTCTACGGAGATGACTACGATCAGGTCGGGTGAACTCTGGGCGCTCAACGGCAACGCGATGAGGATGATGAGAATTAGGCGGCGCATTCGAGCATCTTAAGGGAGACGGTTCACGCGGAGATGGGGAGAGGCGGAGGGAGGGAGGTGGTTGACGATGCGGCGGAGGCCTTCTTTTAGCGTCGCGCCGCCGAAGTTGATTAGGAGGCCCACCTGGAGATTTGTTAGTCGCAGGTAGGTGAGGAGTTGCTTGGTGTGGACGGGGGCGAGCTGCTCGATCGACTTGATTTCTAAAATCACTCGGTCGTCCACGAGCATGTCGAGACGGAACGCGTTGTCGAACGACATTCCTTCGTGTTCAAAGCTGATCGTTTTCTGTCGCTCGACCGCAAAGCCGCGGTTCTCGATCGATCGCGCGAGCGCAGCCTCATAAACGGACTCCAACAATCCCGGCCCGAACTTTCGATGAATTTGAATCGCCAAGTCGACGATAGCGCCCGTAACCTCGTCCAATTCCTGCATAGCTTTTCTCCGTCTTTCTCCGCCTCTCCGCGAACTCCGCGTGAAAACGTTCCCTCGGAATCGTGGCTAAAGCAAGAAACTCCACCAGCGGTAGGATCACCAGCATGGTCAAGAAAACCACGAACCAGCAAACGACCACGCCTCAGCTTGAGGCGCTCAGGAAGGGGCAGGCGAAGAAGCGTTCGACGGTGGATCCGTCGCACATCCTCGACAAGGCCATTTATCAGCTTTGGGAGACCATCAACGATCTCGATCAGATTCAGCCGGAGCGGGTCGAGCATTACCGCGTGTCGGTGTTCGGAAGCTCGCGGATTCAGCGCGGTGATCCGATTTATGACCAAGCCAAGAAACTCTGCTACGAGCTGGCGCGCCTCGGGGCGGACATCGTCACGGGCGGCGGTCCGGGGTTGATGGAAGCGGCGAATGCCGGCGCGATGGAAGGGCAGACCGAGAGCCATTCGCGGTCATTTGGTCTCGCGATTCATCTGCCCACCGAAGAGTCCGCGAACGCGTTCGTGAACAAGGTGTTCCGGCATCGGACGTTCTTTTCAAGGCTGCATCATTTCATCCGGTTGTCGTCCGCGTTCATCGTGTTGCCGGGCGGCATCGGAACGGCGCTCGAGTTGTTCATGGTGTGGCAGTTGATTCAGGTCAAGCACGTCACCGAACATCCCCTCATCCTCGTCGGTACAATGTGGGGCGGTCTGATCGACTGGATCAATGAGTCGATGATCACGCGCGGGCTGGCCAGTCCGCAGGATATGAACGCGGTTTCGGTGGTGGCGTCGTACGAAGAGGCCATTCCGATCATCCGCGCTTCGTACGAACGCTACATTCAGGAGAAAACGAATGCCCACGAAGGAACAGATTCTCGACGCGCTTAAGGGCGTCAAATTTCCAGGACTCTCGCGCGACATCGTGTCGTTCGGGTTCGTCCATGACGTCAGAGTCGAGGGCGGCAACGTCTCCTTCACGGTGCGCTTTCAGACGGAGAACCAGAACGCGGCCACGCAGATCAGCAAGGATGCCGAGGCGGCGGTGAAGGCGGTACCGGGTGTCGAGAGCGTCAGGATGCACGTCGACGTCGGCTCGCGTTCCGCTGCCGGTCCGCAGGGCGGACCGGCGGCCGAGCAGATTCTCTCCGGCGTCAAGTACAAGATCGCCGTCGCGTCAGGAAAGGGAGGCGTCGGCAAATCCACCGTCTCCACGAACCTCGCGCTCGCATTGCGCGCGCTCGGCTACACCGTCGGGATGCTCGATGCCGACATCTACGGTCCGTCGCAGCAGATGATGCTCGGCATCCACGGACGTCCGCAGATCGATGAGACCGACGAGAAGATCCTGCCGATGGAAAACCACGGCGTGAAGACGATGTCGCTCGGCCTGATCACCGATCCCGACACGCCGGTGATCTGGCGCGGTCCGATGGTGATGAAGGCGCTCGATCAATTCCTCAGCGACGTGAAATGGGGCACGCTCGATTTCATGATCATCGATCTCCCTCCCGGCACCGGCGACGCGCAGCTGACGCTGACGCAGAAGGTGCCGCTCTCCGGCGCGGTCGTGGTGACGACTCCGCAGGACGTGGCGCTGATCGACGCCCGCAAAGGGCTGGCGATGTTCCGCAAGGTCAACGTCCCGGTCCTCGGCATCATCGAGAACATGAGCTATTTCATCTGCCGCCACTGTGGCGAGCGCGAGGAGATCTTCGGCCACGGCGGCGGCCGCAAAACCGCCGAGCTCCTCGGCGTCCCATTCCTCGGCGAGATCCCGATCGATCCGAAAGTCGTCGTCGGCGGCGACAGCGGCGAACCGATCTTCGTCCTCGATCCATCGTCCGCTGCCGCCGAGGCGTTCCGGAAGCTGGCGGAGACGGTCGTGCAGCAGGTGGAGTCGGGACATGCGGGGCATACGCACGCGCCTGGCGAGCCGGCACACGCGCATTCGTAGTCAGGCTTCTTCGTTCCAATCGTCACGCTGGCGTCGGAACGGAAGAAGCAGGATCTTTCCGAGCGTCACGTCGCCGGCGTCGTGGTACGCAGGGACACCGATCACGACGCGCTCCTGCGGGACATCGAAGCGCATCGTCCGATGCAGGTAGTCCCACGCCGAGAGGAGACTCGACCAGTTGCTGTTCGTTTCGTCGCGCCGATCGGAGTGATGGATGCCGTGCATGCGCGGGGTGACGATCAGCCGCACGAGCAGACGTTCGAAAGGCAGCGGGAGCCGCACGTTGCTGTGGTGAAAGAGGAGCGAGGCGAAGAGGATGGTCTGCCACAGCCAGAGCGTCCGCGAATCGACGCCGATCACGATCATTTGTACCGTACGCGCAACGGCCGACAGCGCCAGCTCGCCGAAGTGAAACCGTAGCGCGGTCGAGGCGTCCATGTCGCGGTCGATGTGGTGGACGAGGTGGAAGCGCCAGAAGAACGGGACGCGATGACTTGCCCAATGCCACCACCAGAGCGTGTAGTCGAGCAGGACGACCGCCAGGAGCAACTCGATCCAGCGCGGCCACTGCACGAGTTGCAGCAGGCCGATGCGCTCTCGCACGATCCACGAGGCCACCGGCTGCAGCAGCGGCGCCTGAATGAGCGACATCAGCGCGAGGGAAACGCCGCCAACGGAAAGATTACGAACGATGCGGCGGAGCTTCGATTCGACGGTGCGGCGAAGTGGCGCGAATCGTTCGGCGGCCATCATCGAAGTGCCGACGATTACGATGACGGCCGCGGTGATGGCGACAGCCGGAACTCGTGCCCAAATGGTGTCCTCCATCAATACGCTCAATTCTGCATCGATTGCATGTCATGCATGCCCTCGCTGTGACTGCGCACGCGCAGGAAAACGTAAAACGAGTGCGGGTTTCCGTAGTACGGCTTGATCGCGCCCGGAATCGAATAGCCGGTGACGTTTGCGCCGACGGCGCCGGCGAGGAAGCCGGTCTTGATGACGTCGCGCGAGTAGCCGATCGTCAACGCTTTGATGCGAAATACACCACTGCTGATCGCAATCGGCACGTTTTGTCCGGTGAACAGCTCGTCTTTGTCGACGATCTCGGCGCGTCCGCTGATGTAGTTCGTGCCGGCGAACTGCAGCACCGATTCGGCAAGCCAGGCGTTTCCGTTGTGCCCTTCGCTCTTTTTGTTGTGGCCGAAGATGAGGCTCGTATCCCACTGACCGATCGTTGAAACCGTGCTGTACGAAACGGAGGCCGTGGTCCGCTGAATGTCGCCGGGTTCGGCGGCCTCGGGATGCTTGAGATGGCCGGTCGACAGCTGCGCCGTCCAGTTTGGCGTCGGGTCGAATGTCACCCGCGCCGCCCATGAATCGATCTTGCCCGTGTCGATGTCCCAGCGTTTCTCGTCCGGTTCGCGGCCGTGGAAGCCGCTGACGGCGTAACCGAACATGCCGCTCTGCGCGCCGATCGTGAGAACGCTGCCGGCGATGTGCGTCGAGTCCTGCACGTGATGGCTGAGCGCGGCCTGCGGGATTTCGGATGCCGAGGCGCGGTGCGGGTAGGCGACGGGGCCGAGCGCGGGATCGCCGAACGGGGCGGCGTAGATGTAGCCGATGGTGTGATCGCCGAGCAGATGTGCGTACTCGGCGGCCACCTCCATGAAGAAATCGTGCGGATGTTGCGCATCGATGATCGGACGGCCGCCGATCGTTTCGCCGGTCTGAAATAGCTCGGGATACTTTCTTCCGACCGTGACCGGCTCGAGGCTGAGCATCGATCGCAGCATCAGGTGGCCGCCGCCGAGGGGGCGGTCCGCCATGCCCATGATCCAGTTGGTGGAGAAGAGCTTGTCGTCTCCGCGCGGTCCGGTCTGGACGACCTGATTGACGAAGGCAAGCCCGTGCAGCATGAGCATCCACTCGCCGTACTGCGTCATCGCCATGTGCATCGGCGCGGCGGCGGCGTTCATGCTCGTGCCGGAGGCTTGGCGCATGAGAAAGTCGCCGGTGGGATCGCTCGTCATCTTCATGCCGGGCATATCCGGCATCTCGTGCATCGGCTGCGCTTGCGGCGCGGCTGCGGGATGCTCCATGCCGGTGTGCTCGTGGCTTTGCGGCATGGACTGCATGTCATGGCCGGCCGCTCCCGATTCCTCGGCTGGCTTTACCTCGGTGAGCCAGTACTTACCGTCTGATTCGTGCAGCGTGGCGGTGATCTTCGCGCCATTCTTCGGAAGCGAGATCACTTTTTGACCGCGAACCTCATACGGCATCGTCATCGCGCCCATCACGCCACTAACTGCCTCGTGCGAGACGGTGAGCTGGTTGGTGGAAGCTTCCCGGCTCACAATCGTGCCGGTGAGCGACCCTGATTTCTCGGCTGCCATGACCGGCAACGCGAGAGCGAAAGCCAAAAGTAGAAAGCTACTGGTGGAGCGGTTCATTGGAAACTCCTCCGTGGAATTGCGGCGAGCGAGGAGAGGACGCACGGCGTTCAAGCAGCAACAGCTTGTGCGCGCGTCGGAGGCGGGACGATCAAATGAGGAACGTGACGATGAGCAGGTGCAGGCCGACGTCGCGATCGCATCGCACCGCGCCCAGGGCGATGAAGTTCCGGTAGGCGGTGATCGGGCTTCTCGCGATCGCTGACGATGATGCCGTCGTCGACAGTTGAAACGTGCGCGGCATATCGGTCGTCATCCGCGGCGGAGGTTCCTGCTTCTTCGACGCCGGAACCTGCTGCTGCCGCGAACCATGTTGCTCGCCGGTCATCACACCGATGGCGACATGACAAAGAGGGATGGCCTTGTGAATGTAGGCGTGGAACGGCAGGACGCAACAGCCGAAGACCCACACCACGGATGCGAGCAGCGGAACGGTCGTTCCGAAGATCCAGGCGGCGGCGATGGCGGTGCGTCTCACGTCGATTGCGTAACCGGCCGCCGGCCCGAAGCGTTCCCGCATCCGGGAACGCCTCGAGCCATCGTGTCGGCAGTCGTTAGAAATTCTTGTGAATGCCGGCGAGATAGTTCGCTTTCGAAGTGAGCTGCAGGCCGTTGACGTGCTGATAAACCGGGACCTGCACGAATCCATAGATCGAGGTCTTGCCGCCGAGGAGTATGCGCAAGCCGGGACTCAGGTAGACGTAGCGTCCGCCGGTCAGGTCGCGATTTTCGCCGGTCTGGCCTACTGCGTCCTTGCCCGACATGCGGCCATTGATCTGGCCGAGGAGGTGGACCGTGCTCGTGAGCGGGTATTCGGTTCCGGCGTTGAGCTGGAGTTCGTGACCGCGGCGGTAGTCATGGGTTCCGCGACCGTTGAGACGTCCGTTCAGCGCAATGAAGATCGGAATGAGTGTCGTGTGACCCATCTCGCCTTGCAAAGCAGTGTCGCGGAGAAGGCCGGACTGGTAGGTGATGCCGAACAGAGCATCCGTCGAACCGGTTCCTGGTGCGATCGTAACTTCAGCATCCTCGCCGGTGTTGCCGGTCTCCCGCGTTGAGCCGGTGGGGAGCTTCACGCCACCGCTTAGCCAGAGCGAAGAATGCTCAAGTCCGTCGGACGCGAAGAGGCGCATACGGCCCTGCACGGCGACGTCGCCGGCGTCCGCGAAGTTCCACCGTTCGATTTGCGCATTCTCCTCGTCGAAGTGCTCGTGCGATCGGGAGACGTACGGCAACGTAACCGCCATCTGGAAACGCTCGCTCAACGAATAGTTCAGTTGAAGCGCGGTCAGGCGGTTGATGGTGCGTATCTCATCGTGATCGGACGCGATCGCACCGACCTGCGCGCGGCGGCTTCCGATGCGCGGTTGATCCTGATCGATGTATTGGAAAGAGAGATCGAGCGAGAACTTTCCATCGCCAAACTGCAAGGCATGAAGATCGATCGGACAGGACGACGATCCACAACTGGCGCTGAGATTTTGGGGCGTGAACGCGAAAAACAGGAGCAACGCAACTGCGGCAGCGACGTGTCGCATGACAAGACCTCCTCGGCAAGAATGGCAATGGCGGCGGGCAGGTCAGCCGAGCCGAGGAGGAGGTGTGACCGGAACAACGAAGACGGTTGGGAGGAGGATCGTCTTCGTCTCGAAGACGTGATCGCGATGCGGAGCGGCGGCGATGGAGACCGCCGTTGCCAGAACCGCGCGATGCGGTGTGGCGATCGCGGAGATCGCAGCGCGGTCGCCGCTACAGGCGTTGAACCCGAATGAGGCATCCTTATGGTGCATCGGACAGGTCGCCTCGCTCTTGCAACAGGCCGGTCCCGCGGGCGTCGCGCTTCGTCCGCACGACGGCATCGTGCCGAGAATCGCTCCACTGGTGAGGAGCACGCAAAGCACGGCGACACGGAGGCGGTGGATCAGCAAGCGCGGCATTGTACGTGATCAAAAGAGCGACAGGCCGAGCGACTGTTGTTCCGCGAGCATGTCCAGGAATCGATTGCGCGATATCTCGCGCGCGCCGAGGGCGGCCATGTGCGGCGTAGTGACCTGGCAATCGATCCAGGTTGCGCCGCGCTGACGGAGATGCTCGATGAGAAAAAGAAGGGCGAGCTTCGAGGCGTCCGGAGCGCGATGAAACATCGATTCGCCGGTGAAGACGCCGCCGGAATCGACGCCGTACAGGCCGCCCACAAGTTCTTCGTCGCTCCACACCTCGGCGCTATGCGCGTCGCCGGCGCGATGCAGCCGCGTGTATGCGGCGATGATGTCCGGACCGATCCAGGTTCCGGCCTCTTCGCCGCGCGGCGAATCGGCGCACGATGCGATGACCTGCTCGAATGCTCGGTCGATCGAATAGGTGAAACCGCTGCGCTTCTCCGATTTTCGCAACGAACGTCCGACGTGCAGCTCGTCGAAAAAAATCACTGTCCGCCGCCGGGGCGAAAACCAAGGGAGCGTCGACTCCTCATGCGGCCACGGAAAAATCCCGTGGCGATACGCGTCCCGGAGCGTCTCCACGCGCAGGTCATCGCCGATGGCGACGACGTCGCCCCGCACGTAGCGAGGATCGGGAAAGCGCGATTTCACGGCAATTTCGTTGCGAAGGCAGCGCGAGGAATCTCTCTCGCGCAGGAGCCGTCGAGATGCTCGAACGAACCGGCATTGAAAAAAGCGACTTCCAGCGCGACCGCGCAGTCGCTCGGTTCGACATGCCCGCTGTTGGCAAAGACGATCGTTCGTGCCCGCGGCAGGTGCGACTGCAGCAGCTCGGCCCAGCGAGACGGTGTGACCGGATCGCGATCACCCGTGATGATCAGAACCGGCGTATTTGTAACGGGAAGCGTTACCCGAGGCGCGCGTCCGGGCGCCCAGGCTTGGCAGGCCGCGATCTGTCGCCGCACGCGGTAGTCGCCGAGGAAGGTGTTCGCGGTCGCGGCACGAATTGCGGCGTCATCGATCCAGCGAACGTCTCCGGGACAGGAGACGGAAAGGAACGCGCCGATTTCGTCGTACCAGCCGTCGCGGTAGCGCAGCCAATACTTCGGAATCCAGCTCCAGTCGCCGGCCGCCGCGAGGTGGATCATCAGCGGGACGAGCCGCTGTCGCTCCGCCGAGTACATCTGCGACCGAAGGAATTCGCCGAACTCCCCTCGGCTCATCGTGACGTGGTATTCGCCTGCGTCGAATCGCGCCGGCTGTGCATCGAGTGCGGTGAGCACCCGCGTCAGATCGAGTGCGACGTTGGGGAATGCCGCCGCACACGCTGCCTCGGCATTGCAATCGGCGACCATCCGGTCGAGCGCCGATTGCGCGTCGCGACCGGCGTACAGCGGCATCGGGTTTTCCGGCGGCAGCGGCCCTTCCAGCAGCAGCGTGTGGACGGAATTGGGATGCCGATCGAGAAACGTCAGTGCGGAGCGCGTTCCGTAAGAGATGCCGACGATGTTAATCGCGTCATAGCCCAAGGCGCGGCGGAGGGCATCGACGTCATCGGTGAATTCAGCCGTGCCGTAAGCCGCCAAATCGTTGTGCTTCTCCATTTCGCGCCGGCAATCGCTGATGAACGGCAGCGGGAAGAGATCACCTTCGATCAATTCGCGGGCATGTTTCGTTTGCGCGGCAGGACAGCGCAGCGGCGCGGAGCCGCCGGTGCCTCGCTGATCGACGAGCACGACGTCATGCCGGAGCAATTCCGCGCCGAAGATTTTGACCTCATCCTCAGCGCCCGGCGTCGTGGCCATGCCCGGCCCGCCGCTGAAGGGAAAGATCGCTGAATCGTTGTGCTCCCTCGCGGTGAACACGATCACTTTGAGCGGCAGCATGCGCGAGGAGCGCGGCGACTCTCGCACGTCAAACGTGCCGCAGCGCGCGGGCGCGCCAGCGATTTTGCAGGGTGCGAGGTGGAGCGAAGCAGCAAGCGACGCAGCGAAAAGCGCGATCACAGCGCCAACGTTAACGCATCTCCGGCCGCGTCGACCACCACGTTTCCGCCGTCCTGAAGCTTGCCGAAGAGGAGGGCGTCGACGAGCGGCTCCTTGATCTTCGAATGGATCAGGCGCGCCATCGGACGCGCTCCGAAGGCGCGGTCGTATCCGTTCTTGGCGAGCCAGGCGCGGGCGGGCTCGGTCAGTTCGAGCGTCACGTTTTTCGCGCGGAGCTGCACGCGTAGTTCGTCGATGAACTTGTCGACCACGCGCTCGGTCGTCTCGAACGACAGCGGATCGAAGGCGATCCAAGCGTCGAGGCGGTTGCGGAACTCGGGCGTGAATGTGCGCTCGATCGCACCGCGGCCTTTGCCTTTGGCGCCGCTGTTGTTGCCGAAGCCCATCGAGGAGTCGCTCATCTCGCGCGCGCCGGCATTCGTGGTCATGATCAGGATGACGTTGCGGAAGTCGGCCTTCTTGCCGTTGTTGTCGGTGAGCGTGGCGTGATCCATGACCTGCAGGAGGATCGAGAAAAGATTTGGATGCGCCTTCTCGATTTCGTCGAGTACCAGCACGGCGTATGGAGTTTTGGTGATGGCGTCGGTGAGGAGGCCGCCCTGATCGAAGCCGACATAGCCCGGCGGCGCGCCAATGAGGCGCGAGACGGTGTGCGGCTCCATGTACTCCGACATGTCGAAGCGGATGAACTCGATGCCGAGGGAGATGGCGAGCTGGCGCGCGAGCTCGGTCTTTCCTACGCCGGTCGGGCCGGAAAAGAGGAACGAGCCGACCGGCTTCTCCGGAGCGCCAAGTCCGGAGCGCGAAATCTTGATCGCGTTCACGACCTGATCGACGGCGTGATCCTGTCCGTAGATGGCGCGCTTCAGATCGGCGTCGAGCCCTAGCAGTCGTTCCTTTTCGGAGATGGCTACGGTGCGCGGCGGAATCTTAGCCATGCGCGCGACGACGTACTCGACGTCGTCGATGCCGATGACCGAGGGCTCCGTCATTTCCGCAGTGCGGACGATGCGCGCGCGCGATCCCGCTTCATCGAGCACGTCGATCGCCTTGTCGGGGAGATGACGGTCGTGCATGTATTTCGCGGAAAGCTCGGCGGCCAGTTTCAGTGCGTCGTCGGTGAACGAAACGTTGTGATGCTTCTCGTAGTACGACTTGAGGCCCTTCAGAATTTCGATCGTCTCGTCGACGGTTGGTTCGCCGATTTCGATTTTCTGGAAACGGCGGGCAAGGGCGCGGTCGCGTTCGAACGATGACTTGTACTCGGCGTACGTCGTCGATCCGATGCAGCGCAGCTTCCCCGAGGCGATGGCCGGTTTCAAAATATTTGAGGCGTCCATCGTGCCGCCGCTGACCGCGCCGGCGCCGACGATAGTGTGAATTTCATCGATGAAGAGAATCGCATCCGGCTTGGCGAGCAGCGCAGTGACGACGGCTTTCAGACGCTGCTCGAATTCGCCGCGATACTTGGTACCCGCGAGGACGGCACCCATGTCGAGCGACCAGACCACGGCATCTTTCAGCACCGCCGGAACTTCATTCTTCGTGATCTTCAGCGCCAGCCCCTCGGCGATCGCAGTCTTGCCGACACCCGGCTCCCCGACGAAGAGAGGATTGTTTTTGCGACGGCGGCAAAGGATCTGGACGGTCCGTTCCAGCTCCGGCGCGCGGCCGATGAGCGGATCGATGTCGCCCTTTTCGGCGCGTTCGTTGAGATTGACGGCGAAGAGTTTGAGCGGATCGCCCGTCTGCTCGGCGGCGCCTTCTCCATCGCCGACGAACGCCGGATTCGGCGCAGGCGTGTCTTTGCTGATGCCGTGCGAGAGGTACTGCAACACATCGAGTTTGTTCACGCCCTGGCTGCGAAGCAGGTAGACCGCCTGGGAGCGCTCGGCCTGATAAATCGCGGCGAGCATCTGGCCGGTATCGACTTCCTTCTGCCCGGACGACTGCGCGTGAAGCTGCGCGTATTGCACGATCCGCTGCAGCATCGCGGTCAAGACTGGCTGCACTTCGGCATCGTCCGCAAGCTGCTCCAGCGTGCGGTTCATGAAGTCGTCGAGCTGCTTGCGGAGGATGTCGACGTCGCCGCCGCAGGCGCGGATGCATTCGCGCACATCGCGGTCGTGCAGCAGCGCGTAGAGCAGATGTTCGAGCGTCACGTATTCGTGGCGCCGCTTCAACGCTTCGTTGAGGGCGAATTCGAAGGACTTCTGCAACTGGCGGGCGATCATGATTTGCGGGCAGTAGAACCATTGCCGAGGCGGGCGGATTTCGTCATGCCGGCTCCATGGTCGCCAGCAGCGGAAACTCCTGCTCGCGGGCCAGAGCGATGGTCTTTTCGACCTTCATCTCCGCCACTTCGAACGTGTAGATGCCGGCCACGCCGATGCCTTGTAGATGCACGTTCAGCATGACCTGAATGGCCTGCTCCTCGGGCATGTTGAAGACCGACGCGAGCACCCAGACCACGAACTCCATGGTGGTGTAGTCGTCGTTGTGCAACAGCACTTTGAAGAGCGTTGGCTCCTCGGTTTTTTCCTCGCTCTCGGCAACCGGCGCGTGGTCGAGCTCTGCCATCGGAAGCATCGCGGCACTTTATCGCAGCGGTAGCGAACGTAGCGCCGGCCGCTGGCCGGCTGGACCGCCAGCGGCTCGCTGGCGTTTAGCGAACTGCCGCCGAGCCGGCGGCAGTCCAGCCGGCGAGCCGCCGGCGCTACGTCCGTCATCCGCGAATGAATACTCCTGGCCCGATCTCAACGGGCTCCGCGCCTCGCCGAAAGAGCCGCGCGGTCTTCTCGCCGAGGAGTGTCGTTACGTTGTTTTCGACTCGCAGGATCGAGCCTTCGCGCAGTCCGACTACGGGACCTTCGTTCTCCTCGAGGTACTCGCGAATCCGTTCCTCGCGCGTTTCGCCGCGGTGGGTCGATTGCGGATCGGGATCGAGGTAGTGCGGATTGATCTGGAAATCGATGAGGCCCAGTGCGGCGAACGAGGGCGGCTCGACGATCGGCATGTCGTTGGTCGTCTGCATCGTCGGCGCGGCGATCACCGTTCCTGCGCTGGAGCCGAGGTAGGGGAGGCCGGCGCGGACGCGTTCGCGGATCGTCGCGAGAAGACTGCGCTCGTAGAGCGTCTTCAGCAGACGGAAGGTATTGCCGCCTCCGACGAAGATGGCGTCGGCGCGACCAAGGTCGTCGATGGAGATCGCTTCGAGATCCATCCGCGCCAACCGCTCGCGGACTTTCGTCGTGTACGCATCATGATCGTGCGCAGCGAACGGCACGAAGGCGACGCGTCGCGCATCGCCGAGGAACGCGCGCATGGCCGGCGCGGGATGATCGAGGTAGCCGTAGCCGTGGACATTCGAGGAAGAGATCAGAAGAAGGCGCATGTTGTGCGGAGTCTATGATCGCCGCCCTCCTTTTTGCTGCCGTGACGATGACGAAGCCGCTGCCGCCGCCCGATCTGAAGACGCCTCCCGCTGACGCGCAGACGAGCGCGGACGGGTTGGTGTCGAAGGTGCTCGAAGCCGGAAACGCCGGCGAGCATCCCGGCAACGCCGACTTCATCCACATCCGCTACGCGGTCTGGAAGGCCAGCGACGGCTCGGTCATCGACTACACGCGAACAGAAATCCCGACATTCGTGGAGATGTACAAGCTCCTGCCCGGGATGCGCGAGATGTTCGCGCAGATGACGCCCGGCCAGAAACTCCGCGCCTGGATTCCCGCATCCCTCGGCGGCGGAAAGATCAAAGAGGGCGATACGTTCGTCGTCGACGGCGAATTGGTGGACATCGTCCATCCACCGACGACGCCGGCCGATGTGGCCGCACCGCCCGCGGATGCGATCAAAACGCCGTCCGGGCTTGCGTACAAAATCCTTCGTCCCGGAACGGGCACGATCCGTCCGAAATCGCGCAGCAAAGTGCTCGTGCACTACAGCGGTTGGACGACGGACGGGCGGATGTTCGACAGCTCCATCGTGAAAGGCGAGCCGATGGAGTTGTCGCTGGACCACGTTATCGCAGGCTGGACCGAAGGCCTGCAGCTGATGACGGAAGGGGAGCTGGTCCGCTTCTGGATCCCGCAGAAGCTGGCCTACGAAGGCGCCGCCGGGATGCCGGCGGGGATGCTGGTGTTCGACGTGGAGTTGGTGAAGATCCGCTAAGAAGCTTTTCACCACAAAGACACAAAGTACACAGAGAGGGCTTCTTTGTGCCCTTTGTGCCCTTTGTGTCTTTGTGGTGCAACGGTTTTTCGTTACTCGTTCCCGATTACCCACTTTTCGTACGAATCGCCCGGCAGTTCGCGGATGAAGCGCGAGGGCTCCATCAGGATATCCAGTCCGCCGCGGTCACGGGCCATGACTGGGAAGACGAGGTACAGCTCCTGTTTGGCGCGCGTCACCGCGACGTAGAACAGGCGGCGTTCTTCTTCTTCGCCGGGGATGACGATTTCGTGCTCGGTCGGAGCGGCGTCGTCGACGATTTCGGCCGGCATTTCTTCGATGGCCAGATCAGCGTTGCCGCGGACGAGCGCGTCCGTTAATTCGAACGCCTCGTGCAGCTCCTTCGGCTTCACGCGCACGATGCCGCCGGGGACGCGCAGCGCGCGCTGCGAGGGGAAGCGTCCGTCGGCGAGCCAGATTACGAAGACGATGCGCCACTCCAATCCCTTGGCCTGATGCACGGACGACAGCACGATTTTTTCATCCTCGGGGCCGACCACCGCCACGTCCTCGCCGGCGATCGGATTGGCCAGCGCGACCTCATCGAGGAACGCGTTCGTGTCGTCGTAGCGGAGCGCGTACTGCGACAACTGCTCGAGATCGTCGAGACGCGCCTGCGAGTTCGCGAACTTTGCGCGCGCGTAGTCGGCGTAGCCGCGCTCCACGATCAGACGGATCGACTCCGACGGATTGTGCTGCATCGATTCGCTGCTGATGATGCCGAGGAGGTCGCGAAGGTTTTTGAGCCTTGATCGATTGCTTCTTTGGGAGTTGGGAGTAGGGGGTGGGGTGTGGGAGTTGCCGGGGTTCTTCTCCGACTCCCCACTCCCGACTCCCAACCCCCCGAGAAACGCATCCAGCGGATTCTGCGCCGTTCCGATCCTCGCCCACACCTCGGCCGCCGTTTTCTCGCCGACCTTCGGATACAACTTCATCACGCGCTTCCACGACAGCTCGTCGCGCGCGTTCGTCACGATCTTCAAATACGCAATGACGTCCTTGATGTGCGCTTGCTCGAAGAAGCGGATGCCCGATCGGATCTCGTACGGAATCAGCCGCCGCGACAACTCCATCTGCAGCTCCAGCGATTGGTAGTGCGAGCGATAGAGCACCGCGATGTCGCCGAGCGATTCGCCTTCGTCGCGGAGTTCGAGGATGCGCTGGGCGATGAATGAGGCCTGCTCGAGGACATCGTCGACGCCGACCACCGCGGGGTCGGGACCATCTCCGCGGACGGCCTGCAATTCCTTGCGGAACTGGAAGCGGTTCTGCGCAATTGACGCATTGGCGAGACTCAGGATTTGCCGTGTGGAGCGGTAGTTAATCTCCAGCTTGTAGATCTTCGCCTCGGGGAATCGCAGCGGAAACGTGATGATGTTTTCGAACGATGCGCCGCGAAACGAGTAGATCGACTGCGCGTCGTCGCCGACCACCATCACGTTCCTTCGCACCTCGGCCATCTTGTCGACGACCTCGGCCTGCAGTTTGTTCGTGTCCTGATATTCGTCGACGAGGATGTATCGATAGCGCCGCTGCAGCGCCGCGCTGACATCGGGATAGTCGTCGAGCAGCAGCTTCCAGTTGACGAGCAGGTCGTCGAAATCCATCGCGTTCGCTTCGCGCTTCCGCTCCTTGTAGCGGCGGAAAACGTTGATCATCTCGTCGCGATAGATCCCGAAATGCGGGTAGTTGTTTTCGAGGTGCA
>JAXDIO010000416.1:0-12463 GCA_034663965.1 Thermoanaerobaculia bacterium | reverse complement strand
TTTGCACCGTTTTGTCCCTTTCGCGTCCCTGTTTTCTTCGTCGAAACCATCGTAGCGACTGGGCTTACAGAACGGTGCTTCTTTTCTTCTGCGCTTTTCACGACAGACAGACACTCTTGTCTGTGCTTTAGCAAGGTGCAGCGGCGGAAATTCTCAGACCTCCCGAGCCTCACCAGCACAGACAAGAGTGTCTGTGCCACACAGGCAACTTGAGATCACAATTTGTGATCTCAAGTTCAGCTTAGACTGCTCGGGTGCAAGTCCTTGCGCGCGTGTATCGCGGCGATCAGATCGAGTCGTTTCATACGGGATCGATTGCCATCGTCGATTCCCTCGGGCGTCTGCTCGCGTATACCGGCGAGCCGGGATTGCGGACTTGTCTGCGATCCGCCGCGAAGCCGTTCCAGGCCATTCCGCTGCTCGAATATGGCGGCGTCGATGAGTACGAACTGTCGAGTGAAGAGATCGCGCTGACGTGCGGATCGCATGGCGGCGAGCCGCTGCATGTTGCGACCGCGGCTGCATTACTGAGAAAAGGCGAGTTCGATGAGTCCGACCTCCTTTGCGGTGCGCACGTTCCGTACGACGAGAAAGCGGCAGCGGAACTTCGCGCGTCGGGCGATGAGCCGTCGGCGCTGCACAACAACTGCTCGGGAAAACATGCGGGCATGCTGCTGGCCACGCAGGTGATGGACGTCCCATCGAACGACTACATCGACGCCGAACATCCACTGCAGGAAACCATGCGCGCCACACTGAGCGATTTCGCCGATCTCGATCCCGAAGAGATCCCAATCGCGATCGACGGCTGCGGCGTTCCCGCGTTCTTCCTTTCGCTACAGCGGACCGCCTTCGCGTATGCGCGGCTGATGGCGAGCACGCAAACCGGCGTCGCCGGCGAGTTGCAGCGGTACAACGCGAGCGCCGCGGAAGTCGTCAACGCCATGACCGGCTTTCCGCAATACGTGGCCGGCGCGTGGAGCATGACCACGCCGCTGATGCAGGCGTTCGGCGGTGAACTGCTCGCGAAAGAGGGTGCCGAGGGGTTGTATGCGATGGCGATGGCGCCGGCGCTGGTGGGGGCGTTGACCGGGCGGCTGCGCGTCGCCGATGATGTCGCGGTCGGCATCGCCCTGAAGATCCACGACGGCTCGATGGGGCGGGGCCGCAATCCAGTCATCCTGAAGACTCTGGAAATCCTCGGCGCCGATGTTTCCTCGGCTCCGGAGTTGCAACCGTTTCGCCGTCAGCAAGTGTTCAACGTCGCCGGAAAAATCGTCGGCGAAGTCCGGGCCGAGTTCGAGTTGGAGATTCTATGAAGACTTCCGCAGCACTTCTGCTTTCTGCCTTCTGCTTTCTGATTTCTGCCTGCCGCACCGTCGGCGTTTCGAAGACCAGCGGCGGCTACGCGGAGATCGCGCCGACCATCGCCGCCGAAATGATTCTGGACACTCAGCAGGTCGTCGTCATCGACGTGCGGCCATCCTCCGCGTATCGCGGACCCGAGGGGCACATTCCGGGAGCGATCAGCGCACCGTTCGAAACCATCGAGATGCGGCTGCCCGAACTGCTGCCGTATCAGAACCAGACCGTGCTCGTTTACGGCGAGACCGGCGAGGATGGCGCAGTGGCGGCACAACTGCTGAGCGTGGCGGGTTTCCGCAACGTCGTACACGTCAACGGCGGCATCAAGCAATGGATTGAACGCGGCTACCGCACTGTTAATGCGCAATGATTTGAATCCGGTCCGATAGGAATTGACGATGAAACGAGCACTCCTGACCACGACGATGGCCCTCATCCCCTTCTGTGTCATGGCGCAACGCGCGCCGACGCTCAGCAATGCATTGACTAACTTCGCGTCACGGTCACTGGCGAAATGTCCTGAAGCCAAAATCAGCGTGACGCCGCTTCCTCAGGAAGGTCCGCGCGGCTTCGTGCTCTACTCGCTGACGCAGGAATCGAGCGACCCGAGCTGCCAGCGCAAGACGTACATGATGCACTCGCCGGTCAGCGGCCAGGTTCTGATCGGCACGATCTTCTCGCTGCCGCAGGACGCGCGGCCACTGCCGGCGCGGATCGCCGAAGTGGGAAGCGCCGCGTTGAAAGAGCCGGTATCGGCCACGGTTGCGCCGTTCCCTCTTCCTGACGGCCTCCACGCCGTTTCGATCGTCAAGCAGTCGAAGGCCGCCGGCGGCGGCTTCACGTATCACGGTTTCGTTGACGGCTCGAATGGCTACCTGATCGTCGGCACGCGCGGCACTCTGAATGTCGATCCGGGCAAATCGCTCGTCGAAACGCTCGGCTTCGGTGGCGCGACGCGGCGCGGCAATCCCAAGTCAAAGGTTCAGATCATCGAACTCTCCGACTTCGAATGTCCCACCTGCGCGAGGGCTCACAAGAAGATCGAGCCGATCATCGCGAAGAACCTCGACAAGGTCGATTACTACCGTCTCGACCTCCCGCTCTTCGAACATCACGAGTGGGCCCTCGCGGCCGCCCTCGGCGCGCGCGCGATTTCGAAGGTGGCGCCGGCGAAGTACTGGACCTATGTGAATTTCGTCTACGAAAATCAGGAGACGATCGGCAAGCAGCCGTTCGACAAGTTCTACCAGAACTGGATCGAAGACAACGACATCAACTGGAAGGCGATCGAGAAGATCTACAAATCACCGGTCGAGAAGAAAGCGCTGATCGATCAGGTCAGCCGCGCGTTTGACAACGGCGTCCTCTCCACTCCGACGTACATTATCAACGGCCAGGTCCTCGGCTTCGGGCCGGAGGGACAGTTCACGATCGACGCGATCAAGAGCGCGCTGGGAGTGAAGTAGGTTTCAGGAGAAGGCAGCGGATCTTGCCAAAGCACAGACAAGAGTGTCTGTGCGGGTGAGGGCTCGGGACACCTGAGAAGATCAGAACCCGATCGAAATCTTCGCCGCGTAGCTCCGAACCTCGGCTTGCGTCGCTTCGACGACGAGCTTCGGCACCATCAGCGAGAGTCGCACGCCGACGGTGTAGCGATTCAGACTGCTCTTATCCGCCAGCGTGAATGCAGTCGAATGCGACGTCGCGGGGACGTCGCCGCGCGCGTCGATGCGCATGCGTCCGATCGCCGCGTAAGGCGTGATCGGGCCGAACCCTTTGCTGAGAAAGACTTCCGCGCCGTAGGTTTTCTCGTGGAAGACGTCGATGCCGGTGAGCGTCGAGTACGACAGCCGCAGCGCCAGCTCCGGCTTCAGCAAACCGCCGCGAAGCAGCGGCGTGTCGAGCGCGCCGCCCCAGGTCGTGATGCCGCTGTTCGAAATCTTCGCGTACGTGCCGGAGATCGTGCCGAATCCGAATCCCTTCGACGCCACAAGCCGCGGAACGCCGATGTAGCCGTGCGAGGTGAACGTGTTTCCCTGCGGCACCGCGGCGCGCCAGTACGCAGCGCCTTCGTCGATCTTGACGACGGTCGCTGCGACGCCGGCGTCGAATCCGAGCAAACCGCTGGCGCGAGCAGGTTGCACGGGCGTCGCGAAAATCGCCTGGCCGACGACGCGCGCGAACTGGCTGAAGTTCGCCTGGTTCACGAGCGTCGGATCGAACTTCACGTCCTGCGCGAGGGCAGGCAACGCGGCAAACGCGATCAGAAGAGCTGCGACATGTACTCGTTGCTCAAAAGGAAACCGGAAGGGGTGAAGGCGACGCGATTTTCCACCCGCCGCAGCCACCCGTCGCTCAAGCCTCGATCCATCCATGCGATTCCCTCCTCGCCGCAAAGTCGTACAACGTCCGCATAGTTTATGCCCTCGGCCTGCCGCAGCCGGAGGAAGATGGTCTCGCGCCGCACTTCGCCCTCGCCGAGGACCTCGGCGAACTCCGGCTCGCGCTGCCCGGCAATGTAGCGATGAATGTCGCGCGTATTCGCAAAGCGGCGATCGTCGATGAACGAATGCGCGCCGATGCCGAAGCCGAGGTACTGCTCGCGGCGCCAGTAGCGAAGATTGTGGCGGCACTCCTCGCCCGGACGCGCGAAGTTGCTGATCTCGTACTGCGCGAGACCTGCTTCGGCAAATCGCTCGATCGCGAGTGTGTAGAGATCGGCGACGAGATCGTCGTCGGGAAGCGTCACGCGCTCGTCTTCGACCTGCCGCGCCAACGCTGTCCCTTCTTCAAGATCGAGCATGTAGAGCGAGACGTGGCCGGCGCCGGTGTCGATGGCGATTTCCAACGTCTCTTCGAAGCTCGCCGCCGTCTGCCGCGGCAATCCGAGGATGAGATCGAGACTCGTGCGAACTCCGGAAGCCGCGGCGATGCGAACAGCCTCGAGCGCTTGCGCGCGTCCATGCACGCGGCCGAGAGGACGCAGCTCGTCATCATGAAACGACTGCACGCCGATGCTGATGCGATTGACACCTAGCGATCGCCAGAAGGCGACGGAGTCATCACTCACATCCTCCGGATTCGCCTCGATGGAAAACTCGGCGCCGTCGTCGATGACAAAACAGTCGTGTAGTTTTGAGACGACGCGTGAGAGATTCTCGCGCGACGTTCGCGAAGGCGTTCCACCGCCCAAGAAAATGGTGTCGACGCGCTCCCCATTCGAACGCGCGTCGATCTCCGCAACCAACGTCTCGGTGTACTGATCCTGAAGACGAATGTCCGTCGAAACCGCAAACGGACAATACGTGCAGTGAACGCGGCAAAACGGGAGGTGGATGTAGAGGCCGAGGGGCATGCCGCGTGGTTCTGAATTCAGAGGATGACCGGCCGGTCGAGATCCTTGCTCCGCGCGAAATCTTCGTCAGACCCGATTTCCGGCATTTGCTCGAGGAGTTCCTTGAAATTGTCGAGCGGATCGTCTGTCATTTCGTCGACGAGTTGCTCAACCCGGACACCGTTCCGGACCAGGACCAGTGGCGTATTCGTGCGTTGTGCGATTTCGCGCGCCCGCCTAGCTGCACGGAGAAGAGCGTGGGGCGCGGCCTGCATATCGGCGTCGGGAAGTTTCGATTTCAATCGATCCATCATTTCGCTCCTTCGTCCAATAACAGCGGGACAGGACCGCTGCTATCAAACAATTGCCAGTAATCGACGCGATGCCGATAGATGTCCAGGAAGTTTCTTAACCCGCTTGCGAAACGCCTGCGGATCACATCAGTCGGCACATTGTGGCCACCATGCTGAACCCGCCTCGCCACTCGCGCAATTGCATCGTCGGCGGTTGGCAGCGACAGAAACACGAGCTTAACGATGAACCCTGATGCTCGCCACCTCGGAATCCGCCGCGCATATGTATGCCCCGACAAGGTCGTCTCGAACGCAAAGCTTTCGCCCGCGGCGGCGTTGCGATCGATTTCCTCGATCATCAACCGTCCCGCGCGAAACGCCGCAGCGTCGGGATCGAACGGCGAAAGGCCGGCCGCAATCAAATCCGCGTTGATGAAGAGTGGGCAGTTCGCCTCGAACGGTAACCAGGCCTGTGCGAAGGTCGTCTTCCCCGCGCCGTTCGGGCCGGCGATGATGACGATCTTCTTCTCAGCGCTCATCCCCGCGATTCTCGCAGATCGGGCGTCGCTATAATCGCCGGCGATGTCCGACGACACCGCACCACCGCCACCCCGCCGCGCGCGGCTGCTGTGGACGCTCCTCGGCGCCATGGTCGTCGTCGGGCTGGTGCCGCTGGTCGTCTCGCACTACTTCCTCATCCGCATCAATCGCGACTCGCTCGAGACGCTGGAGCGAAAATACCTGACGCGCTCCGCGGGCGGCATCGCCACCGACATCCAGAACCTGCTGACAAACAACACGCAGCAGTTGATGAAGATCGCCGGCAACGTACGGGCGCTCAAGCGAGCCTTGCCCGCGGGCAGCGATCCGTTCGTGTACGCGGCGCAGACGGGGTTGATCGCCGACTACATCACTCCCGACGGTGACCTCCTCGGCATGCGCATTGTCGATCGCGATGGGAAAGGCGCCGAGGCCAAGCCCGCGCAGCTCGATGCGGCGGTGGCCCAGGAACTCGACTTCGCGCTGCAGGCCGCGCTCAAAGGTCAGGTTTACACCGGCACGTTCCAGTACGTCACGGCCGCGAACCAGCCGGCGGTCGTCATCGCCGTGCCGGTCGTCGATGAAGGAGCGAACATCGGCGCGGTCGAAGCGATCGTCAGCCTGCGCCGCATCAGCGACCGCATTCGCGACGAAGGAAAGGGCGATGTCACCGCGTTCGTCGTGAACCGCGGCGGCAAGGTGCTGCTCCACAGCGAGGCAGCGGTCGAGGTACAGCATCCCGACTTTTCGTATCTGAAAATCGTGCAGGAGTTTTCGAAAGCACCGGTCCACCTCACCATTCCGTATGACGACACGCGCGGCGGCGAGCGGACCACGATGCTCGGCACCGTCGCGCCGGTGGCCGGCCGCGACTGGGGCGTGGTCGTGCAGAAGCCGGAGAAGCTCGCCTACGCCTCGGTGTCGAAGATGGTGCGGGCCACGATCACCTGGATCTCCATCGCGCTGGCCGTCGCCATCCTGGCCGCGATCCTCTTCGCATCCGGCATCGCGCGCCCCGTCCGCGAGCTGGCCGAGCGCACGCGAGAGATGGCCAACGGCAACTACCACCAGCGCGTCGAGCTGACGACGCACAACGAGATCGGCGAGCTGGCCGAGAACTTCAACGCCATGTCCGGGGCCATCGAGAGCGCCGTCGAGCAACTCCGCAAAGCCGCGCACGAAAATCACCTTCTCTTCATCAGTTCCGTGCGCATGCTGGCCGCCGCGATCGATGCGAAAGATCCGTACACACGCGGACACTCCGAGCGCGTAGCTCGCTATTCGATCGCAATCGGCAAGAACCTCGCGCTGAGCGAGCAGGACATGCGCAATCTGCGGATCAGCGCGCTGCTGCACGACGTCGGCAAAATCGGCATCGACGATCGCATCCTTCGCAAGCCGGGCGCGCTCAGCGACGACGAGTTCGAAGTGATGAAGGGACATCCCGCGAAGGGCGCGGCCATCATGAGCGGCGTTGCGCAGCTCATCGACATCATCCCGGGCATGAAGTACCACCACGAAAAGTGGAGCGGTGGCGGCTACCCGGACGGGCTGACCGCGGAAGAGATTCCGATGCAGGCGCGCATCGTGGCCATTGCCGACACCTTCGACGCCATGACCACGAACCGGCCGTATCAGAAGGCGATGGAGCTGAGTTACGTCGTCGAGAAGATCAAGAGCTTCGCCGGCACGCGCTTCGATCCGCATGTCGTCGATGCGTTCGCGAGCGCGGTGACGCGCGGCGACATCACCATCGACGAGCAAGTGCGGGGCGCCGCGTAGGTGAGTTTTCGCGACATCCTCGCCGATCTTCTCCAATCCACGCGCGGCGCGATCGGAGCCGCGTTTCTCGATTCCGAGGGGGAGAGTGTGGAGGTGGCGTCGGCGCGGCCGTTCGATACGGACGATCACGAGCTGCGCGTCATCGGCGCCTATGCCGGCATCTTCCTTTCGCACTTGCGGCGCATCGCAGAGGCCACCGATAGCGGGTCGTCGGCCCGGTTCAAAATCGACTTCGCGGCGAGCAGGATTTTCTGCTGCGCGCTCGGCGACGGTTACTACCTCGTCGCCGTCGTCGACGCAGCGGCAGTCGAAGGAACGGTGTGGCAGGGACTGGAGCGATGCCGCGCGGCGCTGCTCGCGGAAATGTAGTGGCCACACCCTTGCAAAACATGAGAACGATGCCCCGTACGATCGTGATGGCGATACTGGCCGCGGCGCTGGCCGCCGGCTGCGGCGGAAAACCGAAGTCCACCTCGGCGGCAAAACCGCAGTCGGAAATGCGCACCATCGACTCCTCCGACCTCCGCCCCGTCACCGTCGATCCGCCCCCAATGCTCACCGACGAAGCGCCGCCCATCAAAACCGTCACCGGCCTCGCGCAAGCCGACGCTCCCCCGCCGCCGACGCCGGCCGACGAAGCGCTACGTGCTTCCCTTCCCTTCACGCCCGCCATCGCCATGGATCCGATCGACGGCAGCAAAATCTCCATCCGCGCCTCGATCCCGACCGTCGAGTACAAGAACAAGCTCTACTACTTCGCCAACGAAGAGCACAAGCGGACGTTCATGGCCAACCCGGAGCAATACACGAAGGGGCTGTTCTCACATTTGTAGGTGGGACTCGACATGACTAACAGGAAGGTCTGGCTTATCACCGGTGCCGGCCGTGGCATGGGCCTCTCCTTCGCCAAGGCCGCCCTGGCCGCCGGCCACGCGGTTGTGGCCTCGGGGCGCAGTAGCGAACGCGTGTCCGCAGCCTTGGGACAGTCGGACGATCTGCTCGCCGTCAAGCTCGACGTCACCATCCGCGCCGACGCCGAAGCCGCGGTGCGGTCCGCCGTCGAGCGGTTCGGCCGGATCGACGTGCTCATCAACAATGCGGCGAGCTTTTACGCGGGTTACTTCGAAGAGCTGACACCGGAGCAGGTGGACCGGCAACTGGCGACGAGCCTCGCCGGCCCGATGAACGTCACCCGCGCGGTCCTGCCCGTAATGCGCAAACAGCGCTCGGGGCACATCATCTCGATATCGTCGTCAGCAGGCCTAGCCGCCGGCTTCGACTTCGTTTCCGCCTACGCCGCGTCAAAGTTCGGCCTCGAGGGCTGGATGGAGTCACTGAACGCCGAGATCGCGCCGTTCGGCATTACGACGACGATCGTCAACCCGGGATTCTTCCGCACGGAGCTCCTCACCGACCAATCGACGAACTACGCCGAGCCGTCCGTTGAGGACTACGACGAGCGAAGAGCGCCGCTGCTGGAGTTCTGGAAAGCGCAGAACGGGCGGCAATCCGGTGACCCCGAGAAACTCGCGCGAGCCCTCATCACGATCGCGAGCCAGAATCCACCGCCGCGCCGCTTTATCGCAGGCGCCGATGCCGTTGCCACCGCGGAGCAGAAGATCGCCGAACTGAAAGCGCAGATAGAGTCGAACCGGGATCTCTCGACATCGCTCGATTTCGACGCGGCGACCTCCTGAACTTTTCTGCTACGCTCCGGCCGTTCCGCCGCGCGTGGCCCCGTAGCTCAGGTGGATAGAGCAGCGGTTTCCTAAACCGTTTGTCGGGCGTTCGAGTCGCCCCGGGGCCACCAGAATCCCTCCCAAATTCACCACTTTTGGCGTCGATCTCGCACTAGTTATTCTGAGTTCGAAGTCGACTTTTCCAGGGGAGGGTGCGATTGAATCGAGCCGCGAAACTCATCAGCCGAGGTCTCGTCGTCATCAGTTTGGGCCTCGGCGTTTCTGCTTCGGCGCAGACGCAGTGTCATTGGTGGCAGTTCCGTTGTGAGGCAGACAAACAGGTCGAAGGGTTGCCGGCCGAGGCGCCGCGGACGGGGACGGTGATCACGATCGATACGGCTGCGAACCGGCTGTATCTGTTCAAGGATGGGCAGCTCGTCGATAAGTCGCTGGCGGCGACCGGCAGCGAGAAGATCCTGAAGAAGGGCAGCAAGGTTTGGTTGTTTCGCACGCCGCAGGGACACTTGAAGGTGCTGCGGAAGATCGAGGATCCGGTCTGGACGAAGCCTGACTGGGCATTCGTCGAGGCCGGCGAGCCGATCCCGCCTCCCGATTCGCCGAAACGCAAAGTGAAAGGGCACCTCGGCAAGTACGCGCTCGATCTCGGCGACGGAATCATGATCCACGGCACCGACGAGTACGACTCGATCGGACGCAAGGCGTCGCACGGTTGTATCCGGCTGCCCGAGGACATGCTGGAGAGGGTTTACAGAGAGACGCCGATCGGTGCGGACGTGTACATCTTCGAGACGCAGGTTCCGCAGACGGCGGCGAAGAAAGAGCGGCACAGCGATCTGGATTAGCCTCGGCTTCGTAGCGCCGACGGCTCGTCGGCTGTACCGCCGGCGGCTCGCCGGCAAGTGACTCGGTACGCGCCGCCGAGCCGGCGGCGGTCCAGCCGGCCAGCGGCCAGCGCTACGTTTTGCGCGCTACGTCGCCGGCTTTTTCATCCGCGCGTACAACGTCGATGGGCTGATCTGAAGTTGCCTCGCCGCTTTGCGGACGTTGCCGCCGGCGGCGGTGACCGATGCGGTCACGTAGTCGGCGACGACATCGTCGAGTGCGCGGATTTCCCAATCGGCGGCGGGCATTCCGCCGGAAGTTTTTGCGAGCGACTTCGTATCCGATTCGAGCAAGAGATCTTCATTCGCGATCTCCTTGCCGGTCATCGTCAGCATGGCGCGCTCGAGGACGTTGCGCAGTTCGCGGACATTGCCGGGCCAGGCGTAGCTCTGAAGTTTTTTCAGCGCTCGCGGACTGACGGTCGGCGCCGGCCGTCCGAGCTCCTTCGATAACGGCCGAAGGATGACGTCGACCAGGAGCGGGATGTCTTCGATGCGTTCGCGCAGCGGTGGCATGCGCACGCGGACGACATTCAGCCGGTAGTAGAGATCGGCGCGAAAGCGGTTTGCCGCGACTTCCGCGGCGAGGTCGCGGTTCGTGGCCGCGACCAGCCGGAAATTCGCGGTCAGGTCGCGGATGCCGCCGACGCGGCGGAAACGTTTGTCCTCGATCGCCTTCAGCAACCGGGCCTGCACGGTCACGTCCATCTCACCGATCTCGTCCAGGAACAGCGTGCCGTCCGCGGCGATCTCGAACAAACCCTGCTTCGTATTCATCGCGTTCGTGAAGGCGCCGCGCTCGTGGCCGAAGAGCTCCGACTCGAGCAACTCCTTCGACAGCCCGGCGCAATTGAGGTCGACGAACGGCGCCCGCGCGCGCGGCGAACGGTTGTGGATGAGGCGCGCAAAGACTCCTTTGCCTGTCCCCGAGTCGCCCTCGATCAGCACCGGCGACGGCGCTCTGGCGATCTGGCCAAGCAGTTGGTTCAGATTCTGGACGGCAGGGGAAAGACCGGGCAAACGCTCCTGCTCGTTTGTGTCGCCGCGGCGCAGCGCGATCAGTTCGCGGCGCGTGGCCACCATGCGCGCCACCTGCTCCAGCGTCAGCGACAAGAGGCTGTAGTCGAACGGTTTCTGCAGGAACGTTTCCGCTCCGAGCTTCATCGATTCGACCACGCTGTCCACCGTCCCCACGCCCGACATCATGATCACCGAGACGGCCTCGGAGTACATCTTGAAGTCGTGCAGGACGTCGACGCCGTTGCCGTCGGGAAGGTTCATGTCGAGGAGAACGACGTCGGGCGAGAAGTCGGCGAAGACAGAGCGCGCCTCGCGGGTGGTCATAGCGGTCTTCACTTCCCACTCATCGGCGAGGAGGGCTTGGAGACCGGCGACAACATTCGGATCGTCATCGACGATCAGCAGGCGCTGTTGCACATCGCTCATGTCCAGAAATCATACAGCCGTATCGTTCCGAAACAGCCGCAAATGTGTCAGACACATCTAAGTTGCTGATTCTAAAAGGAGTCTTGCGTGGTACCGCCCTTGGACTAAGGGCCAGGCATGAACATCTTGCACGCAATCACGCTCGCCGCTCTCCTCCACCACGCACCGGCCGCTCCCGCCGTGACCTGCCATACGGGGACCGTGTCGTACAAATTCGTCGGCGCGCCGGGCGCGACGTTCACCTACGCCGGAGCGAAGTACTCGGTTCCAGCATCGGGCTGGATTGAGCTCATCGATAGCGGCAAGGTCTATCTGGCCGCGAACGGCCGCACGCTGCCGCTCGACGTCTGGCCGATCGATGCGTTCGGAACACGAACGGTTCCGGTGCAGCAGACGGAGACCGCCACCGACAACAGCACACCCTCCACGATCAACAACTAAAAGGAAAATCCAATGACACAGATCAAACAGCTTGTCGTCGAAACCACCTCTGACCTTCGCCTCGGCCGCCAATCGTGGCGCGTCCTCGGGATGCTCTGGTCCGTCGCATTCGTGATCGCCTTCGCAGCGGCCGTCGTGCCGCACTGATCGAGGACACGAACATGCGCGACCTCCGACGCATCACACTGATCGCTCGCGGCGCCACGGCGCCGGCGCGCGAATGGGACGCATCCGCACACGCGGCGAACCGCATCATCTTCGCCGACACGTTCGCGATCCTGAAAGGCGCACTTGGTTACGCGGCCGAGGACGTCGACCGGCTCTTCATCGACTACGCGGCGACCGAGAGCCAGTTCATCGATCTGCTCACCACGCTGCCGGGCGACTTCATCGGCGACGTTCTCTTCGTGAACGGCGACGAGCGCGCGTTCCTCAGCACGACCTGTCGATCCGGCGGACGGTTGCTGTACGCGATGCTGCCGGCGGATGTACGGTTCTATCTCGAAGCGCAACGTCTGGTAACGAGGGAGTCGATGGCGCCGTGAGCGCGGCCTCCGTGCTACCTTAACGGCAGTGCAACTCTGGACGTCGTTTCAGCATACGGGATGGGTGGGGAAAGCCGTCCTGGGAGTGTTGCTGCTGTTCTCGATCGGCTCGTGGGCGGTGATGTTCGTGATCGCT
>JAXDIO010000404.1:0-11728 GCA_034663965.1 Thermoanaerobaculia bacterium | reverse complement strand
GGCGATCACTATCGCGCCGATCAGGATTACCGTTTCGCGAAGGCGAACCTCGATGCGCAGCGCTACATTACCGAAGCCTCCGTGGTCCAGCATCGTTCCGACGCGGCCCAACAGCAGGCAGAGTACGAGCGGCAGTCCGCTCACCTCGCGGAACTGCAAGTGCGCCTTCAGGAAGTCACGCGCCAGCGCGATGCAGCGAAGGCGAACGTCGACCAATGGCTCAAGAAGATCAAGGATGCCGAGGATAAGAAAAAAGAGCTGACAGCATCGGTGGATCTGCTGAGCAAGCAGCTCACCACCGTCGACATGGGACGCTTCAGTACAAACTGGATTCTCAGTCAGCCGATGCTCGATTTCGTCAATCCCGTCATCAAGATCGATCAGGTCGTGCTCAACGATCTTTCGATCGACATGAACTACATGAACGTTCCGCGCGTCGACCGCTGCCAGACCTGTCATCGCGCCATCGATACGCCGGGATGGGAATCAAAAGCGGAAGCGGCGCGCCTGTCGCAGGAGCTGCAGCAGAAGCTCGATGCCTATCAAGTCCCACAAGACAAACGGCAGGAGACCGAGGAACGGATTGCGCAGCTCAAGAGAATTCAGGACGGACCCAGCGACATCCTGAATCCGTGGCGCACGCATCCGAAACTCGATCTCTACGTCGGCTCGGCTTCAGTGCACCCGCTTCTCGAGTACGGCTGCACGGTCTGCCATCGCGGCCAGGATCGCGCCACCGAATTCGGCCGCGCCGGTCATACGCCGGCCAGTCCCAGAATGGAGCATCGCTGGGCGGAACGCACGTCGCTCTCGGCTGGGTTCTTCCCGATTCCTCGCGATTTCGCACAGCGTCATTGGGGCTACGAAGAAAACGAATTCATCGAGACGCCGATGTACCCACGGCATTATTACGAAGCGGGCTGCATCAAGTGCCATTCCGCGCAGATTGCGGTCGATCGCGGCGACGACATCACCAAAGCTACGCAGACTGTCGAGCTTTACGGCTGTTACGCTTGCCACAAGATCAACAACTGGCGTTTCTCCGATCTCCGCAAGCCCGGCCCGGACCTCGGCGGGATCGCCGAGAAGACGACGCCGGAGTGGGCATTCCGCTGGATCAGCGAGCCGCGCAATTTCCGGTCGACGACGCGGATGCCGTCATTCTTCTATCAGCGCAACATGATCGATCCGAGCGTCGTTCCTCCGCAGGAGCGCGCGCACAACATCAAGTTCCAGGACGCCGAGATTCACGCGATCGTCAGCTATCTTTTCGATAAATCGACGCATCGCGTATGGCAGCAGCCCGTCGCAGGCGATGCCGGCCGCGGCAAACAGATCGTCAACAGCGTCGGCTGCATGGGCTGTCATCTCGACACGGAGCAGGTCAAAGACGAAAAGACCGGACAGATTCGACTCGCAAAGCGAGAAGATTTTCCGCTGGAGCGAAATTACGGATTCAACCTCACCGGCGTCGGAACGAAGACCAACAGCGCCTGGATTTACAACTGGGTGAAGAATCCGAAGTCGTATTACGCCGAGGCGCCGATGCCGTCGCTGCGGCTCACCGATCAGGAAGCGTCCGACGTCACGGCGTTTTTACTGACCTTGCAAAAACCCGCCTTTATGAAAACGGCCATCCGCCCGCCGGACCGCCAGGCCGTTCACGATTTGGCCAAAGGCTACTTGATCAACACCCTAAGCGATCGCGACGCCGAGTCCAAACTACGCTCAATGTCCGATCACGATCAGCTTGTCTTTCTAGGACAGCGGTCCATTGAAAAATACGGTTGCTATTCCTGTCACACGATCAAAGGATTCGAGGGTCTCAAGCCGATTGGAACGGAGCTGACCGTCGAAGGCTCGAAGGCTCTGCATCTTTTCGATTTCGGCTTCATGAACGACCAGCAGTGGAAGCATGAAGACGGCTCGACAGAGCACGTCATTCACACCGTGCCGTCCTGGGTCTACAACAAGCTCCGCAATCCGCGCATCTACGACGACCGCCGCACGAAAGTCTACAACGACAAGCTGAAGATGCCGA
Organism: Thermoanaerobaculia bacterium; assembly: GCA_034663965.1. Taxonomy (GTDB): domain Bacteria; phylum Acidobacteriota; class Thermoanaerobaculia; order Gp7-AA8; family Gp7-AA8; genus JADGNZ01. The sequence continues at coordinate 9,687 of JAXDIO010000404.1, read as the reverse complement.
ACTTCCACCTCACACCGGAGGAAGCGCGCCGCATCGCCATGGTCGTGGTCGGTCTTACGAAGGAGAAGGTCGCCGAGAACCGTATGGCCGGCCTCGATGCTCATACGCGTCTGATCGAAGAAGGCCGAAAGCGCGTGTCGCAGCACAATTGCCGGGCGTGCCACGTCGTCGATGGCCGCGGGCGCGCCATTGCGTCGACGATTGCCGATACGAATTTCCTTCCGCCGGATTTGTCGCCCGAGGGAGCACGGGCGCAGTCGCCGTTCCTGTTCAATTTCCTCAAAGATCCGACGGTGATGAAAATCCGGCCGTGGCTTGGCGTTCGGATGCCGACCTTCCACTTCGACGATCACGAAGCGAATACGCTCGTGACCTTCTTCGCGGAAGCCGGCAAGGGCGCCCAGTTCGACACGACGCGCGGCGCGAGTCCTTCCGCCGCGAACGTCAAGATCGGCCAGCAGGTCTTCACAATGCTGCGCTGCGCACAATGCCACGGCACGACGCCCGTGAATCCCGAGAATCCGCCCACACCGAATACTGCTGATTCGACCTCGCTCGCGCCGAACCTCACGCTCGCACGCCTGCGCCTACGGCACGACTGGATCTCCGACTGGATTCGCCGTCCCAACGAAATGATTCCGGGCACGCGCATGCCGACGAACTTCCCGCGCGACGCGGCCACGGGAGGCTTCCAGTCGCCGTTGGCACTGGCAATCGATACACCGCAATTCGCACAATACAAATCAACGCTGCTGCCGCTGTTTAACGGCAACGAAAAAGAATTGAAGCGCACGATGAGCGACGCGGTCGCCTTGACCGACTATCTGCGCGACTACATCTGGAGCATCGGAATCACTCAAATGCGTGCGGCTTCACCGAGCGGCGATGCGCCCGCGATGGCGATGCCGCAACAATCGCTGCCGCCGGCGACAGCGCCGGCCGCGAAATCGACGCGCAATCAGCGCGGAGTTCCGGCCGTCAGCGGCGGAGCCGGACGTTAGAAACAGGAGAAGATCAAATGACTATAAAGAAATTCGTCTCGCTGTTGTTCGCCACCACGCTGCTCCTCTCGATTGCCTGCGGTAAGGGCAAGGAAGCTTCGAAAGAAGATGAGGGCGAGGACGACGAGCAGACGACCACGACGGCCGCGGCGAGCACCGCGTCCGGAACACCCGCCGCTGCAGCTCCGGCCGCTGCCGCCGTCTCCGCCGACGCTGCGACGCTCACCGGTCTTGTGAAGTTCGAGGGCGCCGCGCCGAAGATGACCAACATTCAGATGTCGGCCGATCCGTATTGCCAGTCGCAACATTCCAGCGCACCCGCTACAGAAGAGGATGTCGTCACCGGGCCGGCCGGTGAGTTGGCCAATGTCTTTGTCTATATCAAAGACATCAAGGGCAACTTCCCGGCCCCGTCCACGCCAGTCGTCATCGACCAGAAAGGCTGCCAATACCACCCGCACGTCAATGCGGTCATGGTCGGCCAGCCGCTGCAGATCAAGAACGACGACGCGACGCTGCACAACGTGCACGCGATGCCGGTGGCCAACTCGCAATTCAACGAAGGTCAGCCCGTGCAGGGAATGGTCTCGACGAAGCACCTCGACAAGCCGGAAATCACGCCGTTCAAGATCAAGTGCGATGTTCACGGCTGGATGAAGTCGTACATGGCCGTAATGCCGCACCCGTTCTATTCTGTTTCGCAGACGAACGGCACGTTCACGATTTCCAACCTGCCGCCGGGTCAGTACACGGTGGTGGCGTGGCACGAGAAGTACGGCCAGCAGGAACAGCAGGTCACGGTCGGCGCGAAAGAGTCCAAAGCGCTGAATTTTACCTTCAAGGGTTAATGCGACAGCAGGAGCCGCAATGGCATTGAGACGACAGATCCGGGTAGGTTCGCAATGGATGTACGCGGACGAAGCGCATAAGGCGCTCCGCGAAGCGTTGCGCGTCATGGAGGACGAGAAGGTCGCCGAGGGGCATGGCGGACATCATCAATCCTTCATTCGCCGCTATGTCTTTTCCACTGACCATAAATGGATCGGCATCCAGTACGGCTTCACCGCGCTTCTTTTCCTCCTCCTCGGATTTTGTTTGATGATCCTGATGCGCCTGCAGCTCGGATGGCCCGGTCAAGCGTTCAGTATTATGAAGGTCCTCGGCGAGAGCCGGGCGCCCGGCGGCGTCCTTTTGCCCGAGGCGTACAACCAGCTCGGCGCGATGCACGGCACGATCATGATCTTCCTGGGGATCGTGCCATTGGCTGTGGGTGCATTTGGCAATTATCTGGTTCCGCTGCAGATCGGTGCGCCGGACATGGCCTTCCCGAAGCTCAATATGGCCAGTTACTGGTGCTACTTCCCGGGCGGCTTGATCATGCTCGCCAGTTTCCTGGCCCCGGGCGGCACGGCGCAATCCGGCTGGACGTCCTATCCGCCGCTGTCCGTCATCGCGTCACAAGGACAGACGTGGTGGCTGATCGGAATGGTCTTTCTGATCACCTCGTCGCTGCTCGGCTCCGTCAACTTCATTGTGACGATCATTCAACTGCGCGCCAAGGGGCTGACATACATGCGCTTCCCCTTCTTCGTGCACGCGCAGTTCGTCACGTCGTTTCTGCTGCTGCTGGCATTCCCGCCGCTCGAGGCCGCGGCCGTGCTGCAGCTCATGGATCGGGTCGCAGGAACGAGCTTCTTCCTGCCCAGCGGACTCGTGGTCAGCGGCCAGGCGCTCGCCAATGCCGGCGGCGGCAACCCGCTCTTGTGGCAGCATCTCTTCTGGTTTCTTGCGCATCCTGAGGTTTACGTGCTGATTCTGCCGGCCATGGGAATCGTGGCGGAGATCATTTCGAACAACACCCGTAAGCCGTTGTGGGGCTACAAGTCGATGGTCTTCGCGACTGTCTTCCTCGGCTTCATGTCGTTCGTCGTTTGGGCGCACCACATGTTCCTGACCGGCATGGGCACGACCATCAGCGCCTTCTTCCAGACCACGACGATGATCATCTCGATCCCTTCGGTGATCATTCTCAGTTCGCTGTTCATTTCATTGTGGGGCGGCTCGATACGGTTCAACACGCCGATGATGTTCGCGCTGGCCTTCCTGCCGATGTTCGGCATCGGCGGTCTGACGGGACTTCCGCTCGGCCTTGCCGCGGCCGACATTCATCTGCACGACACGTATTACGTCATCGGCCACTTCCACTACGTCGTCGCGCCGGGGACGATTTTCGCGATGTTCGCCGGCATTTACTACTGGTTCCCGAAAGCGACCGGACGCAAGCTGAACGAGTTTTGGGGCAAGGTGCATTTCTGGGTATCGTTCGTTTGCATCAACGGTATCTTCTTCCCGATGTTTGCGCAGGGGCTGGCGGGCGTGTCGCGCCGGCTTTATGACGGGGGAATGCAGTACGCGCACGCCAAGGAGATCGCATCGCAGACGAACCCGTTCATGTCTATCTGCGCGATTGGACTTCTGACCGCGCAGGTGCCGTTCATTTGCAACTTCTTCTACAACGCAATCGCGGCTGCAATGGGACGCCGCGATGAAGGTCTCGGCTCGAATCCGTGGCAGGCCACGACAATGGAATGGACGGCGACGACCTCGCCTCCGCTGGCACACGGTAATTTCGAAGTGCTGCCGGTTGTCTATCGCGGTCCTTATGAATACAGCGTTCCCGGCGAGACAGCCGAATTCATTCCGCAGAACATGCCACTGACGGAACCGGCGCCGCGCGGCGGTGGGCTGCTGCCGACAACGGCAGTAGCGATGAGGGAGAATTGATGGACGCGCACGCTTCCGTAGGTCACGCAGAGCTGGAGATTCCGTACAACGTCCATCCGCGTCCGGACACCGGCCTTTATAACGGCAAGCTCGGCGTGTGGCTGTTTCTGGCCTCCGAAGTCATGCTCTTCGGGGCGCTGTTCTCGTCGCTGATTCTGTTGCGGACCGGCGCCGAGTCGTGGCCGCGTGGTTACGAGTTCCTGAACGTCAAGCTTGCCACGTTCAATACGTTCATCCTCATTCTCTCGAGCGTGACGGTGGTCATGGCCTGGTCGCACCTGCGGCTCGGGGATCTCAAGAAGGGCCGCATCTACATTTCCGCGACCGTCCTTTGCGCACTGATCTTTTTGACGGCGAAGGGCTTTGAGTACTCGCACGAGTTCCAGGAAGGGCGCTTCCCGAAGACGAACAATTTTTTGGCCATCTATTTCACGATGACCGGCCTCCACGGACTGCATATCCTCGGCGGCGTCATCGTATTTCTCTATTTCCTCGGGCCGGGCGCGAAGATGTGGGCCAAAGAGCCCGAGCGGTATACCAACCGGATCGAGATCGTCGGTCTTTACTGGCATTTCGTCGACCTCGTCTGGATTTTCCTTTTCCCGATTTTGTACCTCATGTAGAAGGAGCACCACGTGACCGATTCTGCAACCGCGGTGGAGCCTGGCGTCGACGTGCACGAGCACGCGGGCATTGGCGATCCCAATGCGCATCACAGCCCGGAACAGATCCGCAAGGAGATGAAGGTTTATCTAGCCGTCTTTATCGGCCTGGCGGTTCTGACCGCCGTAACAGTCGGCGCGTGCTATGGACTGAATCTTCCCGTTCACCAGGCCATCATCGTGGCGTTGATCATCGCTTCGATCAAAGGGTTCCTGGTGGCGGGCTTCTTCATGCATCTGCTGTCGGAGAAGAAGGTCATCTACGGTGTCCTGATTCTGACAGTGATCTTTTTTATCTTTCTGATGACGCTGCCGATCAGCCATCACGCCAATCCGTTCGGATCGTAAATGTCCCTGCGCGTCTTCCACATCGTCTTCATTACAGTGTCGGTCGCTCTGATGCTGTACTTGACCGTGTGGGGCGTGCGCGACTTCATGGCCGCCCGCAGCTCACTTGGTATTTCTATGATCATCTTCGGCGTAGCCGGCGGGGCTTCGCTGGTCTGGTACGGAATGCGCGTATTTCACAAGCTGAAGGAATTGCCATGACGCGCAAGACGCAGTTTGTCGTGATCGCGATCTGCATGTTGCTCGTGCCGTCGATCCTGTCGGCGTGCCCCGTCTGTTATGGCGCGCCGAATTCGCCGATGACGAAGAGCTCCAACAACGCCATCATGTTTCTTCTCGGCGTCGTTGGTTTCGTGCAGGTTGGTTTCGTTGCGTTGTTCTGGAGCTTTTGGCGACGGGCGAAGGAGTTGCGCCGCCTGCGGGAATCGTTTCATGTCCTGGACGGGGGAGCGGCGCAGTAGCGCCGAGGAAGGGTAGCGTCAATGGAAAAATTCTTAGCGCAGTGGATGCCGGTCGACGCCTCGGAGCACGGCCCGTATCTGGATCGTCTCAGCGCGAACGTTCACTGGCTGATGCTGCTGCTGTTCGTCGGATGGGGTCTGTATTTCATTTATGCTCTGTGGCGATTCAACGCCAAACGGAATCCGAAAGCGGACTATCACGGTGTGAGGAGTCATTTTTCAAGCTACACGGAGGCCGGAGTTGCAGTCATCGAGGTAATTCTCCTGGTCGGGTTTTCGATCCCGATGTGGTACCGCTGGACGCACGTGCCGCCGCCGTCGTCGAATCCGCTGGAGATGCGCATTGTGGCGGAGCAGTTCGCATGGAACGTTCAGTATCCCGGTCCGGACGGCGTTTTCGGGAAGCGCGACATCAAACTGGTCACATCGTCGAACCCACTCGGACTCGATCTCAAGGATCCGAACGCGAAGGACGACATCGTCACGCTCAATGACCTGCATCTCGAAGTCAACCGGCCCGTCATTATTCACGTCACGTCGAAGGACGTCATTCACAGTTTCAAGCTCCCTGTGATGCGTGTCGAGACCGACGCGATTCCGGGAATGGAGATCGCCATTCATTTCACACCTGTAATGACGAACGAGACGAAGGAAGAGCGCGACAAGTGGGAGATCGCCTGTGCGCAGCTCTGCGGCCTGGGCCACTACCGCATGCGCGGCCAGATGTTCGTTCACTCCAAAGAGCACTTCAAGCAATGGCTGGCGGCCGCGCCACCGGCGCAGACGAGTATCGGCGGCTCGTAGTCAATGAAACCTTCCCTCGGGGCGCCAGCTGCATTGCGGCATTCGGAAGTCACCCCGGTGTGGCTGCGTCGCTATACGAAGCTGGTAGCTGGTTCGACGCTCTTCCTGATTTTCGCCGGCGCGATGGTGACGTCCACCGGCTCCGGCCTGGCGGTGCCTGACTGGCCGCTTTCGTACGGAATGGTGATGCCGCCGATGATCGGCGGGATCTTTTACGAACACGGCCACCGCATGATCGCCGCCACCGTCGGATTGCTGACGGTGATCCAGGCCATCTGGCTACAACTGCGCGAGCCGAAACGCTTCACGCGCTTCCTCGGCTGGTGCTCCGTCGGTGCCGTGATCGCGCAGGGAGTGCTCGGCGGCGTCACGGTCCTCCTGCTCCTGCCGCACTCCGTTTCGATCGCGCACGCAGGGCTGGCGGAAATCTTCTTCTGCATGAACGCCTCGATCGCGTTCTTCACCTCGAACTGGTTCCGGACGTCGCGCGCGATGGAAAAAGGCGATGCTCCGATCGGATTGACGACGCTGCTCGTGCTCGTCGCGTACGCTCAAATCCTGATCGGCGCGACGATGCGTCACCTCGGAGCGGGACTGGCAATTCCTGACTTCCCGCTGTCGTTTGGGCGTCTCGTGCCGCAGTTCACAAGCCTCGCAATCGCCGTCAACTTCGCGCATCGCGTCGGTGGCGTGTGCGTCGGCGCGCTTGTGATTTACCTCGCCATCCGGCTGCGGCGCTTCGAATCGCTGCATCCGCTGCGGCAGCTTTCGAATCTTCTCGTCACGGTCGTCCTCATTCAGATTGCGCTCGGCGGCTACGTGGTCTGGAGCGGCAAGCAGCCGGTGATCACGAGCGTTCACGTGATGACAGGCGCGGCGACGCTTGGCCTTTCGCTGATCACCGCGCTGACGGCTCGGACGATCGGCTGGCGCACGCGCCGGCAGCGAACTGGAGCACTTCTCGCAACCGAGGTTGCGGCATGAGCGACGTGATGGTGATGGAGCGGCCGGCGGGATTCAGCAGCGTGACGCGCGACTACCTCGCGCTGTCGAAGTCGCGCATCGTGATGATGGTTTTGATCACCACCGCTGCCGGCTACTTTTTCGGCGCGCAGCACGTCGATTGGATGCTGCTCCTGAACACGCTGTTCGGCACCGCGCTCGTCGCCGCCGGAACGAACGCGCTCAATCAATACATCGAACGCGATCACGACGCGAAGATGCGCCGGACGCGTCTTCGTCCGCTGCCAGACGGCCGCATCGCGCCGCGCGCGGCTCTCGTCTTCTCTGTCGCCATCTCGATCCTCGGCACGCTCTATCTCGGTCTCGCCGTGAACTGGCTCACCGCGGCCCTCGGAGCGTTCACGCTGATTACCTACATCTTCATCTACACGCCCCTGAAACGCGTGTCGACGATCTGCACGCTCATCGGCGCGATCCCCGGTGCGATCCCGCCGCTGATGGGGTGGACTGCCGCGACCGGCGTCCTCGGCACCGGCGGCTGGATCATTTTCGCCATCCTGTTTTTCTGGCAGCTTCCGCATTTCATGGCCATCAGTTGGATGTATCGCGATGACTACGCCCGCGGCGGTTTCGCGATGCTGGCCGTGCGCGACGACGATGGCGTGGCCACGGCCGGGCATGCGGTGTTCTACAGCTTCGCGCTCTTCATCGTCAGCGCGCTTCCGTCGTTTTTCGGCCTCGCGACATACGTCTATCTGGCCGGGGCGATCGTCGCGGGATCAGCGCTCACCTTTGTCAGTTTCGCTTTCCTGGCTTCGCGCACGCCCGTCCGCGCGCGGCGGCTTTTCATGGCGTCGAACATTTACCTGATCGTCATGATGGCGTTGCTCGTTTTCGCGTAACTGCGCGGTACATTTCGGCGTCGCAAATGGCCTGTTTGTCGCATTGACTTGCCGAAACACCGGACCCTATACTCCGGCAACTTTTAGCCCCGGCGCGCCGATGTTGCCCGTCCACCGCTGCCCACCGATCAGGAGGCTCCGATGCCGTTCGAGGAAGTAAAAAAAGTCTGGATGAACGGGCGCCTCGTCGATTTTGCCGACGCGAAGATTCACGTCTTTACGCATGCCCTCCACTACGGCTCAGGCCTCTTCGAAGGTATCCGCTGCTACGACACGCGCAACCAGGGGCCGGCCATCTTCCGGCTCGATGATCACATCCGCCGGCTGTACGACAGTTGCCGCATTTACCGGATGGAGATTCCGTACACCCCCGACGAATTCAAGAAGGTCTGCATCGACGTCGTCTCCGCGAATGATTTCGACGACTGCTATCTGCGTCCGGTCGTCTACCGCGGTTTCCACTCCCTCGGCGTTTTTCCCGCCGCCTGCCCGGTCGACGTCGTCGTCGGCGCGTGGCACTGGGGCAAGTACCTTGGCCCCGAGGCCATCGAGCAGGGTGTTGATGTGCGCGTGTCGTCGTGGAATCGCATGGCGCCGAACACCTTCCCGGCGCTGGCGAAGGCGACCGGCAACTACATGAACTCGATCCTCATCCGCCAGGAAGCCGCGGCGGACGGATACGCGGAAGGCATCGCGCTCGACGTCAATGGATACGTGAGCGAAGGTTCCGGCGAGAACGTCTTCGTCGTTCGCGACGGCAAAGTCATGACGCCGCCGCTCGGCGCATCCATTTTGGCCGGCATCACGCGGGCCAGCGTCGTGACGATCGCGCGCGAGCTCGGTTTCGAAGTGGTCGAGACTCTGATCCCGCGCGAGTTGCTGTACGTCGCCGACGAAGTCTTTTTCACCGGCACTGCCGCCGAGGTCACACCGATTCGCAGCATCGACCGGGTGCCGGTCGGCAACGGCCGCCGCGGACCGATCACGGAACGCATCCAGAAAGAGTTCTTCGACTACATTGCCGGCGTCATCCCCGACCGCTACCACTGGTTCACGCCTGTCTACGCCGAGCGAACCGAGACGCTGCGCAAGCCGGCGCTGGTCGCGGGGTAGAGCGCGATCCTCATTTGTATCCGCGGCTGCCCAGCGAGGTGAAGCCGTGCGCGCCGGCGATGATGTGATCGATGAGGTGCATGTCGACCAGGCGCAGCGACCGTTGCATTTTTCTCGAGTAACGAAGGTCTTCCTCGGATGGCGACGGATCGCCCGACGGATGGTTGTGATAGAGCACGACGCCGCTGGCGTTTGCGTCGAGCGCGAATCGGATGACTTCGCGCGTGGAGACAAACGCTTTCGACGCGGTGCCGACGTAGATTTCGCGTTCGCGGAGGACGCGGCTGCGTGAATCCAAGAAGAGCGCGCCGAGGTGTTCCTGCGTCATCGAGCGGCTGCGTGCGATGAAGCCGCGGCTGAAGGTGTTGATGTCGAAGTGCGGCGGATCGCCCGGCTTGTCTTTGGCGAGGCGGCGTGCGATCTCGAACGTGGCGATGATGCGCGTGGCCTTCGCGATGCCCATGCCTTCTCGTTTCGCGAGCTGCTCGGCGTCGCATTGCACCAGAGCGGAAAAGCCTTCGCGCAGCAGATCGCGGGCGAGCTCGATGGCGTTCTTGCCCTGCATGCCGGAGCCGAGCAGGACCGCCAGGAGTTCGGCGTCGGAGAGGCTCTTTGCTCCGTGCGTGAGCATCCGTTCGCGGGGACGCTC
>JAXDIO010000395.1:0-19805 GCA_034663965.1 Thermoanaerobaculia bacterium | reverse complement strand
TCGGATTGACGAACGTCCCGGTCGCGCGGCCGAAGATGAGATTGTTCTTCCAGCCCCAGATTGCGTAGCGGCCGAGGGCGGCTTCGTGCACGGCATAGAGCGCTTCAAAGATGCCGACGCAGCCGAGCACTGCCGCGAGCACGAGTCGCCGCACGGTGTCGCGGGAGAGGATCATCGAGGAGAGAAACGTGGCGAAGTACGCCAGCACGCGATAGAAGTGAAGCGCGGTGTGTTGCGGGTCGATCGTGATCGGATGATTCGTTCCCGCATCGACGCCTGCGAGCGCAGCGACGTGCGTAGCCCGAGCCCAGATCGCTGCCGACTGCGGTGAAATCAACGCCAGCAGAGCGGGCGGCATCGGTAGTAGTTGCAGCGCGATCACGAGGACGAAAAGAACTCCGCCGACGGTCCAGATGCGGCCGGGCCGCGTCAGCACGAACGGCGTTTTGCTGGTGGCGCGGAGCAGCGCGGCACCACAGCCGATCAGCAGCGCAGGAAGAATCAGTGCCGGCTGGGAAGCATCGCTGGCCGATCCGAACGGCATCGGGACCCAGACCATAAACGCGAGAAGCGCCGCAAAGAGGGCAAGCTCGATCGCGTTTCGCATCCAGCCATTGTAGAGGCCGTGCTAACATCAGCGCGGTCCGAATCTTACGTCGATGGCAATGGGAGGGTACGTGCGTCAAGGAAAGCGGCTTTTTATCGTCGCCTTGGCTCTGTGCGCGTTTGCGGGCAGCGCCCTCGCGCAGAACGGTCTACGCGACCGTGAACGGGCATTCGCCGCCAGCGCGGAGATCGCCGCCGATCTCCGCAAAGCTCATTTCCACCACGGTCCTTTCTATCTTCTGAGTACGTTCCAGCTTTCCGATATCGGCTACGACTCCAGCTTCTACGTCCCCACGGCCGACAAGCAGTCCGGCTTCCGCTTCGGCATCCAGGGGCCCACCCGCCTCTATGTCGTTCCATCGAAGAAGACCATCTACTCGATCGACGTCCGGCCGGAGTTGAGCTTCTTCAACCGCAACGGCAGAGGCTATGTCTTCGGATACCACGCTCGTGCCGATGCGCAGTACCTTCTCAATCATCTCTACGTCGATCTGTACGTGGAAAACGCCGATCAGCTTCGCGCCGACGTGGCCGAGATCGCGAGGCTGCTCACGGAGCGCGCTACGAACTACGGCGTCACGGGAGAACTGAAGTACTCCAGCCGCACCAGCATGACGTTTAACGCGGCGGCGCTGAAGACTTCGTATCCGCTCGACAAAATCCAGCCCGGGCTGCCGGTGGAGTTGCTCGATCGAACGGGACACAACTACCGAATCGCTGTGAACCACAAGACCTTTCCGCTCACCTCGCTGTTCGTCACGGGAGAGGCCAGCGACTACGTCTTCAACAACGCGGCGTACAAAGATGGCCATCGCTCATTCTTCGGCGCCGGCTTCGTTCATGACAGTGGCCGCACCGTCACGCGCCTCGAAGCGGGCGCCGGCAGTCTGACCTTCTCGGAGCCGGGGCAGCACGATTTTCAGGGCGCGTTGGGCAACATCTCGTCCAGCAAGAAATTCGGGACGTCGACCACCGGAAGCCTCAACGCGTCGCGTGACCTCGACTTCTCGCTTTTCACCGACAACAACTACTTCGTCGCCGACCGGTTCAGCGCCAAACTGGCGTGGGACGCGACACGCCGTCTGACGCTGAACGCGCAGTACGCCCTCGGCCGCGACCTCTACGACGTGCCGGTCAATGGGCCGCACGGTTTCCTGAAACGCCGCGACGTTTTCAGCTTCCCGTCCATCGGATTCACCTACGCGTTTGCCCGCCTGCTGGGCGGCCTCGACATCGGCTACGTCAACCGAACTTCGAACTTCGACCTCAACGTGGACAAAGGAATACGAGTCCTGTTCCGCTTGTCGTTTACCCCGTAAACTCGGTCAAAATAACTAACCTACCCCCTAAACAGAGGGCGACCGTTTGATGAAAGATTCACATCACTCGGAACGGCGAGATGACAACCTCTCGCATACGATGCGCGCCGGTCCAATGGCGAACGAGGGTTGTATTGCTCGCCGCTGCTCCTGAAATATGGGGTGGCGGCGCCTAGCATTGGAAGGATTCAAAATGAAATGTATCTCCTATCTCACACTGACCGCTGCGATGCTCACTGTTGCCGCGCTGGCGCAGCCAGCCGTGGCGCAATCCCAGGTGCAGCCGGGAATGCTCGGTGCTGAACCGGCGCCGAGCGCGAGCGATGCGCCGATCGGTCCGCGCGACTACATCGAAGTGAAGGTGTTTCAGGATCCGAGCCTCAACACCAAAATCACCGTCAGCGACGATGGCCGCATCACCATGCCGCTGCTCGGCAAAGTCGAAGTCTCGGGCCTGACGCCGGTCGATCTCGAAACCCGCATCAAATCGATGCTCGAGGCGAAGTACATCAAACAGGCGGACGTCACCGTCACGGTGCTCGAAGCGGGCAGCAAACCGATCTCAGTGATCGGCGCGGTCACGCGGCCGGGCCGGATCGGCATCACCGGAGGCATCTCCCTCATCCAGGCCATCACCCAGGCCGGCGGTCTCGCCAGCGGCTACGGCCGGACGCTCTACGTCCTGCGTACGGCAGCGAACGGCCTCACCGAACAGATCGCGGTGGACATCGACGACCTGATGGTGAATGGCAATCCTGATCTCAACCTCCCGCTTCGCCCGAACGACGTCATCAACGTTCCCATCGATAGTCAGATCAACATCTACGTCCTCGGCGAAGTGATGCATCCGGGCAGCGTGCAGTTCCGCCGCTCCCAAACGCCCACGCTGCTGCAGGCTCTGGCCGCAGCGGGCGGACCGACCGATCGCGCCTCGAAAGCCGTCATCCTGAAGCGCGTCGTCAACGGCGCCGAGAAGACGTTCAAATACGACTTCAAGAAAATTATCGATGGCCGTCAGAACGACGTCGTGCTGCTCGACGGCGACCGCATCGTTTTCAAGGAAAGCTTCTTCTGATCGCTGCCGCAGGGACACTCGTGTCCCTGCCTTGGAAGCCGTTGCAACGATTACCGGTTACCATCACCCCATGGACCTGAACACGCAGGAAGTCCATCTCTCTCACTACTGGAACATCATCTACAAGCGATGGAAAGTCGCGTTGTCGATCGTTGTGGTGGTCATGCTGGGGACGTACCTGGCCAGCGAGTTCGCCAAGCCGCTGTACCGGTCGGCGATCGAGATTCAGATCGAGCGCGAGAATCCGAATCAGCTCACCGTCGATGACCTCTTCGGCATCGCTGCCTCGGACCAGGAGTTCCTGCAGACGCAGTACGTACTCCTTAAGAGCCGCGGTCTCGGCGAGAGAGTCATCGAAGATCAGAAGCTCCTCAGCGATCCGGAGTTTTATCCGCCCGGTATCAACGGCAAGACACCGGCGCAGATCGCACAGATCCGTTCGCAAATGGCCGGCGCGGTCGTCGGTCCGCTCGACGTCGTTCCAGTCCGCAGCACCTCGCTCGTGGACGTCGGCTATGTGTCAACCTCGCCGCGTCTCGCGCAGAAGGTCGCCGAAGGCATCGGCGACTCCTACATCAATCTCAACAACGAAAAAAAGTTTGAATCGGTGCGCAAGGCGGGCGACTTTCTGGACCGTCAGATCAAGCAAATCCGGGACGATATTGAGGTCACCCGTCAGAAATTGCAGAACTACGGCGTGACCAAAGGCATCATCTCGACCGCCGACGCGAGCAGCATTCCCTTCCAACGCTTGATGAAGGTGAACACCGATCTTCAGAACGCCACCAACATCCGGCTCGAAAAACAGAACGCGTTCGACGCGCTCTCGCGCGCCAATCCTGAGTCGGTCACGGGCGGTGATCTTCTCGTCACCCAGCTCACGGAAGAAGAGTCGCGCAAACTGCGCGAGTACCAGCAGAAACTCACGACCTTATTGCCGGGCCACCCGGATATGGTGACACTGAGGAACTCCATCGAAAAGACACATCAGTCGCGCGCGGCAGCGATCGCCGCCGCGTTCCAGCGTGCGAAGGACGCCGCACGCCGCGATCTGGAGGCCGCCCAGCAGAGTGAACGACAGATGGGCTCGGCGGTAAGTACGCAGAAGCAGGAGACGCTGAACATCAACGCCAGCGCGGCCGGCTTTACGGATCTCACCAATACGCTGACGTCGAAGCAGGCCCTTCTCGATCAACTCGAAAAGCGTCAAAACGAAACCGAGGTCACGGCGCGGCTGCGAGGATCCACCTCGTCGAACAACATCCACATCGTCGACCATGCGCAGCTTCCGACGAGCCGGTTCAACGTGACGATGAAGAAGAACCTGCAGAGCGCCTTCCCTCTCGGCGTCGTGCTCGGACTCGCCGCGATCTTCTTCCTCGAGTACATGGACCGTTCGATCAAGACGCCCGAGGAGCTGGAGCGCGTCACGAAATTCGCGTCGCTCGGCGTCATTCCGTCGGCGAACTCCGCAAGCCGCGGCGGTTACGGATACGGCTATGGGTACGGCCGCGGCACGCCGCGCCTTCGGCCGGTCACGGACACGCCCGACGCGCAGGCCGGCATCGATCTGCTTCCGCACAGCGACTCGCGCTCGGCCATCGCCGAGGCGTATCGCGCGTTCCGCACGTCGCTGCTGCTCGCCTCCGCCAGCTCGCCGAAAGTCATCGTGATCTCATCGACGTTTGCGCGCGAAGGCAAGACCACCACCTCCGTCAATCTCGCCACCGTCCTCGCGCAGATGGGCAAGCCGGTGCTGCTCATCGACGCCGACCTCCGCCGTCCGCGACTGCAGAAAGTCTTCCGCGGTAAGATGAACCTTGGCCTGGTCAATTACCTCGCCGCGAATATCCCGATCGAGGACGTCATCCAGGACACTCAGGTTCCGAACCTCTCCCTGATCCTTTCCGGACCGACGCCGCCCAACCCGTCCGAGCTCCTCGGCTCCGATCGAATGAAGCACCTCATCCATGAGCTTCGGATGAAATTCGCGTTCGTCATCTTCGACTCGCCGCCGGTCATGGCCGTGACCGACTCGATCGTGCTGGCCGCGAACGCCGACGGCGTCGTGCTCTGCGTACATGGCGGTCAGACGCCGCGCGACATCGTGCAGCGCGCGGCGGAGCGGCTTCGCCAGAGCAACATCCCGGTACTCGGCGCGCTGCTCAACAACCTCGACCTGCAGCAGTACGGCTACTCGTTCAAGAAGAGCTACTACGACTACTACGACGAGGAAGGCAGCAGCTCGAAGGAACCGTCGAAGCAGCGGGTCGGATAACATCGGCGAGGTGCGCCTCGCATGATCGACATCCACCACCACTGCCTGCCGGGCGTCGACGACGGCCCGCGCACGCTCGCTGAGTCAGTCGCTCTTTGCCGCATGGCCGCGGACGAAGGGATCGAAACGATCGTGGCCACGCCGCACGTGCTGCGCGGCCGCTGGCAAAACACGTCGCGGGCGCAACTGACGAAGATCCTCGACGATCTTCGCGCCGCGGTCGGCGACCGGCCCCGCATCGTCCTCGGATCCGAATACTTTTTCGCACACGACATGGACGAGATGCTGCGCACCGAATCGATCCTGCCGCTCGCCGGCGGCCGATACGTTCTCGTCGAATTCTCCAGCAACAACGTGCCGCCGCTGGTTCGCGATCCGCTGTACCGCGTGCAACTCAACGGCTGGATGCCGATCATCGCCCATCCGGAGCGCAACATCGTTTTTCAGTCGAAGCCGGGCTTCCTGGCATCACTGATCCGGATCGGCGTGAAGACGCAGGTCACGACCGGCAGCGTGACGGGCGAATTCGGACCGGAAGCCCAAGCCACGGCCATCGATTGGCTTCAGCGGGGCTGGGTGCATGTGATGGCCACGGACGCGCACAACGTGACAAAACGACAGCCGCGATTTCGCGCCGCGAGGGAGCGCGTTGCGGCGCTCGTCGGCGAAGAAATTGCGCAATCGCTCTTCGTCGACAATCCAAAATCAATCGTAGAAAGCCGCGGACTCGTGTACGATCCTGACTTGCCGGATTCGGCAGTCCCCGAATCCGGTGGCCTGTTCGGTCAAATACGAAAGCTTTTTAAAAAGTGAACGCTCTACTGCGCCCGCTTGTGGCGCTTCTCTCGATACTGACTGCCGTTCCGGTTCTCGCGCAGAACTTTTACGAGACGCGATTCCAAAGCGGGGTGGTCGACTTCAACCGCGGCGCCTATGCGCGTGCGGCGGACGAACTACGTGTGGCTGCCTTCGGCCGCGTCGATGATATCCCATCCTACATCACTGCGGAAGTGTACCTCGCGGTCACGAATGACCGGCTCGAGCATGCGGACGATGCCCGAACGTCAGCTCTGAAGGTCCTGCAAGCGGAAAGGATCACGCCGTCGTACGCCGCGCTGAAGCTGCCGCCGGATGTTCGCGCTTCGTTCGAGCAACTCCTTCCGGCGCTCCTAACGCGCGACCAACTCGCCAACGTGCCGGCGTTCGCGCGTTTCGCCAACCAGGCGCCAGCCGTTCAATCGGGCGCGCCGCGGCCCAGCCGTCATACCGCGATCGTTCCCACCCCGACCAAGCAGCCGAACGTCGCCGTCACCGCGCCGAGAAACGACAACAAAGTCGAGCAGCAGCCTCCGCAGCCGGCGCTCGACTACGGACGGCTCGCGCTCGAACGCGTCGCCGCCGGAGACGAAGCCGGCGCGCGCCGCTACGCCGACCTGGCCTTCGCGTCCGATGACACGAATCCGAACGCACACGCCGCGCTCGCCCAGATCGGCCGCGCTCACAACGCGTGGAACGACGTGGCTGAGCACTACGCCATCGTCCGCACACGCCGCCATCTCACCGACGACGAGACTGCCGCATATCTCATCGCACTCGTCAAAATCGGACGCGTCGCGGATGCCATGGGCGTCCGGCGCACCGCGTCGAACGCAGTTCTCGCGCGGCCGGACGTTCGCGACGCGCTGCAAAGCGTCGAGCCGAAGCCGTCGCAGCAGCCGCCTGCCTCGCAACCGGTTTCTCCACAACCGCTTGCCTCACAACCTACTGCTCCGCAGCCAGTAGCGCCGCAGCCGGTCCCGCAGCGTCCGGCGCCGCGCGTCACGCCTGCGCCGGTTCCCGCTCCCGTCGTCCCCGCTCCTGTTCCGCAGGAAACCGCGCCGAGCAATGAGCCGGTAGCCGATCAGATTGCGGCAGCGGAGCAGATGGTGGCGGCCGGCAACATCGTAGGGGCGCGCACGGAGCTTCGCCGAATCGCACTGCTTCCGAATCTGCAACGCAGCGATCGCCAGTCGCTGGCGCGTGCGCTCAGCCAGACCGCGCTCTACGCCGAATCATCCGCCCAGTACCGCAAAACGTATCCGCTGAAGGCCGGCGAAGAGACGCACATGTTCTACGAGGCCGTAAATCGCTTCGAGCTTGGCGACTACAGCCTGGCCCGCCAACTGATCACGCGCGCCCTCCCGGCGCTCCCGCAAACGCCGGCAATTCTGGCCTATCGCGACCGGATCCTGTCGCAGCAGTGAAATTTTGCCGTATCATCTCGTTTTGTCCGAGGTAATCATGAAAACCCGCATCCTCTTAACTCTCGCGTTTGCGATGTGCGCCGTCGCTGCATTCGGCGTTCAATCGGGCGTCGTGGATCACAATCCTCCGGGCTGCATGCTCGAAGGCGAGATGCCGATCATGCAGGTCCAGACCGCCGACGAGGGCCTGCTCCGCGCGTACTTCCGCCGTCAGGGAGCGACCGATTGGTGTTTCGTCGACGGCAAGAACCTCGGCAAGGTGTCGCAGGTGACGCTGCCGAAGTTCGATCCGAACGAGGCCATCGAGTACTACTTCATCGTCCTCGACGGCAAGCGCGTCGTCGCCAAGAGTCCGAAGATCTACAACGCAAAAAACGAACAGCACTGCGACGCGCCGTTCGCGCGGCACGCCATCATGCTGACCCTCGAGTGCCTGCCGCCGGGAACGAATCCGATTTCGATGACCGCCGGATACGCGGCCAAGACGATCATCGGCGGCCCGCCGGGATCTCCCGAGAAGCCGGAGCAGACCGCCGCGAACAGCAGCAACCACTGAAATCAGACGATTGCAAATCAAAGGGCCGCCGATTCGGCGGCCCTTTTTGCGTTCAGTGCGCTTTCGCTTTTTTTACTTCCTCAGTCAGCGCCGGAACGATGGTGAAGAGATCGCCGACGACGCCGAGGTCCGCGATCCTGAAGATCGGCGCCTCGGGATCTTTGTTGATCGCGACGATGTGCTTCGACGTCGACATACCCGCGAGATGCTGGATGGCGCCCGAGACTCCCGCGGCAATGTAGAGATTCGGGCTGACCACGCGACCGGTCTGGCCGACCTGGTGTTGGTGATCGATCCACCCCGCATCGACAGTCGCACGCGATGCGCCGACGGCGCCGCCGATCGCGTGCGCGAGATCGCGAATGATCGAGAAATTCGCGCCTTCCTTCAAACCGCGCCCACCGGAGACGATGATGTCGGCCTCGACGATCGACAATTCGTCAGCTTCGGACACTTTCGTCTCGACAACTTTCGTCTTCGAATCAGACGGCGCGCTGACTTCCACGACTTCCGCAGTTCCGCCGCCCGACTCCTCGGCCGGGAAGGCATTGATGCGCGTCGTGGCGATTGCGGGCGAGCCCGTGATTTCGACGGTCGCGAACGCTTTGCCCGAATACACCGGACGCCGCGCACGCAGTTTGCCGTCCGTCCATTCGAGGCGATCGACATCCGAGGCGACGCCGGCGTTGAGCCGCGCGGCGAGACGCGGGGCGAGATCGCGTCCGTTCGACGTCCCGCCGAAAAGAACGACCGTGGCGAACGACGCAGTGATCGCAGCCTGCATCGCGGCCGTGTAGGTTTCGGTGTTGTACGCGCCGGCGTCGGCGACGTAGAGTTTCTTCGCGCCATAGCGGCCCGCGTCATCAGCGCCAGCGCGATCGGTTGCGAAGGCGGCCAGTTCGCCGCCCGCCGCTTCGGCGAGCTTGCGTCCGATCGACAGCGCCTCGCGCGACGCTTTCTTCAACTTCCCATCGAGAACTTCACAGAAAACGAGAACGGTCACAGCGCCTTCGCCTCCTCTTTCATGTAGCGGACGATTTCCTTTGCCGCCGCGGCGGGATCGGCGCCGTCGATCTTGCGGCCACCGCTCTTTTCGGGCGGCAGTTCGAGCGAAACGACGGTGACGCGTTGATTGACGATGTCGGAATCGGCGAGGCCGAGGTCGGAGACCGTCTTCGAATCGATCGCGATCTTCTTCGCGGCCATGATGCCCTTGAGCGAGGCGTAGCGAGGTTCGTTCATCCCCTTCTGCGCCGTGATCACCGCCGGCGTCGCCGCCTCGATGACCTCCTCGGCGCCTTCGATCTCGCGATGCGCAGTGATCTTGCCGTCCGCGACTTCGAGATGCGTGACGACGTTGACCTGCGGATAGCCGAGGATCTCGGCCACCATCGGACCGACGAGCGAGTTGTCGGTACCGACGCCCTGCTTGCCGAAGAAAACGAGATCGTGCGGAACGGTTTTGATCGCCGCCGCGAGGACCTTGGCGATGCCGAGCGAATCGGCGTCGGCCGATTCCCCTTTCACATGCAACGCCTTCGTCGCGCCGCGGGCCAGCGATTCGCGCAACGCCTGCTGCACGCGGTCGGGACCAAACGCGAGAACGGTGACGTCGCCGCCCTGTTTTTCCTTCAGGCGGATCGCTTCTTCGAGCGCGTATTCGTCGTACGGCGAGACGATGTATTTGATGCCGGTGTCATCGATGTGGCGGCCGTCGCCGCCGATTTTGATTCGCGTCTCGGTGTCAGGCACCTGCGCGATACAGACTACGGAATTCAAGGTAGGCCTCCGATAAAGCGCCCGGATTCTAGGGAAAAGGCACAAGGTTCGCAAACAAGGCTTCGCATTTCGCAGCGGTCACTTAAAAGCAAACGAGAGCCCAACGGAGGACGCGATGCCATTCATGAACAGGCAGCACGAGGTAGATGCGAATCAGGCGGGCGCTCGCCGCATGTTCCGGTCGCCGATGACCGACTTCAAACGCCAGGCCCGCGGCAACGGAAACTTCAACAGCCGCCCCAACGCGAAAGCAGCCCCGCCGGAAGTGACGAACGCCGAGAATTTCTACTACGTGAAGCAGATGAATTCGAAGACGCCGATGGTCATCGTCATGAACGACGGCGAAGAAATCCGCGGCTGTATCGAGTGGTATGACCGCACCTGCCTGAAAGTGAATCGCGACGGCGCACCGAACCTGCTGATCCAGAAGCACTGGATCAAGTACGTGTTCAAGCAGGAAGAGCTGGGGGAGTAATCGCAGTCACTGCAACTTGCCAAAGCACAGACAAGAGTGTCTGTGCCACACTGGCTCTCCCCTGCAGCAGCACCGCGCAAGAACGGCAGGATCGATGTGGCACAGACACTCTTGTCTGTGCTGGTGAGGCTCGGAAGGACTGAGAAGATCAAACCGGCCGCTTGTCGAAGCAGCACCACTACAATCGCCTCCGTGAAACCGCTGGCCATTACCCTCGGCGATCCGGCCGGCATCGGCGCGGAAATCGTGTTCAAGGCGTTGCGCGATGCGAACATCCCCGCGCGGATCTTCGGCAGCCGCGCGCTCGCGAATCCGCCGGATGACATCGACTTCGTCGATGCCGGCGGTGAAGGGCCGATCCGCTATGGCGTGATCGATGCCGCATACGGACGCATCGCGCTCGATTCCATCGATGCGGCGTTACGCGCCATCGAAGCGGGCGACTGTTCCGCGCTCGTCACCGCGCCGGTTCACAAACAGGCCATCGCGCTCGCGGGATCGCCGTTTCCCGGGCACACGGAGCTGCTCGCCGACCGCGCCGGGTTGAAACGCTACGGGCATGATTACGCGATGTACTTCGATTCGCCGAAGTTGAAATCGTCCCTGCTCTCGGTTCATCTTCCGTTGCGCGAGGCGATCGCAAATATCGACGCGGACGACATCGCCGCGCTGGCGCATCTGACCAGCCGTGAATACGCGCGGCTGTACGGCAGCGCGCCTCGCATCGCCGTCGCGGGCGTCAATCCGCACGCCGGCGAAGGTGGAAAGTTCGGCGATGAAGAACGCGCCGTCGCGCGCGGCGTCGAACTCGCACGCGCGGCAGGACTGACCATCACTGGTCCGCATCCCGCCGACACGATCTTCCTCGCCGCATCTCGTGGACAATATGACGTCGTGCTGGCCATGTACCACGATCAAGCGCTGATCCCGATCAAGACGATGGCGTTCGAGCAGTCGGTGAACGTGACCATCGGACTGCCGTACCTGCGCGTTTCCGTCGATCACGGCACGGCCTTCGACATCGCCGGCCGCGGAATCGCCGACGCCGCGCCAATGCGCTACGCGATCGAATGGGCCGCCGCGCACGCCGGGAGGTTCGAACGATGAACCGCTGGGGCGCGCGCATCCTCGGGATCGTGATGCTGCTCTTCTTCCTGCTGCTGATGTGGAACCTGCAGAAGCAGCTTCTCCGGTTGCAGGAACAGCGCGGCGGCTCCACGACCACGAGCACGCGTTGAAGAACCACTGGCTCGCCGTCATCGTTCTCTTTCTCGTCGCCGGCGCGTGGGGCGCTAGCTTCACCATCGTCAAGAGCGTTCTCACGCGCATTCCGCCCGAGCCGTTCATCGTGCTGCGATTCACGATCGCAGGCGTCGTGCTGCTCGCGGTCGCGCTCACGTCGCGCAAGCTGCCCCGTTCCGCACTTCGCCCCGGCCTGATCCTCGGCGCGCTGGTCTTCAGCGGCTACTGGCTGCAGACGCGCGGATTGATGTCGATCTCGCCGTCGCGATCGGCGTTCCTGACCGGCTTGTACGTGGTGATGGTCCCGTTCTGCGATCGTTTGCTGTACGCGAAACGCATCGCCGTGCGCGCCTGGATCGGCTGCGTGCTCGCCGCCGGCGGAACGACGCTGCTGATCGGCGGCATCGACGCGCGCGCAGGTTTCGGCGACATCCTCACCATCACCTGCGCCATCTGCTTCGCGCTGCACATGGTCCTGTCGGCGAAGTACAGCACGGCCACGCCCGCGCTCGGACTCGCGGCTGTGCAGGTAATCGTGGTCGGGCTGGCCGCGATCCCGCCGTCGCTGTTTGTGCCGCGTCCGCATCTCACACCATTCGTCATCACGGTGATTCTCTTCACCGCGATCGTGACGACGGCGCTTGCCTTCGTCGCGCTGATGTGGGGGCAGTCGCACGTTACCGCGACCGAGGCTGCGGTCATCCTGGCGTTCGAACCGATGGCGGCGTCGATCACCTCCATCGTCTTCCAGCACGAGCCGGTCACACTCGCGTTCATCGCCGGAGCTTCGATGATCCTCGGCGCGATGGTGATCTCTCAATTGCCGGCATCGCGACGTAGAATCGCCGGATGGACGCCAACCGGCTGATCAAGTGGGTGGTCATCATCGCGCTCGCCGCCTTCGCCTGGATCTACGCGCTGCCGTGGGCGAAAAAACAGATTCAGGGACACTCGGCGCCCGCCGCGGCGGCGGACAGCACCTGCATCACCGCTGCACAACACGCCTCCGAAACGTGGGGCAGCGGGTTGCACCGATTCGTCAATCCGCCCTACGACCTCGCCGAGTGGGGACGGTTTCGCACCGACGTCAAAACGCAGATCGCCGCCGCCAACGCAGCCTGCCGTGAGTCGTCGCAGTCATGCGACATGGCGCGCGACGCGATGCGCGATCTGCAGTCGCTCGTGGCCAACCTCGACAACTCCATCACCAGCGGATCGGCGCCGCCCGATGATGCCGTGCAGCGGCAGGAAGCGATCGACACGAAGATCGAAGTCGCCGCGCAGCTGGCGCGCGGCGGGAAGTAAGTTCAGACGCCCATCTCTTCCGCGAGCGCGATGATCTCGTCGCGCAACGCGCCGCGCGTGCGCATGAGGCGCTCGAACGCGCTGCGCCGCGCGATGCGCCAGGTCAGAGCGCGCGTGCGGCCGATCACGTCGTCGAGCTGCTCGAAGAATCGCATCGCGATGTAGCCGAGGAATGGGAGAACGAGCGTGGTGAGGACGCCGTAGGCGATTCCGAATCGCCAACCGACGATTGATCCGCAGACGATATACGTCAGCGGGTAGAGAGCCAATCCTCCAACGGCTTTCGTCGTTGCCACGAGCTCCTGGCCGCTCGTGAATCGCGTCGCCACGAACCGGATCAGCTGGTACGTAGGGTAGTGAACGATGGCGCCGATCAGCGCCAGCGGAAAGGTGATGAGGAGCATGGCAATCGTTCGGATGCTGCCGCGCACGCTGGGCCGCGGCAGCGTTTCCGGCTGCAAATTCGCGTCCCCGAGCTCCGCCTCGAAGCGCTCGAAACGCGACTGCAATTGCGCCAGCCGTTGCGGGTCACGTTCGCGCAGCTGCGTGTAGCCGGCGATGAAGCGCCTGCGCATTTCCAGCTGCTCGGGCAGATCGGACCTGCCGAGCGACATGATCCGTTCCGCGCGGCCGATGAGATCGAGCGCTTCGCGCGAGTCGGCCTGCAGCGTCAATGCGGTAAGCGCGGATTCGACGCGGTCCGTCAGCGCCGCCACCGCATCGCGCGGCGGTTCGCCGTTTTCGTCTACGACAGCGGGAACTACGTTGACGCCTTCGCCGAAATACAGCAGCGCATCGCTGCGGAAGCTGTGCTTCGCCGTGTAGAAAACCGCAGTCGGAACGATGACGATGTCCGGGCACCCCTCGGCGCTGCACCCGAGTGCGATGCGAGCCGCGCCGGTCTTCAGCTCCTTCAGCTGCGGCTCGCTGTGCGTCGTTCCCTCCGGAAAAAGCGCGATCGCGCCGCCGCGCACGAGAAGCGCGCGGGCAGCCGCGAACATCCCGCGGTTCTGCGAGGTCGAGTAGTTGTCCTGCGTGCGATACACAGGAATCGAATCGATGCCGCGCGCGAACCAGCCGATCAACGGCATCTTGAACAGCGGCGCTTTCGCCAGAAACGACACCGGCCGCGGCACGAAGCAAAGCAGGAAGAGCGGATCGATCAAGCCGTTCGGATGATTGGCCGCGAAGATCACCGGCCCGCGCGGCACTTTCTCCCATCCCACGATTTCGATGCGGCGGAAGAAGGTCTTCGCGATCAGGCGCAGGACCGGCGTAAGGAAACGCCTCAAGCCTCGCGCCCCTGCCATGCCGCGTACATCCAGATGACGCCCGCAATCACGATGGCCAGCGGCACGAGCATGAAGGCGCGTTCGAGCGAGGAGTGATCGGAGACGGCGCCGATCAACGGCGGTGAGGGAATGTCGCCGACGACGTGCATCACGAGAACCGACAATCCAACGGCCGTCGCTCGCTCGCCCGGCTTGACCGCATTGATGATCGCGGAGTTGACCGGTCCCGTGCACATGAAGATGAACACCTCGGCGATCGCGATCGCCGGCAGATAGATGCTGCGATGCGGATTCGAAACGGCGATGAACGCCGCCGGTGCCGCAATCAACGTCGCGATGCCGGAGACCCAGAGATAGGACTGTTTCGATCGCTTCAGAAAAAAATCGCCGAGGAATCCGCCCGCGAATGTGCCGACGAATCCGGTCACGACCGCAATCACTCCGAACGTTACCGTCGCCTCGCTACGCGGCATGCCCCGGATTCGCTCGAGAAACGCCGGCATCCAGTATCCAAGGCCGCCGAGCGCGAATGTGTAGGCGCCGTAACCGAGCGCCGTCAGGATGAATTGACGATTGCGAAAGAGATCGCGATAGGCCTGGACCGGGGAGTGGGGCGTTGGGTGTGGGGTGTGGGAGGTGGCGATCGAGTCAGAATCGGCCGCGTTGCTTTCGTTCTCCGACTCCCCACTCCCTACTCCCCATTCCCCACCCACATCGTGCAAACCGCGCGGCGGATCTTTGACGAGCATTACCAGTAGGGCCAGCACCAGACCGGGCGCGCCGGCGATCCAGAACGCGGCGCGCCAGCCAAAGTGCTGATCGACGAGGCCGCCGAGGATGTAGGCGGCCGCGGAACCGATCGGAATGGCGCAGAAGAACACGGCCAATACACGGCCGCGCCGTTCGATCGGAAAGTAATCCGCCAGAATCGCCGGCGCGATCGTGCCGTACGCCGCCTCGCCGACGCCGACGGTAGACCGCGCGACGAAGAGGAATGTAAAGCTCCGCGCGAATCCGGCCAGCGACGTCGCCACGCTCCACACCGCGACGCCCAACGCGATCAGCGGCGGCCGCTTACGGCGGTCACCTAACGAACCGAAGAGTGGTGACGTCAGTGTGTAGACGATCAGGAATCCGGTGCCGAGGAGACCGAGCTGCGTGTCGGAAGGATGCAGTTCCGATTTCTTGATCGATTCCAGTACCGAAGCCACCACCCAGCGATCGAGATAGTTGAAGAGATTGATCAGCGTGAGGATCGCCAGCGCGTAGCGGGCCGCGCGTTGCGCAGCGGGTGAATCGATCGCCACAGACATTTCGGAAGTGTAGCGCGCGAAACTCGCGGCGCGCCGGAACGTAATCAACGAGCGCGGGTATCATTCAGCCAAATCTTCCGTCATGAAAAAACTTCTCCCGTATCTGGCGTGCGCACTCGGCATCGTCGTGCTCGTAGTGCTTATGCCGCGATTCAACGCGGCGCAGCCGCAAGGCATCCGGCTCACGCGCAGTGATGCCGTGCCGATCGCGGATGCCACGGCGCGCCAGCTCGGCATTCCGGTCGATCGCGCGTGGAGCGTTTTGTCGTGGGAAAACTCGACGCTGCTCGACAAAGAGCTGGATCCGAAGCCGGAGCTTCGGCGCCGCGCCTCTGATGATCCGGTGATCGGTCCGCGCCTCGGCGGATATAAGCGCGTTTACTACCGGCGAGGTCTGGAAAAATCGCCGCCGTACGGTTATGTCGTCGTCGATCAGCGAACAGGCGCCATCCTCATGGCACGCCTCCAGTTGCGCACCGAGGAAACGGGAGCGCATGCGACCGAAGCGCAACTGCGACCGAAAGCCGAAGCCTTCGTTCATTCGCGCAATCTTCCCGGAGCGCCAGCGCCGCAGTTCGAAGATGCCCGGCCGAACGTGATGCGCTCGCGGACCGACTGGACATTCCGATACCGGATCAAGACCAACTTCCCGATCGGCAACGTCGTGCCCTATCTGTATGTCTTCTTCGCCGGTGATCGTTTCGCCGGCTGGGCACTCATCGAGGAGTACGCCGATGGGAGCAACTTCCGCGGCGACAACGCCGGCAGCGGCATCGCCAACGGGCTGATGCTCTTCGCCACGAACTACGTGCTGCTTCTCATCCTCCTGATCATCTTCCTGCGCAAGTACCACTCCGGCGAAGTCGGCGTCGGCACCGGTACGATTCTCTTCGGACTGACACTGCTTATTTCTCTCGCGGTGGACTACATGATGGGTCCCGCCGTTGCCGAGGGAACTTCGATGGGCAGTATTGACGCTCCGACGACGGCCGTGGCGGGAATGGCGTTCAAGTTCCTGCTTTACGACATACCTCTGGCCGTGGTCATCTTCTTCGCCTGGTCCGTCGGCGAGAGTTACACGCGCGAGCGGTGGGGCGAGTGGCTGGCGTCGTTCGACGCCATCCTCCGCCGCGATCCGCTCAATGCGACGGTCGGGCGTTCGGTTCTCAACGGCGTTCTTTTCGCTCCTGCAATCAGTGCCGCTGCCTATTTGGGGGGCACCGCCGCGCTGGAGCTGCATCTCGCGCATCCGACGATGGGCTCCGGCACCGAAGTGATCGTGCAGATGGGCGGTCCGATTCTTTGTCTTCTGTTCGCCGCTCTTAATGCGGTGATCTTCCCGATCACATCGCTTTTCTTTATGTCGTGGTCGAACCGGTACCGGCTGCTCTGGTTAGGAATGATCGCGGCTGTTGCCCTCGGCGTGATCTTCACGGTCTGCGAAGTGCCGATCGATCCGCTGCTGCCGCGAATGCTGTTTGGCTTCGGTGCCATCGCCGCCATCGTGCTGATGCTGCGACGCTACGATCTCCTTTCCACCTCGATTGCACTGTTCGGCGGATCGCTGATTTCCATGGCCACGCCGCTCGCGTCCGTGGCGCAGGGGCACATGCTTCGGCAACTCATCCTGCTGATCGCGCTGCCGCTGGCGGCACTCCTCGTTTTCGCCGTCGCGGCGATGATGACGAAGCGCGAGGTGATCTACACCTACCTGGACCTCGCGCCGCATGTGAAACGGATCGTCGAGCGCGAGCGCGTCAAGGCGGAGATCGATGCCGCGAATCGCATTCAAGCTGCGCTGCTCCCGGTCGATGCGCCGGACATTTCCGGCGCCGAATTCGCGTCGCACTATCGCGCCGCGACGGAGATCGGCGGCGATTACTTCGACTTCCTCACCATGCCCTCGGGCGAAATCGGCATCGCGTTCGGTGACGTCTCCGGCCACGGCCTGACCAGCGGCATCGTCATGGCCATGGCCAAATCGGCGCTGCTCGTGCAGGTTGGCTACGACCCGTCGCCGCGCGCGGTGATGAACGTGCTCAACGACATCGTCATGAAGACCGCGCCGAAGCGAATCTTGATGACGTTCTTCTTCGGCCTGCTCGATCCGAGCACTCAGACGCTTCGCTTCTCCTCGGCCGGACATCTCGATCCATATGTTTTCCGCGCCGCGACGAAACGCCTCGAGGCTCTATCGTCCTGGGGCTTCCCCCTCGGCGTGCGCCGCCGCGAGCCATTCACCGAGCACAGCGTCGACTTCGAATCGGGCGACCGCCTCGTTCTTTATAGCGACGGCCTGATCGAAGCGATCGACGACGACGGCGATCCGTACGGCTTCGACCGTTTCGAAAAAACGATCCTCTCCTGCGGCCATATGCACGCCGAGGACATCAAGAAGACGCTGCTGAACTCAATCAGAAAGTTCACGCGCAATCGTCCGCCCGAGGATGACCAGACGCTGGTCGTGGTGAGCTTCGAGGACGAAGCGGTTGCGCGGGCAGCCGGATAAAGCTTCAACCACAGAGGCACGGAGGACACAGCGATGATCTCTGTGCGCTCTTTGGTGATATCGCCGCGCACTCCACTACAATCCGCGGCCCTATGGCCACCAATACAGAACCAAACAAGATCATCTACTCGATGGTCGGAGTGTCGAAGTTTCACGGCAAGAAGCAGGTCCTCAAGGACATTTACCTCTCCTATTTCTATGGCGCCAAGATCGGCGTCATCGGTCTAAACGGATCGGGCAAGTCATCGTTGCTCCGCATCCTTGCGGGCACGGACCGCGACTTCATCGGCGAAACCGTGCTCTCGCCGGGCCACACCGTCGGCTTCCTCGAACAGGAGCCGCAGCTCGATCCGAACAAAACTGTGCGCGAGATCGTCGAACAGGGCGTGCAGCCGGTCATCGATCTGCTCAAAGAATTCGACGAGATCAACAACGCCTTCGGCGATCCCGACGCCGACATGGACAAGCTTATGGACCGTCAGGGCAAAGTGCAGGACAAGCTCGACGCCGCGGGCGCCTGGGACCTCGATTCGAAACTCGAGATGGCCATGGACGCGCTGCGCTGCCCGCCCGGCGACACGCTCTGCGGCATTCTCTCCGGCGGCGAAAAACGACGCGTCGCGTTGTGCCGTCTGCTGCTGCAGGCGCCCGACATCCTCCTGCTCGACGAACCGACGAACCATCTCGATGCTGAGTCGGTGGAATGGCTGGAGAAACATCTGCAGCAATATCCCGGAACCGTCATCGCCGTCACGCACGACCGCTACTTCCTCGACAACGTGGCGGGATGGATTCTGGAGCTCGATCGCGGCGCCGGCATTCCGTTCAAAGGCAACTACTCGTCGTGGCTGGAGCAGAAGCAAGCGCGTTTGCAGCAGGAAGAGAAATCGGAATCGCAGCGGCAGAAAACGTTGGAGCGCGAGCTGGAGTGGATCCGCATGTCGCCGAAAGGCCGGCACGCCAAAGGCAAAGCGCGCATCACCTCGTACGAGAATCTGCTCAATCAACAAACGCAGGAGAAGGTGCAGGATCTCGAGATCTACATCCCGCCCGGTCCGCGTCTCGGCAGCATCGTCGTCGAAGCGGACGACGTGCGCAAAGCATTCGGCGACACGCTGCTCATCGACGAGATGGAGTTCAAACTTCCGCCCGGCGGCATCGTCGGCGTGATCGGACCGAACGGCGCCGGCAAGACCACGCTCTTTCGCATGATCCTCGGCGAAGAGCCGCCGGACGCCGGCACGATCCGTGTCGGCGAGACGGTGAAGCTCGGCTACATCGATCAGAACCGGACTCTTGATCCCGACAAGACCATCTTCGAAGAAATCACCGGCGGCACGGAGCTCGTACTCCTCGGACCGCGCGAGATGAACTCGCGCGCGTACGTGGCGCGCTTCAACTTCTCCGGCTCCGATCAGCAGAAGAAGGTCGGCATCCTCTCCGGCGGCGAACGCAATCGCGTTCATCTCGCCAAGATGTTGAAGGAAGGATCGAACGTTCTGCTGCTCGACGAGCCGACCAACGATCTCGACGTCAACACGATGCGCGCGCTGGAAGAGGCGCTGGAGAACTTCGCCGGCTGCGCCATCGTCATCTCGCACGACCGCTGGTTCCTCGATCGCGTGGCCACGCACATCCTCGCCTTCGACGGCGACAGCCGCGTCGTGTTCTTCGACGGCAACTACCGCGAGTACGAGGAAGATAAGCGCAAACGGCTGGGTGCCGAGGCGGATCAGCCGCATCGGATTCGCTACCGGCAGATGACCCGCTAGCCGGGCTGGATGGTGCTATCATCCGGCGCTCATCGAGAGTG
>JAXDIO010000394.1:0-8001 GCA_034663965.1 Thermoanaerobaculia bacterium | reverse complement strand
CTGCGTCTGTTCGGACGAGAATTGCGTGAGGCGATTGAGCGGCTCGCCAAAGAGGTCTTTCAACAGTTGTTCGAAGTCGTTCGGCATGTACCGGACCCGAGCAATTGAAGTGCCACGGAAAGTCGTGGGAGAATCCGCGCGGTCCATGCAAATTCGCAGCTTCGCCGACTTCTGGCCGGACTACGTGCGCGCACACGCTCGTGAACGCACGCGCGTGCTGCACGCCATCGGCTCCGTGCTCGCCGTGGTCCTGCTCGGTCTCGCCTTCGCGCTGAACCTCTGGCTCCTGATCGCCGTCCCGCTCGTCGGCTACGCCTTCGCGTGGTACGCGCACTTTTTCGTCGAGCACAACAAGCCGGCCACGTTCGAGCACCCGTTCTACTCGTTGGCCGCCGACTACCGCATGCTCTTCCTGATGATGGCCGGGAAGATGGACGCCGAGGTCGAGAAGTGTTGTGGCGGTGGAGTGGTGGCGGTTAGTCCGTCAGCGTGAGGCGTACTCGGCCAACCGATTGCATCGGCTGAGCGGCATGTCCCGCACGATCTCTCTCTTTCTCATGTTTCTGGCAGTCACGGCGGCCGCGCAGGACGTCGCGTTGCAGGCGATCGCCACCGGACTCGATCAGCCGGTCGCGCTGACGCACGCCGGCGACACGCGCCTCTTCATCACCGAGCAGACCGGCAGGATTCGTATCTACGACGCGCTCGGCCTGCGCGCCACACCCTTCCTCGACATCCACTCGATCGTTCTCAGCGGCGGCGAGCGCGGCCTGCTGAGCGTTGCCTTCCACCCGCAGTATCGCGACAACGGACTCTTTTTCGTCTACTACACGAACCAGAACGGCGACAACAACCTGGCGCGCTACAAGGTCACGTCCGATCCCGACCGCGCGGATGCAACCTCGGGGACGATTCTGCTGACCATTCCGCATCCGACCTTCGCCAACCATAACGGCGGTCAGCTTCAGTTCGGACCGGACGGCTTCCTCTACATCGGCACCGGCGACGGCGGCTCCGGCGGCGATCCGAACAACAACGCGCAAAACCTCAATCAACTCCTCGGCAAAATCCTGCGGATCGATGTCGATCACGGCTCGCCATACGCCATCCCGCCGTCGAATCCCTTCGCGACGCGTCCCGGTGCGCGCGGCGAGATCTGGGCGTACGGCGTCCGCAATCCGTGGCGCTTCAGCTTCGATCGCATCACCGGCGATCTCTGGATCGGCGACGTCGGCCAGGACGCGTTCGAGGAGGTCGACTTCCAGCCTGTGACGAGCATCGGCGGCGAAAACTACGGCTGGCGAAAGATGGAGGGGCAACACTGCTACAACCCCTCGTCGAACTGCGTCGACGCCGGTGTCGTCTTTCCCTTGCTGGAGTACTCGCACGCCGGCGGCGCCTGCTCGATCAGCGGCGGCTATCGCTACCGCGGCACGCAAATCCCGTCGCTAAAGGGCTCGTACCTCTACGGCGACTATTGCACCGGCACGATTTTCAAGGGGACGCAATTCGGTACGAACTGGTCTCCGAGCACTCTGCTCGCGACCACGCTCCGCATCAGCGCCTTCGGCGAAGACCTCAGCGGCGAGCTGTACGTGATGGATGTCGCCAAAGGGATCGTCTACAAGATCCTGCCGCGCGGCGTCGTCCGCCGCCGAGCCGTGCGATGAACACAATCGCCGTGCTGTTGTGCGTGGTCGTCAGTGTCCCGTCGATTCCCGACGTCATTGCGCGTTTTCGTCCCGGACCGCCGGTATGGGTTGCGGCGCGTTCGGCATTCAATTCTGGCGGTGACTTTCGCGACGACGTCTTCATACCGCTCGCAATGGAGCATCTGGACAAGTCGCGTCGCCAGAACGCCGATCGTTGCAATCAGTTCGTCGGCGCTCCGCCGCTCGAAGACTTCACGCCGAAGGACTCGCTCGACGCATTGGCAGCGTATTCACTGACCATCATCAAAGCGCACGTGATCGCCGGTGATGAAGGCTTTGACAACGGCGAGCCGGGAATCCTCTTCGCCCTCCGCCTCGATGAAAGCTACAAATCAATCGGTCACGCTGCCGCGAAAGGTCCTCTGTACCTCTTCATCGGCGAAGCGATCATTCCGACGGCGAAAGGTCTCATCTGCTCGAAGGCCTTCACGACTCTTCCGCTTCCAGCGGTCGGTGACGACGTCATCGTCTTCTGCAGCGTCGAACCGATCGATGACGAACAACGAATCCTGCACATCGAAGCGTCGCAACAGCTCGTTCTCCAGCACGGCGATCACGTGTACCTCCCGCGGCTGATCAAGTCTCCCGCGCCGGCGAACATCGACGACCTCGGCGGCCTCATTCGCGCCAATCCGCATCTGCACGAATCCCACGCGGGCGTCTTTTGAAGCTGTGCCAGAATTACGGCACACGGCACACCATGAGTAACGCGAATGCCCTCCTCCGTAGCCCGCACTCGGTCTGGCTGACGCACGGCGGCGCGATCGTCATGACGAGCGCTCTGTTTACGCTCCTGCTCGCGCTCCCATTCAAATTCGCATTCATCCCCGCGGTACTGCTCACGCACCGGATCGGCGTGATGATGCACGAGTACATTCACGGCATCCCCTTCCGCCGCTACCGGAACTGCCTTCGCGTCCTGGCGTTCTTCGACGGTCTGATGCTGATGTTTGGCCTGTTGGAGCTGTTCCGGGCCACGCACCTCTCTCACCATCGCTGGCTCAATTCACCAGGTGATTCAGCGCATGACAACCAGCACACGAAAGTCGATTCCGCGCCCATCACCGGCGTACTTGCGTCGCTGGAAGTCACGCAGCATCTCAAGTTCTACTGGGAGGCGCTTCACGGTCTCCACGCCTACGCCAAGCCGCGCCGGATCGCCTTCTGCGCCGCGCTCACCGGCGCCTGGATCATCTTCTGGTTTGTGATCGGCCGGCCGGACATGGTGTGGAAACTGATGGCGCTCACGGCATTCACCACGACCTTTCCGGTCTCGCTGCGCGGCGCGATCGAGCACCACGGCGAACCGGGCGCAGGCGGCTTCGCCAATGAGTACCGAACGCTCATTCCGTTGTTCAACCTCAATCGCCACATCCATCATCACGAGCAGCCGGCGCTACCGTGGTATTTGCTCGAATACCGGACGCCGGCACCGCTTCACTGGCGCCACTACTACACGTACTGGGTGCGCGCGTACATCCTCCATGAGCTCGTGCTGATGGAACCGATGAAGCGGCCGCAGACGTAGTCGTTAAACGGCCGTCTTCAGCATTCGCAACAACTGCGGCAGCACATCGCGCGGCCACTCGCCCATGAGGCAGATCTGGATCCAGTTCCGCTGCCGGAGATACCCGCTGGCGTGGCCAATGAGGAAACCCGCGCGCTCGAACGACTGCGCCAGCTCGTCGGAACGGACATGCGGTGGAAGCGCGATCGTGACGATGTGAGCGGCCGGCTTCGCGCCTTCGCCCACGATCGTGAATCCGAGACGCCCGAGCCGGCGCCGCAACCATGCGGATGCGGCGGCGGTCTGCTCGAAGCGCGTCGCCCAGTCCACGCCTTCAACAGCGACACGCAGCGCCCGCACCAGGTTCGACGAGTGCGTGAACGGAACGCCGTCGCGAGCGTACATGCCGAGGTCGAGATAGCGCGGAAGTGCGCCGCTCACACCGATCGGTTCGCGATGAACCACCAGAGCGAGACCGGGATACGACGCCAGCGCCTTCCCGCTTGCGCCGGTGGCCAGCCAGACATTCGAAAGATCCAGCGGCAACGCCCCAATCGCACTAACGGCGTCCACGCAGAGCTTCGCGCCGCGCGAATGGCAAACCGCCAGGAGCGCGGCCACATCGTTGAGTACGCCGGTGGAGGTCTCGCAGGCTGCGATCCAGAGCCAGTCGAACGACCGTTCCGCAATCGCCGCGATGTCGAACGGCGCTCCCCATTCGAATTTCACGTGCTCGAAATCGAGCCGCGCGCGCGACGCGTGATCCGCGAGACGCTCGCCGAACTCGCCGTTGCTGACCACGACGCCGTGTGTGCCGAGCAGCGACAGCTGGGCCGCGACAACATCGTTTCCGAGCGTCGCGCTGCCAAGGAGCACCTCGACGTACGGAGCATTCACGAGCGCACAGAGGCTCGCCTTCAGTGCACGCAACTCCTCCTCGAAAGCGGGTGATCGATGCGACTGCGGTGCGGCCGCGAAGGCCGCGGTCACATCAGGATGAACGGCCACCGGACCGGTCGACAAGTTTGCGGCCTCGCCGCGTGCAGCAGGGAAGAGCGACGAGAGTTTCTTCGCACCCTCGCGAAACGCCTCGGCCGTCAGGTACATCGGTTGGAACGGCGCGTCCCGCGTTCCGACTAACGGTCCGAACGGCACGAAGCCAATGTGCTGGTACAGCTTCAACTGCCGCGTCGTCGCCGAAATCAGGGCGGCGTTGAATCCATGTTCTGTCGCATAGTGGAATGCGCCGGCGATCAATCCCGGCAGCACGTTGCCCGTGCGATGCTCCCGCGCCACGTTCAGCAGCCGAATCTCGCAGTAGCGGTAGCCCGTCAGCAGGAATTGATCGAGGTTCTCCAGTTTGCCGTCGAGTGAAAACGGCCGCGTGCCGCGCACGGCGATGCTGCCGATGACTGTCTCGCCGTCCAACGCCACCACGTACGCGTTCTCGTCGTGGAAACGGTCGACGTGCCGCTCATTTTCATTGGGCGCGTGCTGCGGGATTTCTTCAACAAACGCTTTGTACTGGAGCGAGTGGACCTGCTCTAGCTCGCGCGGCTCGCGCGCCAGCCGGAACTTGACTGTGGGCATAAGAAAATCATAGCCGCAAATTGCGAATGGTCACTGCATCGCCTTCTCGAACCACCTCGGGATCAGCATTCCGGCGGTGAGGTCATAGGCGAAGTGCACGACCATCACCGGGATCAGCGATTGCGCGAGCCACACCAGCGCGTGACAGGCCAGCGCGATCACGAAAATCCCGGCCATGCTTCGCAATCCCTGCATCGCGTGCGCGGCGGCGAAGCTGATCGAGATGGCGACGATGGTGACGAAGGCAATTCCGATCAGCCGCTGCGCAAGCTCAGTCATTACGCCGCGATAGACGAACTCCTCGGCGGTGCCGGCCACGATGCAGATGAAGACGTACGGCACCATCTCCGTTCTGTTGTGCGGCAGGATGTCGTAGAGCCGCTGTTGCGACGCGTTGCTGCGGCTCGCCCACCGCAATTTCAATGTGAGCACGGTCAGCGCGTACATCAGCGCCGCGGCACCCCACGCGAGGAGCGGCCGTTGCGGCAACGGCATCGCCAGGATCCCGTGCGTGTACGCCGTCCACGCGGAGATCGCGGCCAGAAACAGTTGAAAAAAGATCGTCTGACGGTAGAAACGGGATCGTGAGATCGGCAGCGGTCCTGTGCCGAGGCGGCGCGCCGATTTGATGATGAGGATCGGGAGGAAGACTCCCACGAACGCCAGGAGCATGAGCCCGAGTGCGTTGACCTCGTCAGGAATCAGCGCGTGAATCATCGATCACCAGCGATGCCCGCAATCGGCGCAGCGATACGGCGACGCGACGAGAAAGAAGATGCAGACCGCCATGATCAGGTAGAAGGCCATAATGAGTTGCTCGACGGCCACGCCGACCGCGATCAGCAGCGCGGCGCAGATCAGAAAGCCCATCAGACGACGCGTGCGGCGAATGTCCGCCGAACCACATTTCGGACATTGCTCAGGATGGCGAATGGCATGTTGAGCGCTGGCGGTGGTCTGTTCGGCGACGTCGAGCCCCGCAATGCGATTGAGGATCGATTCGGCGCGGTCGGCATCCTCGGATGCCACCTGCAGCTTGACGCCCATCGGCGAGGTGTACCCCGCGATTGCGGTGATGTTCTCGTCGCGGAGGAATGCAGCGACACCTTCGTCAGCGAGAACGGCCTTGGCGAGTTGCGCGTCGTGCGCGTTGCGGAATGTGGTCAGGGTTACCAGCGGCATGCGGCGCGGATTGTAGGCCGTTATCATCCGCGCCGTGCCGCGGCGCTTCGATCGATTTATTGATGACCTCTCCCGCGTTGAGTTGTCGGTCCGCGCGTGCAACCAATTCGCGCACAGCGGCGAAGACGCGCGCGGCAACGCCATTCGGCGACGCAATCTGCGGCTGTACCTTGAGGAGATCGACGCCATCGGACCGAGGCTGCTCCTTGTCGGCGAAGCGGTGTCGTATCGCGGCGGACGGCTGACCGGCATCCCGTTCGTCAGCGAGACGGTGATGCTGTGCGGAGTCGATCTCGCAAACGGTTCGCACGTCCTCGGCAGCGAACGCGGTTACCGCAAGGCCGATCTGTCGACGCGCGTTTCGACCGAGGCGAGTGCGACGATGGTGTGGGGAACGATTCGCGACATCGATCCGCTGCCGTTGCTCTGGAACGCGTTTCCCTTTCATCCGTTCGACGCCGGCAATCCGCTCACGAATCGGATGCCGACGCCTGGGGAGTTGGAAATCGGATCTTCTTTCGCGATGCGTCTGATCCGTCTCTTCGGTATCGAACGCGTTGCCGCAATCGGCAATCAAGCCTCATTCAGCCTGACGCGCCTCGGCGTTCCGCACGAGAAGGTGCGCCATCCCTCCCAAGGTGGCAAGAATCTGTTCGTGGCCGGAATGGCGCGCCACTCGCAATTTCCGCGCGTGGAGGACTCGATGCCCCGCAAGAGCCAGATCCAGGAAATCAAAGACGGCGTTTCGACGCGCACGAAAACGTGCTCCGGCAAGACCCAACCCGCCGGCCCGAAAGCACCGCTGCCAACGAAGAACGCAGTGCGGTTATCGACCGTGCCGAGTTCCGCGAAGGAAAAGTACAAGGGGGGACGGGACTGATGCGTTGATCGCCTCAGTCGTCCCGAGCCTCACCAGCACAGACAAGAGTGTCTGTCTGTGCCACATTCGCCCGCGCATGAACCACATTTCTGGGAGGCTCGGCAGCGGCCAATGTGGCACAGACATTCTTGTCTGTGCTTTGGCAAGCTTCACTGCCTGAACCTTTCACCCCCCGATGTGCGACATCTCCACCTTCGTCGCCGGCGTAGCCTCGGAGCGGATTTCCGAATAGCGGTCGTCGCGGGTGCGCCAGTGGCCGCGGATCGCGGCGGTGATGGTTTCGTCGTCCGCGCCGCCGCGGAGAAGGGCGCGCAGGTCGTGGCCGGTGCCGGCGAAGAGGCAGAGATAGAGCTTGCCGTCGGCGGAGAGGCGGGCGCGTGTGCAACTGCCGCAGAACGGTTGCGTGACCGAGGAGATGATGCCGATTTCGCCGGCACCATCGAGGTAACGCCAGCGTTCTGCGACTTCGCCGAAGTAGTTCGCCTGCACCGGTTCGATCGGCCAATGTTCGGCGATGCGTTCGGCGATCTCGCGTGCCGAGACGACGTCCGTCATGCGCCAGCCGTTCGTGTTGCCGACGTCCATGTACTCGATGAAGCGAAGGATGTGTCCCGTTCCGCGGAAGCGTTGCGCCATCTCGACGATGCTGCCGTCGTTCTCGCCGCGTTTGACGACGACGTCGATTTTGATAGGACCGAGTCCCGCGTCCGAGGCCGCGTCGATTGCGTCGAGGACGCGTGCGACGGGGAAGTCGACGTCGTTCATTCGGCGGAAGACAGCGTCATCTAGCGAGTCGAGGCTGACGGTGATGCGATTGAGTCCAGCATCGCGAAGTGCGACGGCTTTCTCGCGCGTCAGGATCGAGCCATTGGTCGTAAGTGCAATATCCTGCACACCTCGTGTGGCGGCGAGCATCGCCACGAGGTGCTCCAGATCGCGACGGAGTAGCGGCTCGCCGCCGGTCAGCCGGATCTTCTGAACGCCTTCGTTGGCAAAGAGTTGTGCGAGGCGGGCGATCTCCTCGAACGTAAGCAATTCGGCCCGGTCGAGGAAGGCGAAGTCGCGGCCGAAGACCTCTTTCGGCATGCAGTAGGTGCAGCGGAAGTTACAGCGGTCTGTAACCGATATCC
>JAXDIO010000371.1:0-5941 GCA_034663965.1 Thermoanaerobaculia bacterium | reverse complement strand
CGCGTGGTCCATTCGTCTCGTTGTCGGTAAAGAGCAACTCGGTTCCCGGCGGAAACTCCAGAACGTGCGGTCCGAGGTGCGCGTTGTGGAGGAGGCCGGCGAGCTGGGGAGTGTTCGTGTCGTCGGCAAGCAGGGCGGGATGTCCGTCGATTTCGATCGCGCGGATCGACGGCGGCGTAACCGGCACGCCGCTCCAGCTCCACGTGTTGCGGAACCACAGCTGCGGGATGAGGTGCAGCGGCGCGCGGTCGGGGCCGCGATTGTGCGCGGTGATGCGGAAGAGGAGCGCGTCGGCATCCTCCTTCGCGATCTCGATGACGACGTCGAAGTAGCGGCTGTCGTCGAAGATACCGGTGTCGATCAGCTCGAATTCCGGATCGTGTCCGCCGCGGCGCCGGTTCTCGTCAACTAGTTGACCATAGGGAAACGCGCGCTGCGGATACTTGTAGAGCAGGCGCTGATACGCATGGCTCGGCAGCGCGTCGAGGTGGAAGTAGCATTCCTTCACATCCTCGCCATGATTTGCCTCGCCGGGCACGAGGCCGAAGTAACGCTCCTTGAGGATTGCGTCCTGCTCGTTCCAGAGCGCCAGCGACCAGCAGAGGATTTGATAGCGGTCGCAGAAACCGGCGATGCCGTCCTCGCCCCAGCGAAACGTTTTCGACCGCGCTAGATCGTGCGGTAAATACGACCAGGCATCGCCGTTCGCGCTGTAGTCCTCGCGCACGGTGCCCCAGGCGCGGTCGGCGAGGTACGGCCCCCACTTTCGCCATTGGGCGATGTCGTGCGGAGCGCCGGTCAGCCGGTCGCGTTCGGCGGTCATGGATCACCAGCGGTGGTACGCCGGGTGCCCTTCCTTGACGGCCACGAACGTGCCGCGGCAGGTGTCGGTGATCTTTCCATTCGATTCGATCGATGCCTCGACGACGGCGCGATCGTCCGACGCTTCGACGACATGCGCGCGAATGCGCAGCGGCGACATCGGTGTGGGGCGTTTCAGGAAGACGTGGAAATCGGATGTGACGGTGCACGGCGGCGTCGAACTGCCGTTGCGCTCCATCAGCACGATCGTCGCGGCCCAGTTGCTGTGGCAGTCGAGCAGCGCGCCGATGATGCCGCCGTTCAGGACGTTGTCGAACGCGGCGTGATGCGGCTCCGGCGTCCAATCGCAGACGAATTCTTCGCCGTCGCGGAAGCTGCGGATGCGCAAGCCTTTTTCATTCGCCGGCCCGCAACCAAAGCAGCGATTTTGCGGTGCGTACGTTTCCTGGATGCTCTTGTCGGTCACGGCGCGGATTGTATGCGTAGCGCCGACGGCTCGTCGGCTGGACCGCCAGCGGCTCGCTGGCGCGTCTAGTCTCTTGCCGCCGAGCCGGCGGCGGTACAGCCGGCGAGCCGCCGGCGCTACGCCAAGGCCATCACGTCGGGGAAGAATTCGTGGAAGAGGCGTTCGAGTTCGCTCCGAGTTTCGGCATCCTCCAGAAACCGCACCGCGGGTGCGAGCTGCGGGCGGCGCGACAGTCGATGCGAGATGCCGCCGAGGGCGAGGCGGATTCCTTCGAGCGATTGGTACGACTCCAGCCAGCCGTCGTCGCGCATTCGGGGATAGACGACGCGCAGGCGTCCGGGAAGTTCGTCGATGTGCGGATCGATCGTGGCGTAGACGCGGCGCAGGAACGCCTCCAACGACTCGGATGCGTAGCGCGTGAAGTCGATCGCGAGAAAGTGATCGAAGAAAACATCCGCGATCACGGGCGCGTAGTGGCCGTGCTCAGGGATCAGCACGCGGCGGAATGCGGCGACCGAGGGATGCGAATCGGTGAAGGCATCGACGCGGCGGTGATGGCGGATTCCCGCGGCGATTCCGAGCGGTACCTCGTCGCCGATGCGTCCTTTGACAAAGTCACCGGCCAGGTTCCCGATCAGCGATTCAGCGGTTTGATCCGCCAACAGCAGGTGCGCGAGGTAGTTCACCGGATTACGATACCGGCTATGCGCAGATTGTTGACCGTTCTCATCGCACTCATCGCGGCCGCGCCGCTCCTCGCTCAGAAGCCCACCATCGACGCGTCCGAATACGCGGCGCGCCGCGCGCGGCTGGCGAAGGCGATCGGTCCGAACGCGATCTTCGTCGCCTTCTCGCCGAAGTTGCAGATTCGCAGCGGCGATCAGGAGTGGCCGTTCCGGCAGAGCGACGATCTTCTCTATCTCACCGGCATCGACGAGGAAGACACGACGCTGGTAATGGTGC
The DNA here is from genome assembly GCA_034663965.1 of Thermoanaerobaculia bacterium. Lineage (GTDB taxonomy): Bacteria > Acidobacteriota > Thermoanaerobaculia > Gp7-AA8 > Gp7-AA8 > JADGNZ01. The sequence continues at coordinate 3,690 of JAXDIO010000371.1, read as the reverse complement.
CGGGCGATCCCGAATTCGCCGAGGTGCTCTTCGTCCGCGATCGCAATCCGCAGCAGGAGGTGTGGACGGGACGGATTCCGCCGCGCGACGAGATCACGAAAATCAGCGGCGTCAAACGGATCGAGTCATCGGGACGGTGGCGCGGCTTCGTCAACTCCGCGATTACAGGCGGCGCGTGGATGTCGCCGGAATCGACGGAACGGATCCCGCCGCGGGCGATGCCGAATTTCTACGCGGCGATGACCGCTGGAAATGCCGAGGTCTGGACAGTCAATGAAATGCGCAGCTTCGGCCCGAATCCGCCGCTGACGGACGAGCAGGAGTTTGTCAAGGATCTGCGCGAGCGCTTCGCCTCGCTCCGTTTTCGCGACGCGCAACCGTTGCTCACGACCATGCGCGAAGTAAAAAGCGCCGCCGAAATCGCAATCATTCAGCGCGCGATCGACATCACCGAGGCCGCGCAGAAGGCGGCGATGAAACGGGTGCTGACGGCGACGAGCGAGAACCAGGTCGATGCCGTCGTCGACTTCACCTACAAAGACCTCGGCACCTGCTGCTGGGGTTTCCCGTCGATCGTAGCCTCGGGCGCGAACTCGACGACGCTGCACTACATGGCCAACAATGCGCCGGTCGATCGTGCGGGATTGTTCCTGACCGACCTCGGCGCGGAGTACCTCGGCTACTCCGCCGACGTGACGCGAACGTATCCGGCCAGCGGCAAGTTCACCGCCGACCAGCGCGCCATTCACACCGCTGTTTACGAAGCGCAGGAAGCTGCCATCGCCGTGCTCAAGCCGGGCGGCCATTTCCGCGATGCCGATCATGCCGCGATCGCAATCGTCGGCCGGGAGTTGCTACGCCTCGGACTGATCACGAAGAACGAGCCGAGGCAGGTCTACATGTACTTTCGCCACGCGCCCGGCCACCACATCGGCCTCGACACCCACGACGTGACTGACCGCGATCGCAAGATCGAGCCGAACATGGTCTTCGCCGTCGAGCCTGGGATTTACGTGCGCAAGAACGACGTCCTGGCCAGTCCCGTCTATCTGAAGCTGACGAAGGAAGAGCAAGCCTCGATCGCAAAAAACCTCGACCGCTACGAAGGCATCGGCGTGCGGATCGAAGACAACGTCGTGATCACGGAGACGGGCGCGAAGCTGCTGTCATCCGGTTCGCCACGGAGGGCCGAGGACATCGAAAGGTTTATGGCCTCGGCGAAGTGACTCCAGCGTAGCGCCGGCCGCTGGCCGGCTGGACCGCCGCCGGCTCGGCGGCGACTGTACGCGCCAGCGCGCCGCTGGCGGTCCAGCCGACGAGCCGTCGGCGCTACGTTGATCCGCTACGCGCTGCGCAACACTAGCCGGAACGGATTCGGGCCGAAGGTGTTGTCCGGCCGCACGGTGAGGACGCGAACGGTGTTGGGCTTGTTGCCATCGTCGTCGCCGGGCGTGGCGGTGATGAAGCCGGAGGCGCCTTCGACGTCGGCGGTGAATCCGAATTCTCGCGCGCGGGCGAGCGGCAGCGTGACCAGGTACTCGCCGGGAGTGATCGTCTCCACGGACGCCGGAGCGCTAGCGTGCGCGAGCCGCGCGCGGCCCATGTCGTTGATCGCGAAGTTCCATTGCAGTTGAGCGAACATCTCAGTCATCTCGCTTTCGTAGTGACTACGGACGCCGCAACGTTACAGATTGGTTCGGATATCCTTTGCCGTCTCGAATGAACGCCATCGAAAGCCGCTCGTTGCGCAAGGTCTATCCGGCGCCGGCGATCAAGAAACGCCGCGGTGTGCCGGCACCGCCTGCGCCGCCGTCGAGCGGCATTGTGGCCATCGACTCGCTCGATCTCGCGGTCACCGACGGCGAGTTTTTCGGCGTCCTCGGCCCGAACGGCGCGGGGAAGACAACGCTCATCGGCATCCTCACCACGCGCGTACGCATCACCTCGGGGGAAGCCTTCGTCGCCGGCGCGAACGTCACCACCGAACCGGCCGCGGTGCGGCGTCGCATTGGCGTCGTGCCGCAGCGGCCGAATCCGGATCGCAGCCTCAGCGTCATCGAGAACCTCGTCTTCCACGCTACCTACTTCGGGATTGCCCGCGCGGAAGCGACGCGGCGCGGAACGGAGCTGTTGGAGAAGCTGGGGATCGCCGACAAGATGAACGCGAAGGTCGATCAACTCTCCGGCGGGCAGCAGCAGAGGCTGATGATCGCGCGCGCGTTGACGCACGATCCTCGCGTGATTTTCCTCGACGAGCCGACGGTCGGCCTCGATCCGCAGGCGCGGCTTGCGCTGTGGGAAATCCTGCGCGAGCTGCACGGGCAGGGGAGGACGATCGTGATGTCGACGCACTACATGGAGGAAGCCGATCAGCTCTGCGACCGGCTGGCCATCATCGATCAGGGAAAACTGCTCGCGCTCGATACGCCTGCGGCGCTGAAAGCGAAAGCGCCGGGCGATACGCTGGTCGAGGTCACGTTCGACGGCGATGCCTCAGTCGCAGCCGACGCGGCGCGCTCGATCGAAGGCGTGTCGAACGCCGAGGCGCGCGGCTCGCTGTTGCGCGTCTTCAGCAAGCGGGGAGGCGAGTTGATCCCAGCGCTTATCAACGCCGGCGAAGCGCACGGCAGGATCGTTCGCGACATCCATCTCTCGCGTCCGAGCCTCGAAACGCTCTTCATCTCGCTCACTGGGAGGAAGCTGACATGACTGCCGATTCGCTCACTCCCGTCGCGCCCTCGCGCGTGTTCGTGGCGATCCTGCTGCGTGACCTCACGGTCGCTCGCCGCGAGCTGCCGTACTTCCTCATTCGCACGGCGCTGCAGCCGATTCTCTTCGTCATCGTCTTCGGTTTTCTGCTGCCGAAGATGGGGATGATTCCTCCCGGCTACTCGACGACGATGCTGCCCGGCGTGGTCGCGCTGAGCCTGACACTTTCGGCGATTCAGTCGGTGGCGCTGCCGATGATGCAGGACTTCGGATTCACGAAAGAGATCGAGGACCGGCTGCTGTCGCCGGTGCCGATTACCTTCATCGCCATCGAGAAAGTCGTCGCCGGCGTTTTGCAGGGCATCGTCGCGGCGCTGTTCGTGCTGCCGGTGGCGCGGCTGATCATGGGACCGATTCCCGGACTCAGCTTCCACAACGCGCCACTGCTTCTCGTGGTCACAGTCCTCGGCGGCGCGGCGTTTTCGGCGATGGGCCTCTACCTCGGCACCGGCATCGCGCCGCAGCAGATCGGACTGATGTTCAGCGTCATCGTCGCGCCGATGATCATGTTCGGATGCACCTATTACCCATGGGCAGGACTCAGCCACGTGCCGGTGATGAAGTGGCTGGTGCTCATCAATCCGCTCGTTTACGTGTCTGAAGGGATGCGCGCCGCGCTGACGCCGGCGGTGCCGCACATGCCGGTGCCGCTGATCCTCAGCGCGCTGGTGATCCTCACCGCCCTCTTCATGTTCCTGGGCCTGAAGGCGTTCGACAAACGGGCCATGAGCTGAGCGCGGGAGGGCCCGCGATTTTGGCTTTGCGGTGGAAGGAAAGAGCGCGTAAGATTTCCGGGCGACTCCCCTTCGCGCCAGAATCGTTCACTTAAGCTGTTCAGTCTTTAAATACAGATGGACGCGGATGCCCGGACGGCATTACACTGTCCGCGGTTTGTCCATCCAAAACCGTAGAGAGGAGAAC
>JAXDIO010000364.1:0-13746 GCA_034663965.1 Thermoanaerobaculia bacterium | reverse complement strand
GAAACTGCTACACTTTCGCCCTTAGCGTTCAGCACTTGGGAGGGGCGGACCCATGAAGACCTGGGAGTACAAGATCATCAACGTCCGGTCGGAGAATTACTCGATGGATCCGCGGCGCGCCGAGGAGCTGAACCGCCTCGGCGACGACGGCTGGGAGCTGGTCAGCATCACCTCGATCAACTTCAAGACCGGCGCCACCGATCACATCGGCATGGTCTTCAAACGCGAGAAGCAGCAGCATCCCGCGTAACTGCTACAGTTCCCGGAAATCCAATCGGAGTGAATCCCATGGCGAAGAAAATCCTCCTCGCGGATGACAGCATCACCATTCAGAAAGTCGTCGAGCTGACCTTTTCCGACGGCGACTACGAGGTGACTGCGGTCAACAACGGGGCCAAGGCGATCCAGAAACTGTCGGAGATGAGGCCGGACATCATCCTCTCCGACATCATCATGCCGGAGAAGAACGGCTACGAGGTTTGCGAGTACGTGAAGTCGCATCCCGAGTACCGCAACATCCCGGTGATCCTGCTGACGGGGACGTTCGAGCCGTTCGATCCCGACCGCGCCGACAAGGCCGGCTGCGACGCGGTGGTGACGAAGCCGTTCGAGTCGCAGAGCCTCATTCACAAGGTCGAGGAGCTGATTCAGCAGAGTCAGAACGCGCCAGCCGCGGAGCCTGAGCCAGCCGCGCTGTTCAACGAATCACCGGCGTTCGAGGCGCCTGCCGATCCGTTCACGCACGACAACGACATCTTCGCCGCAGCTCCCGCGGCGGCGCCGTCATTCGCTGCCGACATGCCGTTCGACGCTCCCTCTGAGCCTGTATTCGGCGGCGAGACGCGCGCGTTTCCGCGGATGAGTTTCGAGGAGATGGAGCAGCTGGCGAACGAGCCGCCCACCGCGCCGCAGCCAGCCATGCTGGAGCCGGTACACGAACCGGAGACGTCGCCGTGGGACGAAACGCCGGCAGCATTCGGCGGCGAAACCCGCGCATTTCCGCGGATGAGTTTCGAAGAGATGGAGCAGATGGCGTCGGCGTCGCAGCCGTCGTTCGATGAACCTGCACCACCGCCGCCGCCACCGGCTCCCGAGCCGTCGCCGTGGGACGAGCCGCAGCAGGACGACGCCTCCACGCGCGCGATTCCGAAGATGAGTTTCGAAGAGATGCGGCAGATGGCCGAGGCCGCGCAGCCGTCCGAGCCGCCGCCGTTCGAAACGCTCGGCGCGCCCGCGGAGCCGGAAGCATCGCCGTGGGATGAAGCGCCTGCCGCATTCGGCGGAGAGACCCGCGCGTTTCCGAAGATGAGTTTCGAAGAGATGGAGCAGATGGCGTCGGCATCCGCGTCGAGTGAGCCTGCTTGGGCTCCGGCCACCGATCCGTTCGCGGAAGCGGCGCCGGCTGAGTCGCCGTTCGCCGCCGAGGAGGCGCCGGATCACGCGCCGCCCGTCAACAATCAGATTACGGACGACGTGAACTCGCAGATCACCGATGACGTCAACGACCAGATCACCGATGACGTCAATCCGCAGATCACGGACGTCAATCCCCAGGTCACTGATCTCACCGATGAGCAGGTGGATCGCATCGCCCGCCGCGTCGTGCAGTTGATGTCGGAGCAGGTGGTGCGCAACATCGCCTGGGAAGTGATTCCCGACCTCGCCGAGATGGTGGTGAAGGAGCGGATCCGGCAGCTCGAAGCCGAGGCGTGAAGATCTACACGCGCACCGGCGACACCGGTGAGACTTCGCTCTTCGGCGGCGCGCGCGTTCGCAAGGACGATGCGCGCATCGAAGCCTACGGCACCATCGACGAACTCAACTCCGTCCTCGGCGTCGCGCGCGCGAGCTGGCCGGCGTCATCGCTCGACGGACAATTTCACGCGATCCAGTCCGACCTGTTCGACATCGGCGCGCACCTCGCGTCGCCGGGCACGTCGCGCTTCGCCGGACCGCCGGCAGACCGCGTGATGTCGCTGGAGCACGACATCGACGCGATGGAATCGGAACTGGCGCCGCTGAAGACGTTCATTCTTCCGGGCGGCACGCTCGCCGCCGCGCAGCTTCACGTCGCGCGCACAGTCTGCCGCCGCGCGGAGCGGCTGGTTGTATCGCTGAACGATGACGATGACGCGACGAAGTCGTCGATCACGTATCTCAATCGGCTCTCCGATTTCCTCTTCGTGGCCGCCCGCTTCGCGAATCACAAGAACGGCGTGGCCGACGTTCCGTGGACGCGAAGGTAGCGGGCATCAGTCGCCATTGCGCCACCGCTCGCGGAGCTTGGTCCATGTGGCCCACATCTGCTCGTCCTCACGGTCTGATACGGGATCGCGACGGGAAAATGGAGAACCGTTTTGCTGCTCATCAAACGCGATCAGAGCGAGCGCCGATGCAAAGGCCTGCCCGGCACTCATAGGATGGCGGCGCGTTTCCATCGCCTCCCGAGCCGCCGCAGCGCGATGATTCGCTGCCCAAGTGCGGATATCGCGTGGATCCATACGTCGCATTGTACGTACGGCCCCTCTCATGTAAGAAACGCGCTTCTTCGCCGACTACCTCATTCGGAGGACACTTCGGCTGATGGCGTCGCAGGATGCACTTTATGAGGAAGCGGCGAGCGTATTTGGCGCGGCGCTGGAGCGGCTGGCAGGCTCGTATGAATTCGATCGTGACAAATGCCGCGATCTGCTCCAGGACATCCACCTCGCCATCTGGCGCAGCTTCGAAGGGTTCGCCGGCAACTGCTCGCTACGTACATGGGTGTATCGCGTTGCGCACAACGTGGCGGCCTCGCATGTGGTCCGGCATCAGCGCGCCGGCAAGCGTCCGCTGGTCAGTCTGGATGACGTTGACGATCTGACGGTTGCCGGCGATTCCGGAGATGCGTTCGACCGGCAGCAATCGCTGGAGCGGTTGCGCGAATTCATCCAGCAACTGAAGCCGATCGAGCGGCAGGTCATCCTGCTCTACCTCGAAGGGACCGACGCCGCGGGCATCGCCGAAATCACCGGCATCTCCGCGGGCAACGTGGCCACGAAGATCCATCGCATCAAGAAGATTCTGGCCGGACGTTTCGGCAAAGGAGAGCGCAATGAAGAATGACGATGTCGTCGCGCTCTGGCAGACGCAGAGCAGCGACGGATTCCGCATGAGAACGGAAGACGTTCGAAAAAGGATTGAGACTTTGAACCGCAAGCTGCGGCGCCGCACCATCGACGGCTATCTCGTGTGTGCGACGCTGATCGGGGTCTTCGCCGGATGGATGTTCGTTGGTGGGATGAACACGCTGCAAACCGTTGGAGCCGTTCTCACAATCATCGGCGTCAGCTATCTGGCGTGGCAGATTCGCGCGAACCGCTTTCGGTCACTTCCGATCGATGCAAGCGGAACGCTGCAGCACCTTCGCAACGAGCTGGTGCGGCAGCGCGATTTTCATCACTTGGGCTCGCGTTTCTGGTGGCGCATCCTGCTCTTCGTTCCCGGTCCGCTCGTCTTCTCGGCCGGCTTCGCGCAGGCGCATCCGGAAGAACCCACTTTCACTTTCATTCGAATCGAGACCATCTCATTCATAGTCCTCGCGCTCGCAACGATTCCGGTGAACTTGTGGATGGCGCGCCGCTACCAAAAACAGATCGACGCGCTGGCGCGTCTTCAGGAGGAAGCTTGATTAAGCGCATCGCAGCCGTTCTGAGTCTTCTGTTTCTTTCAAATGCAGCGGTGGCGGCCGTGTTATCGGACGCTGACATCCGCGCCATCCTCGCCGATCGCATCGACGTGCAGCATCAGAGCGTCGGGATCGTCGTCGGCGTCATCGATCCAACCGGGCGGCGCGTCGTCGCATACGGCAAGACCGCGAAGGATGGGAAGCCGGTCGACGCGAATACCGTCTTCGAAATCGGCTCGGTGACGAAGGTCTTCACGTCGCTGCTGCTCGCCGACATGGTGCAACGCGGTGAGGTCGCGCTCACCGATCCTGTTTCGAAATACCTTCCGCCGAACGTGAAGATGCCGGATCGCGGCGGAAAGAAAATCACGCTCGTCGATCTGGCCACGCAAACGTCCGGACTGCCATACATGCCGTCGAACCTGAATCCGAAAGATCCCGCCAATCCATTCGCCGATTACACCGTGGCGCAGTTGTACGAGTTCCTCGCGACCGTTCAACTGACGCGCGACGTCGGCTCCACGTACGAATACTCGAACCTCGGCGGCGGCCTGCTCGGCCACGTGCTCGCGCGCCGGGCCGGGATGGACTACGAGACGCTGGTGCGGACCCGGATTCTGGAGCCGCTCGCGATGAAGAGCACCGCGATCACGCTGTCGAACGCGATGAAGGATCGCCTCGCAATCGGGCACGACGCCGCTCTTCAGCCGGTCTCGAACTGGGATCTTCCGGCGCTGGCCGGCGCGGGTGCGTTGCGGTCGAACACCAACGATCTGCTGACCTTCCTCGCCGCAAACATCGGCATCGAGAAGTCACCGCTCGCATCGTCGATGGCCGCAATGCTCGCAACGCGCCGTCCGACCGGCACCCCAAACCTCGAGATTGCCCTCGGCTGGCATATCTGGACCCGCGACGGACACGAGATCATCTGGCACAACGGCGGCACCGGCGGCTACCGCACCTGGATCGGATTCGAACTGAAGAGCCGCACCGGCGTCGTCGTCCTCTCGAACACATCGACAACCGCCGGCCCCGACGACATCGGCCTCCATCTTCTCGATCCCGCCGTGCCGCTCCTCCAGCTTCCAAAACAGCGCCAGGAGGTGAAGGTGGACGCGGCCGTCCTCGAGAAATACACCGGCCGCTACCAGCTCGCTCCGACATTCGTCATCACCATCACGCGCGACGGCGACCAGCTTTACGCACAAGCCACGGGCCAGCCGCGAGCCGAAATCTTCGCCGCGAGCGAGCGTGAATTTTTCTACAAGGTCGTCGACGCCCAGATCACATTCGTCGTCGATGCGAACGGACGCGCAACGAGCATCGTGCTCCATCAGAACGGCCACAACACGCCCGGGAATCAGATCGGGCCTCCGAAAGAGCGCAAGGAAGTGAAGGTGGACGCCGCCGTCATCGAGAAGTACACCGGCCGTTACGAGCTCGCTCCGAACTTCATCCTGAGCGTCACGCGCGAGGGCGACCATCTCTACGCGCAAGCCACGGGTCAGCCGCGATTCGAGATCTTCGCCGAGGACGATCACAACTTCTTCTTGAAAGTCGTCGACGCGCAGCTCACGTTCGTCGTCGATGCGAACGGGCGAGCTACGAGTGTCGTTCTGCATCAGGGAGGCCGGGACGCACCGGCCAAGCGCATCGAGTAATCAGCGCGTGCGTGCGGCCATGACGCCGGCGACGGTCGACGTCAACGTCGCTGCATCCATCGGCTTCTTGACGTAGGCGTCGAATCCGGCGGCGAGGGCGCGCGCGCGATCGTCGTCGCCGCGATACGCGGTCGCGGCAACCGCGGGTGTGTGCCGTTGCACGAGCGCGTCGCGGCGGCGGATTTCGGCGATCAGCGCGTAGCCGTCGACTTCGGGCATGGCGATGTCGGCCACGACGATGTCGATCGGCAGCCGCTCCAGCGCCTCGAGTGCTTCCGATGCGCACGACGCGATCGTCGACTCCGCGCCGGCGTTGGAAAAAATCACCCGGGCGAGTTCGCGCGCGTCCGCTTGATCGTCGACGAACAGCACGCGCACGCCAGCCAGTTCGGAGCGCGACGCACGGAGATTCTTGCCGGACGACGCATCGAACGACTCCGGAACGGACGGCAGTTCGACGACGAAGCGCGCGCCGCGATCGACACCATCGCTGAAGGCCGCAACCGTCCCGCCGTGACCTTCGACGAGGTGACGGACGATGGCGAGACCGAGCCCGAGGCCGCCGTGCGCGCGCGTCGTCGACGCGTCGCCCTGACGGAACGGCTCGAAAACATGCGCGAGGAAATCGCGCGGGATGCCTTTGCCGGTATCGGTCACGATCAGGCGGACAGTGTCCGGCGTGTTCTCCAACTGCACCGTCACTTTGCCGCCAGCCGGCGTGAACTTGATCGCGTTCGTCAACAGGTTCCAGATCACCTGGCGGAGTCGATTGCCGTCGCCGAGTACCGTGCCGGCGGTGGTGGTGTCGGGTGCGATGAGGTCGATCCGTTTCGCTGCGGCAGCGACGCGGACGGCGGTCAGCGAATCGGCCACGAGCTGTCCGATCGAGACCGGCAGCACATCGAGGCGCAGCTTGCCGGTCGTCACGCGCGAAAGATCGAGCACGTCGTCGATGAGTTGCGCCTGCGCCAGCGCGCCGGCACGGATGCTCTCCACGCCCTGCAGCAACTCCTCCGGCGAAACGTCTTCGCGGCTGAGGATTCCCGACCAGCCGAGGATGATCGTGAGCGGCGTGCTGAGCTCGTGGGAGAGGATGGCCAGGAACTCGTCCTTGGCCAGATTCGCTTTTTGCGCGTCGTCGTAGAGCCGCGCGTGCTCGATGGCCATGGCCGCGCGGCGCGCGACGTCTTCGACGACGGCACGATCGCGTTCCGACAGCACCCGCCGCGAATGACTCATGGCCAGCGTGAGCGCGCCGAGCGGACGGTCGCCGCCCACGACGACCAACGGCACAATCAGCGCGGAGCGAATGTCGAGCGTGTTGGCAACGCGCTCGATCAGTTTCGGCGCGCCGCTGATGATGACCTCGCGAACGTCGTCGCCGAACGCGTCGCGCGCGAGCTCCACCTTCGCGCCGTCTTCATGCACGATCGCAAGCCGCTGGTACGTTTCGTTGCCGGTGCGGAGATCGACGATGCACCAATCAGCGAGCACCGGCACGGTCAACTCGGCGACGCGCGCGAGTGTGACGTGGTAATCGAGCGACGACGCCAGCACCGCACTGGCCTCGGCCATGAACGTGGCGATGCGTTCCGCGCGCTTGCGCTCCGTGACGTCGAGCATCGCGCCGATCATCCGAACCGGCTTCCCATCCTCTGCTCGCGCGACATACCCGCGGTCGAGCACCTCGGTGAAGCTGCCGTCGGCGCGTTCGAAACGATACTCGTCGGTCCACGACGAGCCGCCCTTCTCGATGATGCCGTTGATGCCGGAGACGACGCGCTCGCGGTCATCCGGATGCAGATGGCTGTCCCACCACTGCAGACGGTTGTCGATCTGATCCGGCGCGTAGCCGAACATCGTCTGCAGCGCGTCGTTCCAGATGATCGTGCCGTGCTCGGCATCCCAATCCCAGATCACGTCGTTCGTCGCGCGGGCGACGAGCGCGTATCGCTCATGCGCGCGACGAGCCTCGTCGGCCGCCTGCTCGACGTCGCGCTTCGCGGTGATGTCCTCGACGACGGCGATTGCGTACTCGCCGCCGCCGCGCAACATCGTCATCGTCACGCGTCCCCAAACGTCGGGACCGTTCTTGTAGCGATAGCGTTTGTCGACCGTGTAGCGCGTTCGGATGCGGGACAGCAGATCCTGAAAAAGATCGGAATCGTTGTCTTCCGTCAACTCGCGCTCATCGATTCCCGCCACGTCATCTTTCGCGGATCCTAGAAGATCGCAGAAGGCCGCGTTGGCGACGACGATGCGCCGCTGCGGATCGAGGACGACAATCCCCACTCCGGCGCCATCCACGACGGCCGCGAAGAGATCAGTTTCAGGGGCAGGACCGCTGCTCACGGCTCGATTATGCATCGTCGCCGATCAAGAGGCGCCGGCATGCGTCGCCGGCGCCTCACGTACGGTCAGAACTTGTAGCTCACGCGCGTGTAGACGAAGCGGCCGTTCATCCCGATTGGGGAGTTGATCGGGTAGAGAAACACGCCCGCGCTGCCTACCTGCGCGGAGCCCGATGGAGTGCCGGCTCGCAGGTTGCGGTCGGGGAAGGTATCGAAGAGATTCTCGGCGCCGACGGCGAACGTGTAGCTGTTCCAGCGGTAGGAGAGCTCGAGATCGGTCAGCCATTTCGGCGAATACGTCTGGTCGTCGATCGGATTGATGGTCGCGCTGCAGAACTCGCCGTAGCGGCTCTCCCGCGCGGTGAAGTTCAGGGCGCCCTGGGTGTAGCTCTCCATGAGACGGGCGTTGTCGCGCGGCTGGCCGCATTCGGTTCGACGAATCTCGCCGCGGTCGAACAAGGTGGCGCCGATGACTCGGAGCTGCGGCGGCGGATCATCGATGTGCGTGACTTTCGTTTTGTTGTTGCTGTATGCCGCCGACAGATCGATATGGCCACCGAGCAGCGAGCGCTGGTGATTGACGACGAGATCGTATCCGTTTGTCCGCGTGGCGATGGCGTTGGTGAAGAACCGCGCACCCGTCGCACCCAGGGGGTTGAGGATCGGCCCCAGGGCCGCCGCCGTGAAGTTACCCGTTAGAACAATGCGATGCTTGATGTCAATGTGAAAAAAGTCGGCTGTCATCTCCAGGTTCGACAGCGGCTGCCAGACCGCGCCGCCGCTATAGTTCCGTGACGTCTCCGGTCGCAACAGTTTCGCGCCCAACGCCACGGCGACTGGGCTGCTCACGGGAGCGGTCAAAACATCGAACGGTTCGACGTTGCCGGTGATGGAGCTGCGGATGAAATTCGTGCTGGCCGCGGAGAACCACGATTGCCCGAGCGACGGCGCGCGGAAACCGGTGCTGACGGCGCCGCGGAAAATGAGCGGCTTGACGGGCGTGTAGCGCAGCGTGAGTTTCTCGTTCGTCGTGCCGCCGAAGTCGCTGAAGTTCTCGTGCCGCGCGGCGATCCCGACGCGAAGTTGCGCCAGCACGTCGCCTTCGGTATCGACGTAAATCGCTTTGCTGTTGCGCGAGGCATCGACCTCGTTGGAAGGACGGAAGCCCGGGAACACCTGCGAGCCCGGCGCGGCCTTGCCGCCGGCCTGATTCAGTTTGCCTCCGTCGATATACGAATTCGGTTCGCCGGCGATGACCTGATACCCCTCGCGACGATATTCGACGCCGGCGGCGACGTTGATCGGACCGGCCAGTCCGAGGTTGAAGCCGCGGGAGAAATCGACGTTCGCGGTCGTTTGGCGATCGCCGAGCGCCCCGGCATAGAACGAGGTCTGATTCCCCACCGGACCAAGCGAAACGTTGAGCGAATGACGGACGTAGAAATCCATCTTGTTGCGGCCGTAGCCGGCGCTGGCGTCGTAAAACCACGAGCCGGCCTGGCCGCGCACGCCGGCGGTCAATGCCTGGTCCGCGATTCGCGGCTCGATCAGCGGAAGGTAGCCGAGCGGATAGATCTGCGGCCAGTCGGTGGCGTCGAGCGCGCGGCGATAGTTTCCGCCCGCCGATCCGTGACGCAGATCGTACGTTCCGAAGGCGTAGAAGACCTGCTTGCCGTCCGCGCTAATCGGAAGATTGAGGTTGGCGAGCGACATGATGTCGCGCTCGTACGCATCACCCCAGTGCGTATTCGGCTGGGAGACGGCGTTGTGTCCGGCGTCGCCCTTCACGATCTGATCGCGCGGATCGTTGAGTGCGCGATTGGTGTCGTAACGATCGCGGTACTCGACGGTGGCGAAGACGGCGCCGCGGCCGACGTTCCATCCGCCGCTGAGGTTGGAGTCGACCATCTGGCCGTCGCCGTGCGTCGTCGAGCCGCCCTTTACTTCCAGCTTCAGCGGCTGGGCGTCCGACTTCAGAACGAGATTGAGAACGCCAGCGATGGCGTCCGATCCGTACTGCGCGGCCGCACCGTCGCGAAGGATTTCGACGCTGTCGATGGCCGACGCCGGAATGGCGTTGAGGTCGACGCCGGCGGACCCGCGGCCGACCGTGCCGTTCACGTTCACGAGCGCCGCGACGTGCCGCCGCTTGCCGTTCACCATGACCAGCACCTGATCGGGACCCAGGCCGCGCAACGTCGCGGGACGGACGCTGTCGGTGCCGTCGGAAAGTGTCGGCCGTGGAAAGTTGAACGAAGGCGCCACCTTCTGGATGATCTGATTCGTCTCCGTCGACGGCGCCGACTCGATCTGCGCATGCGTGATGATGTCCACCGGCACCGCTTTCTCGGCTTCGGCGTTGACGGCGCGTGATCCGACCGTGATCTCCTGGCCGAACGAAACCCGCATCGCAAGGTCGACCGTCACCTCGCCCGCTCCAAGCGTGGCCGTGGCCGTACGCGTTTGAAACCCCTGCAACGTGGCGCTGACTTTGACGCTCTGCCCGGCGCGCGCGGCGGGGACGACGATCTGATAGCGCCCCTCAGCGTCGGTGACGGCGTTGAGATTCAGCTCGTCGATCGAGACGGTCACGCCCGGCAACGGCGATCCGTCCGACGCGATCGTCACTCGTCCGCGAACCGCACCGCCCTGCTGGGCCTGGACGATGATCGAGAAAAATACCGCGACAAAAATGCCGAGTCCGGACATCTTCCGCATATTCGCTCCTTGTGTTTTGTGCCGAAGTATAGCCGTCGTCGCGGCCAATACTCCGCCTCTCCGCGCCTCCGCGTGAAACCGGTCCCTGTGGATCGTCAAAGGGACGAGTTTTTTCGCGATGTCAATGGGCCGCAGGAGCGAACTCCTCCAACTTCCGGAGCCGCAACGTCGGATCGGAAGCGACATCCTGCCGTAGCCAGCCGAGGTGGCCGGCGCCGAAGATGAGGAGGATGCGGTCGTCGGGCGAGGCCATCAGCTTCGTCACGTTGTTGAAGATGTGAATGTTCCGGCGGTACCACTCGGTCAGCAGGTCGGGGCCCGCGTAGTCGCCGGGCTCGCCGTAGTGGGCTTCGCGGTAGTAGAAGCCGACGTCCTCCGCCACCTTCGCATCCGCGTTCATGTAGAGCAGCGTTTGGAGGACGGTGTGACTCTTCAGATATTCGCCCTGCGCCTTCACCATCGATCCGATGTCGGCCATGAGTGCATCGACCTTGGCGGACTCTCCTTTCGCTTTGGCGAAATTGATGACGCGCTGAAACGGGAAATCGCCATCGGCATCGACGGCGTAGATTGCGGTGTGCCCCAACTCTTTCGCCAGCCGCAGTCCGATCTGATCGATCTCGTTTGCGGTCAGGACGTATTGACCGGCGAGGTATTGCGCGTACCGCTCGTTGAGCTTGCGCTGCGAATCATTCTCGACCGCAATCTTCGTCGGCTTGAACTTCTTCAGCACTGACGCCAGCTCGGCGATCTGCTGCTGTCGCCCGGACGCGAGCACGTCGTCCGCCGGCATGTTGAAGATGTCGTGCCCGGGATTGGCCATGTGGTAGACGCCGAGCACCAGCACTTCGGCGCGCGGTTCCTGGCTGCGCGCCGGCATGGACAGACCCATCGCCATCACCACAAAGCCAAGGATCGTGTTTCGCATCAGCCGCCTCCTGAGATCGTTAAACGGCGCGTCGCGCTGAAAGTTAGGTGAACGAATACGACCGGATGGCCGGTGGCCTCGTATATCGTCGAAAGAGAAGGGAGATTCACATGCCATTCGTCGTTCGCTTTGTTCCGAAGTCAATGTCGTCGCAGCAGTATGACGAGGTCATCAAACGTCTGGCCGCCGCCGGCGCGGGTTCGCCGCAGGGAAGGCTCTTTCACGTTGCGTTCGGGTCGCTCGACGCGCTTCGCGTTTCGGACATCTGGGACACGATGGAGAATTTCGACCGCTTCGGTCAGACGTTGATGCCGATCCTGCAGGAAGCCGGTGTCGACCCAGGGACTCCGGACGTCATCGAAACGCACAACATCATCGCGGGCAAGTAGGCTCGAGTTCTCAACAAACTGCGCTCAGCGGTTGGCGGTACACTCGCGCGATCCATCCGCATTCGCTTCATGAGTGAATTCGTCATCGCGGTTTCCGAGCTGACGCGCCGCTTCGGCGCCAAAACGGCGCTGGCTTCGGTGACGCTGATGCTGCCGCGCGGTGCGGTCTACGGTCTCGTCGGCGCGAATGGAGCGGGCAAGACCACGCTCATCAAACACATCCTCGGCCTGCTTCGCGCGCAGGAGGGCTCGGTTCGCATCTTTGGCCATGATCCGGTCGCCGATCCGGTGGCGGTGCTGTCGCGCGTCGGATATCTCTCCGAAGAGAACGACATTCCGGGCTGGATGCGCGTCGAAGAACTGATTCGTTACTCGCGCGCTTTCTATACTGCTTGGGACGACGCGTACGCCGAGGAACTGCGGAAGATGTTCGCGCTCGATCCGATGGCGAAAGTGAAGAGTCTTTCCAAGGGGCAGAAAGCGCGCGCGGGACTGCTGATCGCGCTCGCGCATCGGCCGGAATTGCTGGTGCTGGACGAGCCGTCGTCGGGCCTCGATCCGATCGTCCGGCGCGACATTCTCGGCGCGGTCATTCGCAGCGTCGCCGAAGAGGGGCGGACGGTGCTGTTCTCGTCGCACTTGCTGGAAGAAGTGGAGCAAGTGGCCGATCACGTCACGATGATCAGCGGCGGCCGGATCGTCGTGAGTGCACCGCTAAACGAGATCAAAGAGTCGCATCGCGACGGAGACCACGTCCCGACGCTTGATGAGATTTTCATCGCTCACGCCGGGGCAGCTTCGGAGACGTAATGCGATCTGCCGCCGCTGCGATTGCCTGGGAGTTCCGCCGGCGCCATCGCTGGGGACTGATGGCCATGACCGCGTATCCGTTCGGCCTGGCATTCATCAGGGCGTTCCTGTACGCGACGGGGCGGCACGTCCACATCGATGATGAGCTGAGTTTCGCACTCGTGGTGGCCGTCCCTCTTACGGCGACGTTTCTCTACTTCGTCTCGGTGTTCAGCTTCGGCCTTTCCGGCGACCTCTCGGCGCGGCGATCGATGTATCCCGCGCGGATGTTCACGTTGCCGGTCACGAACAGCGCGCTGGCAGCATGGCCGATGGTTTACGGCGCCGCAGCAATGACCATCCTCTGGGCGGTAACGAGGTTGTTGGCGTCGTGGCCATCCGGTGTAGAAGTGCCGGTGATCTGGCCCGCGCTGCTCGCTGCATCGCTGCTGGCGTGGACGCAGGCTCTGACGTGGATGCCGTATGCCCTGCCTGGTTTGCGGGTGGTCATCACCATCCTCTGGCTCGCAGCGATCGACACCATCGTCATGCTCGCGCTCAACTTCAAAGCGGGTGAGCTGGTGATGCTGGCCATCCTCGCACCGCACGTTCCACTCGCATTTGTCGCCGCCCGTTTCGCAATCGCACGTGCGCGGCGCGGCGACGAACCCGATTGGCGGCCGCTGTTCCTTCGACTGGGACGCATCGCCTTTCCTCGTCGGCGCGACCACTTTCGCTCACCCGCCCGCGCGCAGATGTGGCTGGAGTGGCGGCAGCATGGCCGTTCGCTGCCGGCCCTGGTCGCCATCGTGTTGCCGTTCGAGCTGTCGCTACTTTTTCTCTTCCGCGACACGCCGGTGCTCGTCTACGAGATGTTGATCGTCGTGTTGACCACGCCACCGCTCCTGGCGATTTTCGCCGCAGCGACGGTCAGCGGATCGACCATGACGAGATTCATCGCTACGCGCCCGCTTACCAGCGCATCGCTGATCGCCGCCAAACTCAAGGTGACGATCTGGAGCACGCTTGCTGCGTGGCTTCTCGTGCTCGTCGCGACTCCGCCAGCGCTGAAACTATCGCGTACGTGGCCGCTCGTGATCGAACGATTGCATCGATTGGCGGAAATCGTGGGCGCTCCGCACACGGCCGTGGCCGTGCTGCTGGTTTTCGTCGCGCTGCTGGCAGCGACCTGGAAGCAACTCGTGCAGAGTCTGTACATCGGAATGAGCGGCCGCGAATGGCT
>JAXDIO010000360.1:0-34165 GCA_034663965.1 Thermoanaerobaculia bacterium | reverse complement strand
CCGCGATCTTCGACCGAAATCGCGACGCTGCGATCCTCGGCGACCGCGCGAATCGAAACCCACTTTCCCGCGGCACCGTGCCGGATCGCGTTCGCGATCAAATTCTGCACCGCGCGAGTGAGCGAGGCGGCGTCACCGCCTACGAGCGGCAACGGGCGATCGACATTCGTCTCGATCACGACCGACTGCTCTTCCGCCATCCAGCGACAATTTGCGATCGCTTCATCGATCACATTCGCAACGTCGACAGGAACGTGCGGCAACTTCCGCCGCGACTCCATCCCGCCATACGCGAGCACCTGTCCGATCATCTCCGTCAATCGCCGCGACTCCTTCACGATCGCCGTTCCGTATCGCGACACCTGCGACGGCTCGGTGATGATGCCGTCAGCGAGATTCTGGCCGGCGGATGTCAGCGCGGCGACGGGAGTGTTCAGTTCGTGCGTGACGCCGGCCACGAACTCCAACTGCTGCAAACGCAGCCGCTCGGCGCCGCGGAGCATCACCAGCAGCGCGAGCACGGTACCGGCCAGCACCGCCAGAATGCCGAATGTAAGGATGAGATTGCGGTGCACGCCCGCCGTGATGATCGAGTCGAGTGAACCGGCGTGGTAGCGCACCATCAGTCGCCAACCCGGCGGGTCGTTCTTTGGTTCAACGCGCATCATCAACGGCCCTTCATCGCGCACGCGGCGCAGACCGAGAATGCCGAAAATCGGAACGGTGAAATCGGCTTGAAACGGCGCCGTGCCGCCATCGGAGCGATAGAGCACCTCGCCGCTATCCGAGGCCACGACGGCCGCTTCGTACTGCCGGCCCTCGGGCGTATCGAAGTAGCGGCGCGTAAGTTCCGGCAGCCGGACGCGCGCGATGTAGCTGCGATCGAGCTCGATGACCGTAAACGCGGAGAACGGCATCGACTCCATCATCATCACCTTCTGATGGATGCCCATCATTTCCTGATGATGACGCTCCATCATCACGCGCGGGATGCCGCAAGGAACCACGAGCACCATCGATGTCGGAAGGAACGGCCTGACCGGCGAACCTCCGCGGACCTCGGCGGCAATCATCGGCCGGACAGATGCCAGCGAGGCAGGCCACGAAACCGGACGCGCGCGCCGTGTCGACGGATCGATGAGCTGAATCTTCTCGAAATCCTCCGGCACGAAGTAGATGGCTTTGACGATGCGCGGATCGCGCGAGGACGCCGCCCATTCGTCATACCGGTGCAGCATGTGGTCGGGCGTCGCTTCCGGCAACGGCATCTGGAATGCGAAGAACAACCCGGTCAGGTCGCGATCGAAGTCTTCCCGGTAGTGCTGCGCGGCGAACTCGATGCCGGCGCGCATCCGCTGCCGTTCGGCGTCGGCAACTTCACGGATCCAGCGATGCTGCAGCGTGCCGAGCAGGATGATCGCAGTGGCGAGAGCCGCGAGCGAAATGAGCGCTGCGACAGCGCTGCGGCTCCCCTTCATGCGATCGAGTCTAGCATCGGCATTTGCGCGAAAATCGAGCGCCCATGCGGGTTTTACGTTTCTTACAAAGCGCTTTCCTCGGGTTGATCACTCCGCGGCGTACCATGCGTACATTGCTCGACGAAAGGAATCACTGAACATGAAACGAATCGTTCTCGCACTCTGCATCACCGCCGCCGCATCACTCGCCCTCGCCCAGGAACCGCACATGAAGATGCGCATGATGGGACCCGATCCCGGCGAGATCGCCACCACCCTCGGACTCAGCGCCGATCAGCAGGTCCAATGGGACAGCATCCACCAGCAGCTGCAAGCCAGCGTCGAGCCGCTGCACCACCAGCTCATGGCAGCGCACGAGCAGTTGGAGTCGCTCGCCTCGTCCTCGAATCCCGATGCGACGGCCGTCGGCAAGCAGTTCCTCGCCGTCCGCTCGATCGAAAACCAGGTCAAGGCCGCGCACGAAGCCGCGCATGCGAAGCTGACGGCGATCCTGACGCCCGACCAGAAAGCGAAATTCGAAGCGCTTCATCACGACATGGCGCACAACAAGATGGAGATGCACATGCGCCATCCCGAGCCCGGCTCGCGCGACTGATTTCTTGCAGGGTTGGAATGTGAGAGCCGCCGCCTCGGCGGCTCTTTTTTTGACACAATCGGCGCATGAATGAGCCGGGCATCACCGCCGAGGTCATCGCCGCGCACGGACTGACGCCCGACGAGTACGAGCGCGTCGAACAGATCCTCGGGCGCTCGCCGAACTACACGGAGCTCGGCATCTTCAGCGTGATGTGGTCGGAGCACTGCTCCTACAAATCGTCGCGCGTGCACCTGCGCAAGTTTCCGACAACCGGACCGCGCGTCGTGCAGGGTCCCGGCGAAAACGCCGGCGTCATCGACATCGGCGACGGATGGGTGGCCGCATTCAAGATGGAGTCGCACAACCATCCGTCGTTCATCGAGCCGTACCAGGGCGCGGCCACCGGCGTCGGCGGCATCCTGCGCGACATCTTCACGATGGGCGCAAGACCGATCGCCTGCCTCGATTCGCTGCGCTTCGGCGAGCTGGACGCGCCGCGCATGAAGTACCTCGTCGACGGCGTCGTGCGCGGCATCAGCGGTTATGGCAACTGCATCGGCATCCCCACCATCGGCGGCGAGACGTCGTTCCACCGCAGCTACAACGGCAACATCCTCGTCAATGTCTTCGCCCTCGGCGTGACCACGCGTGACCGCATTTTCACCGGCACCGCCAGCGGCGTTGGCAATCCGGTCATCTACGTCGGCTCGAAAACGGGACGCGACGGCATTCACGGCGCCACGATGGCCTCCGCCGAATTCGACGAGGCGTCCGAGGAGAAACGTCCCACGGTGCAGGTCGGCGATCCATTCACGGAAAAGCTACTGCTCGAAGCGTGTCTGGAAATCATGGAGTCCGACGCGGTCGTCGGCATTCAGGATATGGGCGCCGCCGGATTGACGTCGTCATCGTTCGAGATGGCCGGCCGCGCGGGCACGGGCGTACGCATGAATCTCGATCGCGTTCCGGTTCGCGAGAGCGGCATGACGCCGTACGAAATCATGCTCAGCGAGTCGCAGGAACGGATGCTGATCGTCGCGAAACGCGGCCGCGAGGACGAAGTCGTCCGCACGTTCGAGAAGTGGGACCTCAACGCCGCCGTCGTTGGCGAAGTCACGGATGACGGATTCGTGCGGCTGCTCTGGGATGGCGAGGAAGTGGCGGCGATCCCTGTCGATCCGATTTCGACCGAGGCGCCGGTGTACGAGCGTCCGATGTCGGCGCCGGAGCGCGTGATCCCGCAATCACTCGCTCGTCAACATGTTGATGATGGCGACCTGACCGAGGAGCTGTTCCGCCTCATCGCATCGCCCAACCTCTGTTCGAAACGCTGGATCTGGGAGCAGTACGACACGACGGTGCGCACGAATACGATCGCGCGTCCGGAGCGGCGTGACGCGGCGATCGTCCGCGTCAAAGGCACCGGCCGCGCGCTGGCGATGACGAGCGACGTCAATCCGCTCTACTGCTTCCTCGATCCGTACGAAGGCGGCAAACAGGCGGTGGCCGAGGCCGCGCGCAACATCGCCGTCAGCGGCGGCAGGCCGGTCGCGATCACTGATTGCCTCAACTTCGGCTCGCCCGAACGCCCCGAGATCATGTGGCAGTTCGCCGAATGCATCCGCGGCATCAGCGAGGCCTGCATCGCCCTCGGCACGCCGGTCATCAGCGGCAACGTGTCGTTCTACAACGAGACCGAGGGCCGCGCGGTGCTGCCGACGCCGACGGTAGGGATGGTGGGCATCCTCGAACGCGACACCGACGGCTGCGAGATCGCCTTCCCCGAATCTGGCCTCGACATCATCCTGCTCGGCGAAACTCGCGACGAACTGGGCGGATCGGAATGGCAGCAGATGTCGATGCCGGACGCTCTCGCCGCTCCGCCGCGCGTCGACCTCGATCGCGAAAAAGCGCTCGTCGAATTCTTCCTCGCCGCCTACGAGCACCGCCTCGTCCGCAGCGCGCACGACATCTCCAACGGTGGCCTGGCAATCGCGCTCGCTGAGTGTGCGATGGATGGCTTCGGATGCCACGTCGAGCTCGCAAATCACACGGACGTCGATGCCATCGCACTCCTTTTCGGCGAATCGCAAGCCCGCGCGATCGTCTCAACCTCTCAATCCGAGGCAGTGCTCCAACTCGCGAAGCAACATGGGATGAAGGCGATGCGCATCGGCCGCACGGAGATCGCGGCCTTCCTCATCGAACGCAACGGCATTCCGCTGATTCGCACCCGCGTCCCCGAACTCGCCCGCATCTGGCGCTCATCCTTCGCCCTACTCCTGGGCGGCGACAGCGTCGACGACGTCATTCGCGGCATCGGCGAAGAAGCGCCAGAAGTACTCGCGCACTAGCGATTTCACTCGGACTTCGCGATCGGAACGCTGGCGTCTCGCCGGCTGGACCGGCGGCGTCCTCGCCGCCGAATGGGAGGCTTGCGCAGACATCGTGTTACCAGCGAATTTCGAGGGTTTGCCGGTCCGGCAGCGAGGACGCAGCCGGGCCAGCCGGCGAGGACGCCAGCGTTCCTATTTCGCTGCCGCGAAGACGCGGCGAATCGCGCGAAGGCGTTCCACGGCGTGTTCCATATCGGCGTGGACGCAGATCGTGTCGAAGGGAATCGTGACTCGCGAACCGTCGCGTGCGATGACGGCGCTTTCGTTGGCCAGCATCGCCGATTGTGTCGCTGCTTCGTCGACGCCGAGGAGCGAGTTGGGTTCGCTGCGGGCGACGAGCGAGCCGTCGGCGTTGTAGCGGCGATCGGCGAACGCTTCGCGGATCACCGGCGTGCCGGCTTCGCGCGCGGCGGCGGCCATCTGCGAACGGTCGCTGCAGACGATCGGGAGCGTGACGTCGATCGCGCGGATGGCGTCGATCACGATGCCAGCGAGGACGCGATCCTTGTGCGCGTCGTTGTAGAGAGCGCCGTGCGGTTTCACGTGATGCAACTTACCGGCGATGTCGAGCAACGCCGTGATTTGTTCGATGAGCGTCGCGCGCAGTGAGTCCGGCGGCATCGACATCGACTTGCGGCCGAAATTCGCGCGGTCTGGATACGACGGATGCGCGCCGATGCGAACTCCGAGTTCGTTTGCGCGTTGAACCGCATGCGTCATCGAATCAACGTCGCCGTAGTGGCCGCAGCAGGCCACGTTCGCGGAGGTGATCAGCGGCCAGATCTCCGGCTCGTCCGGAGCGCCTTCACCGAGGTCGGCGCTGAGATCGATCACAACTCGGTTCCTCTCGTTTCCGGCAGAAACCAAACCAGCACGCCGCCGACGGCGAAGAAAAGCGCGGCGCAGGTGATGACCACGGCAAAGTTGTACGTCTTCGATGCGAAGCCGATCGCGAACGGCGCTGCGGCCGAGGCCAGTCGCCCGCCGTTGTAGCAGAAGCCCTGCGCTCCGGCGCGGATGCGCGTCGGGAAAAGTTCCGCGAGCATTGCGCCGAAGAGTGAGAAGTATCCGTGCGCGAAAAAGCCGAGGAGCGGGCCGAGCGTGAGGAGCAGCAATGGCGTCCGCGCGTAGAACGCGAAGAGCGGAACCAGCGCCGTGGCCGAGACCATGAACGCGGTGAACGCGGGACGCCGGCCGATGCGGTCGGCGATCCATCCGAAACTGATGTAGCCGAAGAACGCGCCGGCCTGCAGCGCGATCAGCCACTTCGCGGAAGTCGTAACCGTCAATCCCGCGCCACCTTTTGCGAGCGGCGTCGCCAGGAACGCCGGCAACCACGACGTCACGCCCCAGAACGCGACCAGCACGCTGCTCGAAAGCGCGGTGGCGATGATCGTCCGGCGCAGGAACGGCTTCGCGAACATCTCGCTCCATCGCGACGGTTCGCGCGTTCGCTCCACCCAGACCGGCGGTTCTTCAACATTCCTGCGAATGAAGTACGCGGCGATCGCCGGCAACGCGCCGATCAGGAACAGCACGCGCCAGCCGAAGCGTCCGATGATCAACGCCGAGGCGCCGGCGGCGATCATCGCGCCGATGGCCCATCCGGATTGCATCAATCCCATCGCTTTGCCGCGATGCTCCGCCGGCCATGTCTCAGCGACGAGCACCGATCCGCACGACCACTCTCCGCCCATGCCCAGGCCGACCGCGACGCGCCACGCGATGAGCTGCCACAGCGCGGCGCTCGTCGCCAGTCCCGCCGTCGCCGCGGAGTAGAGCAGGATCGAAAGCGACAACGCGCGCACGCGGCCGAGGCGGTCGGCGAGGCGTCCGAACACCATCCCGCCGATCGCGCTGGCGATCAGCGCCACGGAGGTCAGCGCGCCCATCGTGCCGTTCGACAGCCCGAACTCTTCGCGGATCGGAATCACCGCGAAGCTGAACAGCAGAAAGTCCATCGCGTCGAGCATCCAGCCGAGCTGCGCGGCAAACAGCGCCCGCCACGCGCGGCGATCGACGGCAAGGATGGACATGAGGCGCGCAGTTTAGACGAATCCAATCTGCGTAAATCTGCGCAATCTGCGGATGACGTTTTATCCGCAGATGACGCAGATGTACCGCAGATAACGCCTCAATCCCTCGGGATGTGAAACGGCACTTCGTCGCGCTGCGCGCCTTCGTACTCGCGCTCTTCTTCGCGACGTTCGTCTTTTTCTTCCTCGATGCGGTAGTTGCGAATGTCTTCCATCACGGTCTCCTGCCGAACTGCGCGGCTTCGGTCGAGCCGGCCAGTGCGGTCGTTGATGACTGTCCGTTCGAGATCACTTTCATCACTTCGTCGAAGTAGCCGGTACCGACTTCGTGCTGGTGTTTCGTCGCCGTGTATCCATGTTCCTCGGCGGCAAACTCCGACTGCTGCATGCGCGAGTACGCCGTCATCCCTTCGTCGCGATACTGGCGCGCCAGTTCGAACATCGAGAAGTTGAGCGCGTGGAAGCCAGCCAGCGTGACGAACTGAAACTTGTAGCCGAGCGATCCCAGCTCCTGCTGAAAGTTCGCGATGGCCTCGGACGACAACTTCTGCGCCCAGTTGAAGGATGGCGAGCAGTTGTACATGAGCATCTTCCCCGGATACTTCGCATGAATGGCATCGGCGAAGCGCCGCGCCTCATCGATGTCCGGCGTCGACGTCTCCATCCACAGCAGATCGGCGTACGGCGCATACGCGAGTCCGCGCGCGATGGCCGAATCGACGCCGCCTTCGATCCTGAAGAATCCCTCCGCGGTTCGCTCGCCGGTGAGGAATGGATGATCGCGCTCGTCAACGTCGCTGGTCAGCAACGTGGCGCTGTTGGCGTCCGTGCGCGCGACGACGAGCGCAGGCACGCCCATGACATCCGCTGCCAGTCTCGCCGCGGACAGTGTGCGGATGAATTGCGACGTCGGCAGCAGAACTTTTCCGCCGAGGTGGCCGCACTTTTTCTCGGAGGCGAGTTGGTCTTCGAAGTGGACCGCCGCCGCGCCGCACTCGATCATCTGCTTCATCAGCTCGAACGCGTTCAGACATCCGCCGAACCCCGCCTCGGCATCTGCAATGATCGGCGCGAACCAGTACGTATCGCTCTTCCCTTCGCTGTGATCGATCTGGTCGGCGCGCTGCAAGGCCTGATTGATCCGCTTCACCACCTGCGGCACCGAATTGGACGGATAGAGACTCTGATCCGGGTACATGTGGCCGGCCAGGTTCGCGTCCGCGGCAACCTGCCAGCCGCTGAGATAGATCGCTTTGAGTCCGGCGCGCACCTGTTGAATGGCCTGATTGCCGGTCAGCGCGCCGAGCGCATTCACATACGGCTCGTCCTGCAGGAGATCCCACAAGCGCTCGGCTCCCATCTTCGCGAGCGTCTGCTCGACGTCGATCGAGCCGCGCAGACGCAGCACGTCGTCCGCGGTGTAGTCGCGCGTGA
This sequence comes from Thermoanaerobaculia bacterium, assembly GCA_034663965.1. GTDB lineage: Bacteria > Acidobacteriota > Thermoanaerobaculia > Gp7-AA8 > Gp7-AA8 > JADGNZ01. Next base: position 26,244 of record JAXDIO010000360.1, on the reverse strand, counting down.
TGCCGTCCCAGCGCGGATTGTTTTCCCAATCGCGCTCGATCTGCTTCGAATCACGTACCGCTTTCAGCTTCGACATCACTCCTCCATTTTCAGAAGCTCCTCGTACGCCGGGAGCGTGAGGAAGTCGGCCAGTTCGTCGTTGAGAATCAAGTCGTTGAAGATCGACGCGGCCTTCGCGATATGCGGGCGCGATCCGATCTTCTGCAGCTCTTCGCCGCAGATCTGCCGGTACAAATCCGGCGTGACGGCGCGGCCGTCGTCGAGATGCGCGTGGTGATGAATCCATTGCCAGAGCTGCGTACGCGAAATCTCCGCGGTGGCGGCGTCTTCCATCAGGTCGTAAAGCGGGACGCACCCGAGTCCGCCGAGCCACGCTTCGAGGTAGAGGATTCCGACGTTCACGTTTTGCCGGAATCCTTTCTCCGTAATCGCGCCCTCGGGGACGCGCAGAAGATCGGCCGCGGTGACCTGCACCTCGTCGCGTTTGCGATCGATCTGATTCGGTCCGGGCATGGCCTCGTCGAAAATCTTCTTCGCGATCGGCACGAGTCCCGGATGCGCGACCCACGTTCCATCGTGGCCGGCGCGCACTTCGCGCAGCTTGTCGGCGACGACCTTCTGCATCGCTGCGTCGTTCGCCGCGTCGTCGTTCTTGATCGGAATCTGCGCCGCCATCCCGCCCATCGCGTGAATGCCGCGGCGATGGCACGTCCTGATCAGCAGCGCGACGTACGACGCGAGGAAGTGCTTCTCCATCGTCACGCTGCCGCGGTCGGGCAGCACGAAATCGCTTTTCGCGCGCAGCTTCTTGATGAACGAGAAGATGTAGTCCCACCGTCCGCAATTCAGCCCCGAGGAGTGTTCGCGAAGTTCGTAGAGGATCTCGTCCATCTCGAACGCGGCGAGGATCGTCTCGATGAGGACGGTCGCGCGGATGCTTCCGTTCGGAATGCCAAGCGCCTGCTGCGCGTGGACAAAGACATCGTTCCAGAGCCGCGCCTCGAGATGCGACTCCATCTTCGGCAGATAAAAGTACGGACCGGTGCCGCGCGCAATCGCTTCCTTCGCGTTGTGAAAGAAGTAGAGACCGAAGTCGAAAAGGCTCGCCGAAACCGGCTCGCCATCGATGATCAGATGTTTCTCCGACAGATGCCATCCGCGCGGACGGACGACCAGCGTCGCGGTCTTGTCATTCAACGCGTACTGCTTCGCGCCGGATGAAAACGAAATCGTCCGCCGCACCGCATCGCGCAGGTTGAGCTGTCCCTCGATGTTATTCGCCCACGTCGGCGCGTTCGCGTCTTCAAAATCAGCCATGAAGACGTTCGCGCCGCAATTGAGCGCATTGATGATCATCTTCCGGTCGACCGGACCGGTGATCTCGACGCGCCGATCCTGCAAGTCGTCCGGAATCCTCGCAACGGTCCAATCACCATCGCGAACGTCCTTCGTCTCCGGCAGAAAATCGGGAAGCTCGCCAACGTCGATGCGCAGCTTGCGAGCCTCGCGCGCCGCCAGCAATCCCTCGCGCCGCCCGTTGAACTGCCGATGCAATCCCGCCACAAACGCGAGCGCATCCTCTGAAAGGATGTCGTCCCACTCCGGCCGCCGCTCCGCAAGCACCTCGACGCTGCTCATCGCTACCGAGTTGAGCACTAAGTGCGCCAAGAAAGCCGAGCTTTGTAAACTACAGAGCCATCAAAACTAACCCGGCAGCAGGCCCGCTAAGAGTGAGGGCGAACCGCCGACTCGCCCACCCTAGCTTGACTTTCAAGATAGCCCTATATAGACTCACAGGCATGGGCGACGATATTCGAATGACACTTCAGACGCACATGGTCTTGCGGGCACTTGTCTCAAGGCCTCAAGACGAGCACTACGGGTTCGAACTAGCGCGAGATGCTCATCTTCCAACAGGAACGATTTATCCGATTCTGGCTCGGCTTGAAGGAGCTGGTTGGTTAGATAGCGATTGGGAAACAATCGACGAGCGCGCGGAAGGTCGCCGGCGCAGGCGATATTACAAGCTCACTGCACACGGCAAGCGAGCAGCGCGAGAGACCCTAGAGGCTACGCGGTTAGCGATGTTTCCTGAAGCTGCGGGAGGCCACGTATGACCATAGCAATTACGATCTTCGTGAGCTTGATCGCCTCTGTGGTTGCCGCCGAGCTGTTGGGTTGGATGGCGAGGTTGTGTGAATTCCTGGTTCGCCAAGCCGCTCGACGCATGCCTAAGCAGCACCGCGGGCGGTGGCGTGACGAATGGCTTGCGGAACTAGATTCCATTAGAAATCACGGTCCGTTGTCGAAATTGAAATGGGCTTTAAGTGTGTATTTGAGGTCTGGAGCGACTGCGCGCGTTGTCGTGGACGCGCCTTTTCGTCCAGCTGCGCACGATCTTTTTTGGGGAGCGCCGCCGGAAGAGATCGATCAACTCGCCCATGAGGAGGCTGTACGGCAACTCGCGGCCGGCAACCGAGAGACTGAGGAGAGTTACGAAGACAGGGCGTACCGAAGCAAATTGGCTCAATGGATTGCCGTTCCGGATGAGTTGATCGGAAAGCATGGCGATTTCGAGTTGCTGCCTGGCGCGAGTTTCAAGATCGCGCCCTTGACTTTCGATGCTCTCGTGAAGATTTGGAAGAGAGCTTTGTTGAGCAGCGACAAATAGCCTGCGATCCAGCAGGAACATCGGCAGCGGCCAGGCTAGAGTCCCAGTGCGTTCGCGAGAGTGCGCACGATCATCGCTCTCTCGCTAGAACATCAGTTCCATGAACCGAGTGTCGGCGATGGGATTGAATCGGTACGGCTCGATCTCGACGAAACCGAGTGATTGGTATAGCGGGATTGCCGCAGTCATCGTAGGCAGCGTATCGAGACGCATCCGCTTGTAGCCGCGTTCGCGCGCAGCATCGATGATGTGAGTCGCGAGCTCGCGTCCGAGGTTCATGCCGCGAAACGCGGGGCGGACGTAGAGGCGCTTCATCTCGCAGGTTTCGGCGTCGATGCGGCGGAGGGCGACGCAGCCGGCGATGCGATCGACGTCGCGCGCGAGGAGGATCAACTCGTAGAACGAGTTGAGCGTCGACAGCTCGTGATCGAGATCCTGGAACGAGAGATCGACGCCGAGTGCATTCGCGTATTCGGTGATCAGCTCGCGGACGATGGTGAGGTCGTCCGCGGGGGCGATGGTGATCACGCCAGCAGTTCGCCGCGGAGGACGGTCACGGCGTGGCCGGCAAGTTTGACGCGATCGCCGTCGAGGCGGACGCGGATGGCGCCGCCGCGGGGCGAGGCCTGGTACGCGTTCATCTCCGTCTTGCCGAGGCGCTCGGACCAGTACGGAGTGAGGCAGCAGTGCGAAGAGCCGGTCACCGAATCTTCGTCGATGCCGGAGCCGGGCGCGAAGAAGCGGGAGATGAAATCGTAGTCGCCGGATCCGCGGCTGGTGACGATGACGCCGCGCACCGGCAGTTGGCGCAGCACTCCGTGATCCGGTTTGAGCGCGCGCACTTCGGCTTCCGAGGGTAGCTCGACGATGTAGTCGAACTGATTGCGGCCGACGTAGGACGCGCTGGTGACGCCGAGGGCGTCGAGCAGGCCGGCTGGCGCGGCGATCGGCTCGGAGCGTTTGGCGGGGAAATCGAGCTCGATCATGTCGCCGTCGTGTTTCGCAGTCAGCAGGCCGCTGCGCGTGTGGAAGCGGAGGACGTCATCGCTGCTGATGCCTTCGCTCCAGATCGCGTGCGCCGAGGCGAGCGTGGCGTGGCCGCAGAGATCGACTTCGACGGCGGGCGTGAACCAGCGCAGGTCCCAATCGTTGTCGCGGCGCGTGAGGAACGCCGTCTCAGCCAGGTTCATCTCCGCCGCGACGTTGGCCATCCAGCGGTCGTCCCGCGCGCCGTCCATGAAACAGACGGCGGCGGGATTTCCCTTGAATGCATCGCTGGTGAAGGCGTCGATCTGGAGAAGCTTCAACTCAGAATCCCTGCACCGCCGCGGCTTTCGCGTACATCCAGCGGACGAAGAGGAAGCCGAGGATGATGACCGCGGCCAGGCTGCCGTCGCGGACGAGCGGGTCGGCGCCGTAGACGGTCGGGTAGTGGTTGCTGATCATGAGGAAAATCAGCGGCACGGACATGTAGGTGTTCTGGCGCGAGCGGAGGCCGGCCTGGCGCACGGTCTCGGCGTCGGCCGCGGGCTGATCGCCCTTCACGCCTTTGATGATTTTCTGCTGCGACGGCCAGATCACCATCCAGACGTTGAGGGCCATCATCGTGCCGAACATGCCGCCGGCGTGGATGTAGAGCGCGCGGCCGCTGAAGTGGCCAAGGCATTCCAGAACACCGTAGACGATCGCGAAAAGCACGAGGTTGATGATGCTCGCCACCATGACGTTCGCGACTTTCCGCAGCACGAGGTTGTAGATCACGAATCCGATGGCCAGCGCGATCAGGACGACGGCCAGCCAGAGCCACGGATTACCGACGTGGTCCTGGTCGAACAGCACCGTCTTGGTCTGGTAGTAGATGAGGCCGAGAAGCAGGAAGCCGGTGATCCAGGTCCAGGCGGCGCCCCAGCGGAACCAGAAGAGCGCGCGCGGCATCAGCTCGGGCACGACCATTTTTTTGGTGGCCGGATCGAGTTTGCCCTGGAGCGGTGTGTTGACGAAGTTGAAAAACCAAAGGTGTCCGATCCACATCACGCCGGCGACGACGTGACCCCATCGGAAAACGAGTTGCATCCAGTTGTTCAGATCGGGATTCATAGGTTCTCCTCAATCTCTGCGGTTTGGGGTAGCCTGCGCCGGATTATATGTCGCCCCAAGAATTCGATGGGCGCGTGGCGATCGTGACCGGCGCGTCGTCAGGAATCGGACGCGCAACCGCGAAGATGCTGGCATCGCGCGGCGCGCTCGTGGCGGCGTTCGCGCGGACTGCGACGGCGGCTGGCCTGGAAATGCTGGCGATCGATGGCGATGTTAGCGATCCCTCGGCGATCGAGCAGCTTTTCACGACTACCGAATCGCGCCTCGGCGATTGCGACATCCTCATCAATTGTGCGGGGATGATCGATCCGAAGGTTCTGTTCGAGGTGACGCCGGAGAAGTGGGATCGGATGTTCGCGGTGAACGTGCGCGGGACCTACCTCGCATCGCGGCGCGCCTTGCCGAACATGATCGCCCGGCGTGGCGGAGCGATCGTCAATGTGGCCTCGATCTCCGGGGTGCCCGGACCGGAGAAGTTTCCGGGATGGGTCTCCTACTGCGCCTCAAAAGCGGCCGTGATCGGGATGACCGAGGCGCTGGCGGTCGAGGTGAAGCAGTACGGCGTTCGCGTGAACAGCGTCAGCCCGGGATCGGTGGATACGAAGATGTGGGCGGATGCCAGCGGCGGCGCGCCGGCGGCGATGACGGCGAGCGAGGTTGCCGAGGTCATCTGCTTCCTGGCGTCGGATCGGGCGCGCGCTGTGAACGGGCAGGACGTGCATGTCTACTCTTCGTGAGTCGCGGCCGACGTATGCAGTCATCGACCTCGATCGGTTCGAACGCAACGTCGATGTAATCGCGCGGTCGTTGCCTGCGGGTGCGCGGCTGGTGGCGGTGTTGAAGGCGGATGGCTACGGGCATGGCGCGGCCGAACTGGCGAAGCGGCTGACAGCGGATCGTGTGGCGATGATTGCGGTGTCGTTGCTGGAGGAAGCTCTCGAACTGCGACGCGCGGGTGGTGATCTGCCGTTGCTGGTTCTCGGGCCGATCACTCGCGAACAGATCGTCGTCGCGCTCGACAATCGCGTCACGATCGGCGTGATTGGCCCCGAGGAGCTCGACGATGTCTGCGATGTCGCACGGGAGCGCGACGTCACCATCCATCTGAAACTCGACTCCGGCATGGGGCGGATGGGCGTTCTCGAATCCGAACTGCCGGCCGTGATCGAGATGATCCGGGCCACGCCGCGGCTGCGCATCGACGGCATCTACACGCATTTTGCGAACGCCGATGATGCCGCCGATCCCTTCACCGAAATCCAGATCGCCAACTACGACCGTATGCTCACTGTGCTTCGCGAGGCCGGCATCGATGCGCCGCTGCATCACTTCGCCAACTCGGCTGCGACGCTGCGTGGCCTCGTGCGGGCGGGCGATTTCGCGCGCGTCGGGATCGCGCTTTACGGTCCGGAGCCGATCACGATCGCCACGGGCAAGATCGAGCCTGTGCTCCGCTGGCGGACGGAGATCATGCGGTTGAAGGAGCTGCCGGCAGGCCACGCCATCGGTTACGGGACGACATTCCACACCACAAGGCCCAGCCGAATCGCCACGCTGCCGGTGGGCTACGCGGACGGTTACGACCGTCTGTTGTCGAACATCGCGGAGGTTCTGATCCGAGGAAAACGCGCGCCGGTAGTCGGGCGCGTATCGATGGATCTGGTCACGATCGACGTCACCGACATCGCGGACGCTGCCGTCGGCGATGAAGTGGTTCTTCTCGGCGACGGCATCACTGCCGAGGAGCTGGCGAAGAGGTCGCAGACGATTTCGTATGAAGTGTTCTGCCGCATCAGCGCGCGCGTGCCGAGGGTTTATCGCGACGACGGCACGATTCGGATACGCTCGCGATTCGCCGAATGAACCTGCTCGAACGGATCGGCCGCGTTTTTATCCGCCTCTTCGAAGAGACCGGCCTATGGTTCGGGATGCTCGGCCGGACCTTCCTCTGGACCTTCCGCCCGCCGTTCGAAGGGGGCGAATGGCTGCGGCAGATGGTGCGCGTCGGCGTCGATTCGATCCCGGTCGTTTTCCTGACCACCATGTTCACGGGCATGGTCATGGCGCTGCAGACGTACATCGGATTCCATCGCGTGCACGCGGAGAATTTCGTCGGCAGCGTGGTGGCGCTGGCGATGCTGCGCGAGCTCGCGCCGGTGCTCGTCGCGCTGATGGTGACCGGCCGCGTCGGCTCGTCGATGGCCGCCGAGATCGGAACGATGCGCGTGACCGAACAGCTCGACGCGCTCCAGGCGTTGGCCACCGATCCCGTGCAATACCTCTTCGTCCCGCGCGTGATCGCCGGGATCGTCATGCTCCCGCTCCTCACGATCCTCGGCGATGCGCTCGGCGTCGGCGGCGGCTACCTCGTCGGCGTGAAACTGATGGGCGCGAATCCGGTCGTCTATCAAAACAACACGTACCAGTTTCTGCACATGAACGACGTCTGGAGCGGCTTGATCAAGTCGGCGTTTTTCGGACTGATCCTGACGCTGACCGGCTGCGTGCGCGGCTATTACACCAGCGGCGGCGCGGAAGGCGTCGGCCGCGCCACGACCGCGGCGGTGGTGAGCGCGTCGCTGATCATTCTGTTCACCGACTTCTTCCTGACCAAGCTCCTGTTCTGAACATGGCCGCCGACACTCCGATGATCTCGATGCAGCACGTCGACAAAACGCTCGGCGGGCGGAAGGTGCTCGACGACATGTCGATCGACGTCGCGCGCGGCGAGGCGTTTGTCATCGTGGGCGGCTCGGGTGTCGGCAAGAGCGTGACGCTGAAGCACATCATCGGATTGATGAAGCCGGACCGCGGCAGGATCGTCATCGACGGTGAAGACATTGGCGCGATGAAACCGGTGGAGCTGAACCGCTTCCGCCGCAAGTTCGGAATGTCGTTTCAGGAAGGCGCGCTCTTCGATTCGATGTCCGTCTTCGAGAACATCGCCTTCCCGCTGCGGCGGCATACGAAATACACGGAGAAGCAGATCCACGAACGCGTCGATGAATGCCTCGACCTCGTGCACCTCCCCGGCGTGTCGTCGAAACGGCCATCGGAATTGTCGGGCGGCATGCGGCGCCGCGTCGGCTTCGCGCGCGCGATCTCGCTGAAGCCGGAGATCCTGCTCTTCGACGAGCCGACCACCGGCCTGGATCCGGTCATCAGCGACGTCATCGCCGAACTGATCGTGGAGATGGACCGCACGCTGAACACGACCACCGTCACCATCACGCACGACATGAAAGTTGCGTTCAAAATCGCCGACCGCGTGGCCATGCTTTACAAGGGCCGCATCGTCGAAGAAGGGACACCGGAGATTTTCCAGCAATCGACCAATCCGATCGTCCAGCAGTTCATCGAAGGACGTGCCGAGGGTCCGCTCACGGAGTAATCCTGGGAACGCGGGCGTCTCGTCCGCCGTTCTCGCGCGATCAAAAAGCGGCGGGAAGCCCGCGCTCCCAAGATTGTTTGATCCGATAGTACTTGTGAATATAAAGTACTCGTCGTGCGACCGATCAAGCGCGTCAAGCTCATTCTTCCTGCCCTGACCGAAGCGAATGGGAGGGGAAAGTATCGCGGCGGAGCGTTGACATGCGCGGCCGGGCACGCCACGCTTCGCGCATGAGCATTGCGCCGGCACGGAACGAATCGGTCATCGAGTTCACCACGCGCGCGGTCGTCGCGGGCATTTTCTTCGGCATCCTCTTCGGCGCGGCCAACGCGTACCTCGGCCTGAAAGTCGGGCTGACGGTGTCGACATCGATTCCGATCGCGGTGCTCACCGTCGCGCTATTCAAGCTGATGCCAAGCCGCCGCGACGGCATGATCCTCGAAGCGAACATCTCGCAGACCATCGGCTCCGCGAGCTCCTCGCTGGCGACGGGGACGATCTTCACGATTCCCGCGCTGTTCCTCTGGGGGATGGCGCCGCCGTTCTGGCAAGTAGCGATCCTCGCGCTGCTCGGCGGCTTCCTCGGCATCGCGGCGATGGTGCCGCTGCGGCGATTGCTGATCGTGAAGTCGGCCGACGAGTTGCCGTATCCGGAAGGGACGGCGTGCGCCGAGGTGCTGCGCGCGACGACGACCGGGACGTCGGGCGGACGCTGGATTTTCATCGGACTGGCAGTGGGCGCCGCGATCAAACTGGCCATCGGCGCGTTCGTGCTGATTCCGTCCGGCCTGGCAATGCATCTGCCGGTGCTGGCGAAAGCGGAACTGGCACTGGAGATCGCGCCGGCGTTGCTCGCGGTCGGTTACATCCTCGGCTACAAGCAGTCGGCGATCATGGCCTCAGGCAGTCTGATCTCGGCGATCGTGCTCACGCCGCTGATCGCCACGTTCGGCGCGGGATTGTCGGCGCCGATGTTTCCGGAGATGAAGCTCACCATCGCGGCGATGACGGCGGCGCAGATCTGGTCGCGCTACGTGCGTTACATCGGCGCGGGCGCGGTGGCCGCGGCCGGAATCGTGGCGGTGATCAAGGCGCTGCCGACGATGGCCAGCTCGTTCGCGGCGGTCATGCGCGGCCTGCGGCGCAGCGGCGTCGGGATGGAAGATGGCGCCAACGCGCCGCGCACCGATCGCGATGTGCCGTCGTGGATCGTCGTCGTCGTTCCGCTGGCCGTCGTCATCACGCTCGTGGCCGTTCCGGGACTGCTGGCCGGCAACATGGCCTTCGGACCACGTCTCGTGGCTGCGCTCGGCGTGGCGATCTTCGGCGTCTGCTTCGTGGTCGTCTCGTCGCGCATCGTCGGACTGATCGGCGTCTCCTCGAATCCAACCTCGGCGATGACGCTCGTGACGCTGCTCGGCGCGTCGGTCGTCTTCGTCTTGTGCGGCTGGACCGATCCTTCCGCGCGCGCGGCCATCCTCACCGTCGGAACGGTGGTCTGCATCGCCGCATCGAAAGCAGGCGACATCTCGCAGGATTTGAAAACCGGCTTCCTCGTCGGCGCGACGCCCGCGAAACAGCAGTTTGGCCAATTCCTCGGCGCCGCCTGCGCCTGCTGGGCCATCGCCGGAACGGTGCTCCTCCTCGGCCGCGCCTTCACCTTCGGATCGCCCGAACTTCCCGCGCCGCAAGCGACGCTGATGAAGACCGTCATCGAAGGCGTGCTCTCCGGATCGCTGCCATGGGCGCTGGTCGGGACCGGCTCGGCGCTCTCGATCTGCGCGATCATCGCCGGCCTGCCCGGCCTGTCGTTCGCCGTCGGCATCTACCTCCCGCTCGGCACGCTCGCCCCGGTCTTCGTCGGCGGCATCGTGCGGCGCATGGTCGACGCGAAGCGCGCCGGCAAACCAACCGACAGCGATCCCGGTGTCCTCGCCGCCTCGGGGATGATCGCCGGCGAAGGACTGGTGGGCGTGCTGATCGCCTTCCTCATCGGATCGTCCGGAAAGTTCCCCGCCCTCGGCAGGGCGTTGACGAGCATGCACTTCGCGGCGAAGGATTTCACGCACCTCACAGGCGTGGTCGCGATCGTCGTCGGTATCGCGATCGTGATCGGCATCTGCGCGCTGCTGTATCGAGCAGGACGCTCGGCGCCGGTTGAAGGCGTGATGTGAGGGTACGGTGCGCCGTTAGCGTTCAGCTTGACAGTCCGCCCATGGCGTCATAAATTACTTGGCGGTGTAAAGCATCGGCCCTGAGGAGGACGAATGAGCACAGGCACGCACGACGGAATGACGGTGGCAGGAGGAACGGGTGACGGCGGCGAACGGCGACGGAGTCTCTGGAAGACCCCGGCAGCAGTTACCGCGCTCTTCGTGCTTGCAGGGTCTTTAGGGAACCATTTCGTAGAAGGATGGAACTGGGAACCTCTCGGCTTCGTTCGTATCGGGATCATCCTCTTCGGGTTTGGGCTCGCGTATGAGCTGGTAACCAGGAACATGGACACAATCGCCTACCGAGCTGCCGTCGCTGTCGCGCTGGTGACGGCGCTCGGCCTCCTCTGGGCGAACTTCGTCCAAATGGCCGATGTCAATATTGCCGCCGCGATGTATTTCGGCGTGCCTCTGGTCGGAATCATCGGTGCCGTCATCGCGCGCCTCCGTCCAGCCGGCATGACACGCGCCTTGTTCGCTACAGCATTCGCTCAAGCGTTGATCCTGACAATTACGCTGATTCGGAATCCGCACGTCACTTCCTGGGCGCCGGCAGTAACGCGCGGTTTTGCTGGCAACGCGTTGTTTGTGATGCTGTTCGTCGGATCGGCGTTGTTGTTTCGGACAGCCGCCCGTGGGAAGCGATGACCGATTCGCAAACGTACTATCACGGCACAAAAGCCGACCTCAAAGTGGACGACCTGATCGGACCGGGCTATGCCTCCAACTACGGCAAAAGGAAGCAGGCGAATTTCATTTATTTGTCCGCCACACTGGATGCGGCCATCTGGGGAGCCGAGCTGGCCGTCGGCGAAGGACGCGGCAGGGTCTACATCGTGGAACCAACAGGATTCATTGAAGACGATCCAAACCTGACGAATAAGAGATTTCCCGGAAATCCTACAAAGTCATACCGTTCCCGGAATCCATTGCGCATCATCGACGAGGTTATGGATTGGGAGGGGCACTCGCCCGAACGACTCAAGGAAATGCTCGACCACCTTGAGGATCTCAAGAAGCGTGGTATTGAGGCAATTGAAGAATGAGCACGGTTCGGCCATCGCGCAATTCATTCAAAGTCACATCCGGGTCCGCCGACTGACTCGCGCCGGGCAGCGGAGGCAGTGCGCTAAACTCGCAGAGTGCTGTTCACGAAATACCTGCGCGATGGTGTGCGAAGTGGTGCGATCACGCGAAGCGTTCGCGTCTGGATGCGTCCGCATGTTCGTGCCGGAAAGCGATACGCCTTCGAAGAAGGCGAGATCGAAATCGATTCCATCGTCCCGATCACACCCGAAGAGATCACGCTTCGTCTCGCTCGCGAGTGCGGCTTCGCGGGCGTGAACGACCTTCTTACGGTCGCAAAGCACGGGCGAGGCGAAAACGTTTATCTCGTCGATTTTCACTACATTCCGCCGAAGAGTGGCCGTCGCTAGATGATGCACCGCGCGGCTTTCATAGCCCTCTTCGTTCTCAACCTATCGGGCTGTGACCGGCCGGGCGGCTCCGCTGTCCCACTGACATCCGGCCGTGTTGCTGCCGTCCTCCTGTTCAATGGAACAGGCACCTCTCCCAACGACGTCGCAGCGATCCAGGCGCTCCTGGAGAAGAGCAAGATCTCCTACTCGACCGCGAACTCGGCGCAGCTGGACGAGATGAGCGCGGCACAACTGCGCACCTATCACCTCATCATCGTCCCCGGCGGAGACTTCACTCGCATCGGAAACAGTCTCAGGAAGAACACGACAGTGAAGCTCCGCGACGCCGTTCAATACGGTGTGAACTACCTGGGCATCTGCGGTGGAGCATTCTTCGCCGGACGCTCGCCCTACAACGGTCTGAACCTGACCTCCGGCGTGCAGTTCGGCTTCTACTCTGCCGAGGCGCGCGGGGTCCGCAAGATGGCAGTGCCGGTCTCGGGTGCGGGAACGCCCACGCTGGACCAGTATTGGGAGGACGGTCCTCAGCTCACCGGCTGGGGTGTGGTCGTCGGCAGGTATCCCGATGGAACGCCCGCCGTGGTGCAGGGACAATATGGAGACGGATGGATCATCCTGACTGGCATCCATCCCGAGGCGCCGGAGAGCTGGCGTGGCGGCATGGACTTCACCACGCCGGAGAGCGTCGACCACGATTACGCGATCACGCTCATCCGCGCGGCTCTGGAGCGGCGTCCGCTGCCGCACTTCTGACGGAGGTTTCGAGAGATGCGTCCACACGTCGAGGTCGAAGTGGTTTCACCGAGGCTGTTGGCGGCCGTCAGCCGAGAGGTTGACGCCGGCAAGGTTGGGGAGGTCTGGCGGCCTGCCCTAGACCACGTCTGGGCATTCCTGCGCTCGCAGCCCGGCCTGCGGACCGATGGACACAACATCTTCGTGTATCACGATCCCACCGTGAATGGAGCTCCGATGAACGCCGACTTTGGCGTTGAAGTCACGCGAGAGTTCACGGGATCTGGCGACGTCAGACCCGTAAGAACTCCGGACGGCGAGGCCGCGGTGGTCAGACACGTCGGCTCGTATGACGGGTTGGCCAACGCGCACAGCGCAATTCACGCATGGGCAAAAGAGAGCGGCCGTAGTCTCGCTGGCACGTCGTGGGAGATCTACGGTGATTGGAACGATGACCCGGCGAAGCTAGAGACGCTGGTGATGTATCTGCTCTCCTGAAACGGACGCCCGCTATTTTCAGAGCAGGTACCGCCACTATCCGGTCACTCAACAGCTGCCGGTTGCCGGCATCGACAAGTGCCAGATGAAAACTACGTTTCTGCTCAAACATGATGGCGATCTGGCCGGCATTGGTGAGAGAAGCTCCATGAACCACGCGCACACCGGAAATCAGCTCGCGCACATCGGTGGCGGCGCCGGACCGTGGTGGCTCCAGCTTCAGCTCTGCACGAAGCGGCGCGCGGTCGTCTCGCCAAACACCTCGTACCAGAACTTGGCCATGATGTTTTCGGCGAGTTGGAGGCGGTAATCCGCGGAGCCGCGGACGTCGCTGATCGGCTTGATTTCGTCGCGGGCGATGCGGCCGGCGTGTTCGAAGGTGTCGAGGGTTGCGGACTTGCCAGCCAGGAACGCCTCGGTGCGCGGGAGGCGGATGACGGTCGGTGCGACGCCGCCGTACGCGATACCGGCGCGGGCGATGCGGTCGCCGGTTAGCGCCAGGCGAATGGCGGCGGTGAAGGCGGAGATGTCGAGGTCTTTGCGGCGCGAGACTTTGTAGAGCTTGAGTGTGTCGCGGACGATTCCGATGCGGACGCGGGTGATGATCTCGTCCGGTTGGAGATCGAACTTGCGGTAGCCGAGGTAGAAGCGGTCGATGGGGACGGTGCGGGAGCCGCCGTTCATCTCGAGAATCGCGCCGGCGACGAAGAGGTACGGCAGCGTGTCGCCGATCGGGGAGCCGTTGGCGATGTTGCCGATGAGCGTGCCGGCGTTCTTGATCTGCGGCGAGCCGAAGATCGCGAGAATTTTCGCGAGCTCGGGGATGCGATCGGTGATGAAGGTTTCGAAATCGGCGAGGCTCGTGTTCGCGCCGACGACGATCGTGCCGTCTTCTTCGCGGAGCTCGTTTAGCGAATCGATCTTCGCCAGCGACAGCATCGCCGGCGCGGCGTAGTTGCGCTTGTTGACCCAGACGCCGACGTCGGTGCCGCCCTGCACGATCGTGCAGCCGGGATGATCGCGTTTGAAGGCGATTGCTTCGTCGAGCGTCGCCGGAGCGCAGAAGTTCGCGACTGTGACGGAGTCGCTCGCGTCGGGAAGCGTCGGATAACGATCGCGCATCTTCGCCGACGCGCTGCCATCCACAGCCAGCGCGGCTTTGATGATCGGCTCGTAGCCCGTGCAGCGGCAGAGGTTTCCGGTGAGGCCGTCGCGAACCTGCTTTTCATTCACGCGGTCGCAGACTTCGAACATGCCCGCCATCGCGACGACGAATCCCGGCGTGCAGTAGCCGCATTGGGCGCCGTGGCATTGCACCATCGCTGTTTGAACGGGATGGAGGGAGTTGTCGCGAAGTCCTTCGACCGTCACGATCGATGATCCATCAAGCTGCGCCAGATTCAGGATGCAGGAGTTGACGGGGCGATAGTCGGTATCCGCCGAGCGTCGCGTGAGCACGGTGCACGCGCCGCAATCGCCTTCTTCGCAAACGATCTTCGTTCCTGTCGCGGCGATGTCCTGGCGCAGGTAGTTCGCCAGCGTTTCGAACGCGACGTCCGCACCAATGCGGTGTTCGCGGCCGTTGATATGAATGAGGATGTGATCGCGCATGTTTCGCGAGTTTATCCTGCGCGTAGACGCAGGATGGACTACATCAAAGCCGCACGATCCCGTTGTACGTCTCCGGACGCCGATCGCGATAGAACTGCCACGTGTTGCGGACTTCGCGGATCTTGTCCATGTCGAGGTCGGCGGTGACTAGCGCGTCCTGATCGCGCGGGCCGACGGCGAGCATCTGACCGCGCGGATCGCAGAAGTAGCTCTGACCATAAAACTCGCCGATGTTCCAGGGCGCTTCGAAACCGACGCGATTGATGGCGCCGACGAAATAACCGTTCGCGACGGCGTGGGCCGGCTGCTCGAGCTTCCAGAGATACTCGGAAAGCCCGGCCACGGTGGCCGAGGGATTCATCACGATCTCCGCTCCGGCCAGGCCGAGTTCGCGCGCGCCTTCGGGGAAGTGGCGGTCGTAACAGATGTAGACGCCGACCTTCGCATACGCCGTGTCGAAAACGGGATATCCGAGGTTGCCGGGGCGGAAGTAGAACTTCTCCCAGAAACCGGGAGCGACGTGCGGGATGTGGTTCTTGCGGTACTTGCCGAGGTACTTGCCGTCGGCGTCAATGACCGCGGCGGTGTTGTAGTAGACGCCGGTCTCTTCCACTTCATACAGCGGCACGACGATGACCATGCTGTATTTCTTCGCGTACTCCTGCATAAGCTTGGTGGTCGGACCGTCGGGGATCTTCTCAGTGGAGTCGTACCAGCGCGTGGTCTGCTCCGCGCAGAAATACGGCCCCGTGAAAATCTCCTGCATGCACAGCACCTGAACGCCCTCGGCACCGGCCTGGTCGATGTACTTGAGCGTGCGCTCGGTCTGCGCGATGCGAATCGTTTCGAGCGATTCGCTCGTATCGCAAGCGAGGGATGTCTGGATCAAACCACCTTTGACGATTCGGGACATGCGTTTTTTCTCCGATTTGGGTTCGCGGATTATACCGGCACGGCCGGTGGCGTTGGTTGCCACCGGCTCGGCCCCAACCGGAGCTTGACCGGCATCTTCGCGCGGATTCTCATCGGCAACGATGCTCGTCGGCGGCGGTTCGGGTGGAGGCGGAGGTTCCGGCTGCGGAATCGGTTCGGGTTCCGTGATTGGAATCGGCTCCGGATCGGAATCCGGGAGCGGCTCGGGATCGGTAGGCGGCGGCGCCGGCATCTCGACGCCCGCAACCTCGATGACACTGACCGGCTCGGTTGGCTGCTGACGCGCGGCGGATTTCTTTGCCGGCAAGAGAAAGCCGAACAGCTTGCGAAAGAAGTTGGAGAACGTCACGGGAATCCTTACGCGACAGCCGGCTCCGCATCGACAAGGTCGCGCGGGCGGAAGACTTTCATCAGCAGCAGATGCGTGATCGCGGAAACGCCGAAGCCGACGAACCAGGCGTAGTCGTAGAGCGGACGCAGCGACGGAACGACCAGTCCGATCCATGCGGCAACGCAGCCGAGGAGCGTGGCAAAGACAGCGCGCCAATTCCAGCCGGCGGTGTAGCGGTAGACGCCTTCGGTGCGATAGAGGTCGCCGAGCGCGAGCTGTTTCTTTCGCACGATCCAGTAGTCGACGATCATCACGCCGCCGATCGAGCCGAGGCCGCCGGAGTAGCCGAGGAGCCAACCGTCGATGTAGCGACTCGCGTTGGCGAGGAGCCGCCAAGGCTGGAGCGCGATCGCGAGCAGGCCGGTAATCAGGCCACCGGTGCGGAACGAGATCAAACGCGGGAAGGCATTGGCGAAGTCATTCGCCGGCGAAACGACATTCGCGGCAATGTTGACTGACAACGTGGCGATGACGACGGTGAACATCGAGATCGCGATCACGAGCGGCGAGCCGAAGTGGCTGGCAAGCTTCATCGGGTCCCACAGCTCGTTGATGCTCGTTCCCGGATAGATGACTACGGCGGCAGAGGTGATGATGACCCCCATCGCCGCGAAGACCGTCATCGTCGTGGGCAATGCCACCGTCTGTCCGATGGCCTGCTCTCGCTGGCTTCGACCGAAACGGGTGAAGTCGGGCATGTTCAGCGACAGCGTGGCCCAGAAGCCGACCATGGCCGTCACCGATGGAACGAAGACGACGCTGAACTGCGACCACGAGTGGAACTTGCCCTCAGCCGTCAACAGATATCCGAGTCCGTGCGCGCGCCATACCGCCCACGCGAGGAGAAACGCGGTCATCACCAGTACGAACGGCGCGGCCCAGTTTTCGAAGCGGCGCACGAGATCCATTCCGCGGTAAATGATCAGAATGTTCAGCGCCCAGAAGAGCAGGAACGAGACCCATTCAGTCGTCGGATGCCCCGCCATCGAGCCGCCCAACGTGGTCCAACGAGGGATGATCGACGCGAACAGGGTATTCAGCGCTTCGCCGCCCAGCCAAGCCTGGATACCGAACCAGCCGCACGCGACGATGGCTCGCATGAGCGCCGGGAGGTTTGAGCCGTATGTGCCGTAGCTGGCGCGCGCGAAGACGGGAAAGGGGATTCCGTACTTCGTACCGGCATGCGAGTTGAGGAGGATGGGCACCAGCACGATCATGTTTCCGAGGAGGATCGTGATCAGCGCCTGCCACCAGTTCATCCCCTGGGCGATGAGCGCCGACGACATCATGTAGGTCGGCACGCAGTGGGCCATGCCGATCCAAAGCGCGGCGTAGTTGTAGGTCGTCCAGTTGCGCTGGCTCACCGGCACCGGCGCGAGGTCGTGGTTGTACAGCGCGCTGGTGCGGATGCCTTCGTCGGAACGCAGCTCGACACGTCCGTCTTCGTGTTTGATCAGTTGGTCTTGCATGATGTGCGCGACATTGTGCCAGACCCCGCGAACGTGCAACTACCGTGGAGAAAAAGCTTGTCCGCGTTTGAGGAACTGGCCCTTTCCGGGCTTCCCCACGTAGCGACCTTCCTCGATCACAACTTCCCCCCGCGAAAGCACCGTCTTTGTGACTCCGCGAACCCGCCACCCTTCGTAGCACGAGTAGTCCACGTTCATGTGATGCGTCTTCGCGCTGATGGTCATCTCCTCGTCCGGATCGAAGATGACGATGTCCGCATCGCTGCCGACCGCGATCGTTCCCTTCCGCGGAAACAGTCCGAAGATTTTCGCTGCCGCCGTTGACGTGATCTCGACGAAGCGGTTCAGCGAGATCCGCCCCTCCGCCACGCCGCCGTTGTAAACGAGCGACATCCGGTGCTCCACGCCCGGGCCACCGTTTGGAATCTTCGAGAAGTCGTTCTTCCCCAACTCCTTCTGCTCCTTCATGCAGAACGGACAGTGATCGGTCGACACCACCTGCAGGTCGTTGAACTTCAGCCCGCGCCACAACTGCTCCTGATTCCACTTCTCGCGAATCGGCGGCGTCATGACGTACTTGGCGCCCTCGAATCCCGGCTGCTCGTAAACGCTGTAATCGAGGAAGAGATACTGCGGACAAGTCTCCGCGTACGCGTTGATGCCCATGTCGCGCGCGCGCGTGACCTCCTGCAGCGAGTCGTCGCAACTGAGGTGGACGATGTACACCGACGACCCAGCCATCTCCGCCAGCGCAATGGCCCGATGCACCCCCTCGGCCTCCGCTTTCGTCGGCCGCGTGAGCGCGTGATACTTCGGCGCCGTCTTGCCGTCCGCCAGCGCCTTCTTGACGATGGCATCGATGACGACGCCGTTCTCCGCATGCATGCAGATCAGCCCACCGTTTTCCCCGGCCATCCCCATGGCCTTGAAGATGGTGGCGTCATCGACGAGAAACACGCCCGGATACGCCATGAACAATTTGAAGCTCGAGACCCCCTCATCGATCATCGACTTCATCTCCGGCAACCGCTCGTCCGGCAGATCGGTGCAGATGAGATGGAACCCGTAGTCGATCGACGTCTTCCCGTCCGCCTTGGCGTGCCACGCGTCGACCGCCTGCTTCAGCGACTGCCCCTTCCCCTGCACGGCAAAATCGATGATGGTGGTGGTTCCCCCATGCGCCGCCGCAATCGTCCCCGTCTCGAACGTATCCGAAGCGGACGTTCCCCCAAACGGCAACTCCATATGCGTGTGCGGATCGATCCCTCCCGGGATGACCAGCCGCCCCTTGGCGTCGATGACCTTGTCCGCATTCGCCTCGATCGACTTCCCGATCGTGACGATGGTGCCGCCATCGATGAGGATGTCGGCGTTGTAGTCATCGACCGCAGTGACGATGCGGCCGTTTTTGATGAGGGTTGTCATGGGTCACTCTCCTATTGATTCGCGATCAAAGAATGTCTCAAGTTCTGTGCTGGCTCGTGAACCGGGCGATTTTTCGCGCCGCCGCCAGCATGTGTCCCAGCCGCGCGCGATCAGCCGGCGAAATACTGCACCTCGGCCGATCGAAGGACTTCATCGCGGAAGTAGCGGCTCAGGTCTTTGGGCGTGCGAAGGTCTACCGGTCTACCCAGGACGGCCTCAATCTCGAACTGCATGCGCGCCAAGGCAATGAGTCCGGGAGTCTGATCGGGTTCGAAATCGATCAGAACATCGACATCGCTCTCGGGCCGAAACCGATCCGTCAGTACCGATCCGAAGAGCGAAAGACGGCGAACGTGATTTCGCCGGCAGAACTCGGCGACGAATTCACGATCGAGTTGGATGTGCGCGGACATCGTGAACATTCTATCGCGACCGTTCTGGGTCACCGCTTCTGGCGGTGGCCGACGACGATGCCGATCACCCGCAGATCCTCGGGCCGATCGACGTCGAGCGGACCATACGAAGAAGAGTTGATGCTCAGTAGCCGGACCCTGCGGCCGATGATCTCCAGCTTCTTGAGGTAGGCCGCGTCACCGACAGTGCAGACGATGATGTGCCCATTGGCCTTTCTGCTGTCGCGAGTCGGCAGGAGATAAACGAGCTCGCCATCATCGATGCCGTCGACGCCGCTCATCGAGTCGCCGATGGCTCGGGCAATCCTGCGTGCGCCGCGGTTCCAGGGGTCGCGCGGAATGGTTACGCGTGTTTTCTCCACTTCCGGAAACAATTCCACGTTTGAGCTGGCGGCAACGCGAAGAGGCTGCGCTTTCCGTGTCGGCGCGCGCTTCGGAATCGAGACAATGCCGGATCGCGCTGTTGGCGCGCTGGCATCGTCAGGAAGGTAGTCGGCCAGTATCGTACCGATCGCCTCGGCGGAAGCACGAACCTTGCGCAGATGCTCTACAGCGACGATCAGGTCGCCGTCGCTCAAGAACGTTGCCGGATCACGGCCGATCGCGCGAGCGATGCCAATGAAATCATTGACGGTGGCGACCTGATGACCTTTGAGGATCTTATTCAGCCTCGACGACGTCATTCCTGCCTTTGCAGCGATGATCGTCTGCTTCATCCCCTTCGCCTTTACCGCGGCGCGAAGCCGATCCATTGCCTCCATCGGCTCGGACGTTATGTGGAAGAGGGACGAGAGTGATGCGCGATCGGTTTCCGGAGGAGCGACGACTTTACTCACAATTTCTCCTGGAGAAATTGTAGACTCTTATAAGTTCCTTTAGAGCGAAAATCTTTGCATTGGCGGCGTCCTGAGCCAGCTCAATAACACCTCATTTGCGCAACCCGTCCTCGATCTTGCGGAGGGACAAAAACATCATGACCGGCTCCGGCCGCACATCCGACTGCCCCTCCACCGCGTCAGCGATAACGAATCCGTATTTCGAATAGAAATCGACTGCGTCCTGCTTCGCATCAACCACGACGCCGATACAACCGAAATCGTCCGACATTCGGATGGCGAGCTTCAACACGAATCGTAGGAGTTGGGCACCAACTCCTTGACCCTGAGCCGATTCGTTGACGGCGAGACGGGCAAGGCGAACGACCGGAAGCGGGTAGCGAAGCAGCTTCTTTCGCGCGGAGACCGGCAGATCTTCGATTTCGATGTGGCCAGCTGCAATCGTAGCGAAGCCGAGAATCCGACTGCGTTCGACTGCCACGTACGTCACGCCGACGTGATGTCGGAACTGGTTTTGTCCCGCGAAGACACGAAAGTAGCGATCGAGATCGGGATCGCCGGACTGGAACCGTAAGCGATCGTCTGCCTCGCGGAGGGGCCTAATCTCCATCGCGCATCAAATCGCGCAACGCCTTTGTAGCCTTGCCGGTTCTCATTTGCTTGAGGATTGCTTCGCCGGATCGCCGCGTCACGACGATTTTGGGATGGATGATGACGTCCGCCGGGAGTTCCTGAAGCGCCTGCAGATGATGTCGAAGCGCCTGCTCGACGAGATGGCCCTTCTTTACACCGGTTGCGCGAACGTGCCTCTCCAAGAGGTCACGAGTCGACTGCGAGACGACCGCTGAAATCTGTGTCTCTTTGTCCATGGGATTCGTGAACAATCTACAGAAATGTAGAAATTGCGTCAATCCGCCGTTCTGCTGAAATGCCCCGCGAACGTCACACTCATCCCGAAGTGTCCATCCACGCCGTGCTCGGTGACATCGAGTGCTTTGCGGGAGAAGCGGAGAACAAGGCGGTAGCCGTCGGTATCGGTCCAGGAGACGGTGTCGTCTTTCAGGTCGGCTTCGAAATCGAGCTCACCGATGTTGGGGCCGTACTTCTCGTTCTTCGTGTTCCAGAGGGCGATGCCGGTGACTTTTACGCGGTTGCCGGGGAGCATCTTGACGTCGAGGGTGGCTTGGTCGTTTTCTCCGGGGCGTTCGTAGTGGCCGGAGACGTCGCGGCCGCGCGCGAACATCGGCGCGGCCGCGAGGAGAATCGCGAAGCAGAGGGCGAGATTTCTCACATCGAGGACATCGAGTTGAGGAACTCGTTGTTCGTGCGGGTTTTCTCCAGCTTCTCGACGAGGAGCTCCATCGACTCGACCGTCGACAGCGGTGAGAAGACTTTGCGCAGGACCCAGATGCGATTGAGCTCGTTGCGCTCCAGGAGCAGCTCCTCTTTGCGCGTGCCGGACTTGTTGATGTCGATGGCGGGGAAGACGCGCTTGTCGGAGAGCTTGCGGTCGAGGTGCACTTCCATGTTGCCGGTGCCTTTGAACTCTTCGAAGATGACGTCGTCCATGCGCGAGCCAGTGTCGATCAGGGCCGTGGCGATGATCGTCAGCGAGCCGCCTTCTTCGACGTTGCGGGCCGAGCCAAAGAAGCGCTTCGGACGCTGGAGGGCGTTCGAATCGACGCCGCCGGAGAGCACTTTTCCGGACGGCGGAACGACGGTGTTGTAGGCGCGGGCCAGACGGGTGATGGAGTCGAGCAGGATGACTACGTCGCGGCGGTGCTCGACGAGGCGTTTCGCTTTCTCGATGACCATCTCCGCGACCTGTACGTGGCGCGAGGCCGGCTCGTCAAACGTCGACGAAATGACTTCGCCCTTCACGCTGCGCTGCATGTCGGTCACTTCCTCCGGCCGCTCGTCGATCAGCAGCACGATCAGCGTGACCTCGGGATGATTGGACGTGATCGAGTTGGCGATGGCCTGCAGGATCATCGTCTTGCCGGTGCGCGGCGGGGCGACGATCAGGCCGCGCTGCCCTTTGCCGACCGGCGCGATCAGGTCGAGCACGCGCGACGACATGTTGTCCGGCACTTCGAGCTTGATGCGGTGCTCGGGATAGAGCGGCGTGAGGTTGTCGAAAAGGATCTTCTCGCGCGCCACATCCGGATGCTCGAAGTTGACCGCTTCGACTTTGATGAGCGCGAAGTAGCGCTCCCCTTCCTTCGGCGGGCGGACCTGGCCGGAGACGGTATCGCCGGTGTGGAGGTCGAAGCGGCGGATCTGCGACGGCGAAACGTAGATGTCGTCCGGACCGGGGAGGTAGTTGTATTCGGGGGCGCGCAGGAAACCGAAGCCGTCGGGGAGACATTCGAGAACGCCTTCCGAGAAAATCAGGCCGGACTTTTCGGTCTGCGCCTGGAGGACCGAGAAGATCAGA
Source organism: Thermoanaerobaculia bacterium (assembly GCA_034663965.1). GTDB lineage: Bacteria > Acidobacteriota > Thermoanaerobaculia > Gp7-AA8 > Gp7-AA8 > JADGNZ01. The sequence continues at coordinate 3,688 of JAXDIO010000360.1, read as the reverse complement.
TCCTGCTTGCGCATGCCGGTGGCGTTTTCGATGCCGTGCTCTTTCGCGATCTTGGTCAGATCGGGAAGCTTCATCTCCTTGAGCACGCGGATGTCGAGCGTCTCGGCGGCCTGCGTCTGATCGCGCCGGCCCTGTTGCTGCGGAGCGGCGGCGATGGATTCGTCCGGCGCGTCGTTCGCGACGTCGACGATCGGCTCGGCGGGCTTTTCGGGCTCGGCCTCAGCGTCGATGGCGGAAGGGGCGATTTCCGCCGGCGCTTCTTCCTCGACGGGCGCGGCGGCTTTTTCCGCTTTCGGTTTGCGCGTGGTTTTGCGGACCGGCTTCTCGGGCTTTTCGGCCGGCGGCTCGGCTACGGCGACGTTCGATTCATTTTCGAATTCTGTTTCGGACATTGGTTTAAACCTCGTTGATTGAATGACCCCTGATTCAGAGGCGCGATGCGATCTCGCGCCGGACTTGCTCGATGCCGTTCCCCTTCATGACGGAACAGGCGATGAGGCGCTCTTCGGTAATCTGGAGATCTCGGGCGATCTCCGTCCGGCTCTTCACGAGCTGGTTGTTGGATAACTTGTCGCTCTTGGTGAGGAGGATGCGTTCGTCGATGCCGGACGCAGTGGTCCAGTCATGCATTTGACGATCCTCCGGGCTGGGAGTTCGCCGCACGTCGAGCAGGATAAAGATCAACTTGAGAGCATCGGCGCTCTCGAGATAGCCGCGTACGAGCTCGCCCCAGGAACGGGCTATGTCCTTTGGGACCTTGGCGTAGCCGTAGCCGGGGAAGTCGACGATGTAGAAGCGCTCGTTGATGAGATAGAACTGGATGGCCTGCGTCTTCCCGGGTGTCTGGCTGACGCGCGCCACTGCTTTCCGTTTCAAAACGGCATTGATGAGGCTCGATTTTCCGACGTTGGAGCGGCCGACCATCGCGAATTGCGGACGGCGGTCAGTCGGAAAGTCGTCGGCTTTGTACGCCGCGCGGTGGAACTCGACTGTTCGGATGTCCAAGAGATGTCGTTGCCAGGGAAATGCAAAAGCAGAGGTGCTGCGAAGAGGGATTCGTGTGGTTTGGGGGAGTTAACGACGGAGATTGTGCCGGTATTCTCCAGTAGCGGTCAAGGGATGGTCACGGAAGGCATGGCCGTCAGAATGGAACAACCGTGCCATGGGGGTGGGGAGTTGCGTGGGGAGTGGGAGCGGCGAGCGCTGGTGGTGTGGGCTTCGTTCGCAAGGTGTAAGCAGCAACGCGGGTGAGATGGGAGTGGAGAGCGGAGAGCGGAACGAGGGGCTGGGTTTTTACTCCCACACCCCACCCCCAACTCCCCACACCCAGAACCTCAATGAATCGGCGAGCCTGATTCGACCGCCGCATCGGGCAGCTTCTTGACCAGCGGGACGATCGTGCCGTCGAGAGCGTGGAGAACGACTTCGTCCATCGACTCGACCAGGTTGAACTCCATTTTCCCGCGGACGTCCGAGGGGATCTCGTCGAGATCGCGCTCGTTCTCGGCGGGGAGGATGATGCGCGTGATGCCGGCGCGGGCGGCAGCGAGGATCTTGTCCTTCACGCCGCCGACCGGGAGCACTTTGCCGCGCAGCGTGATTTCGCCGGTCATGGCGATGTCGCGGTGCACGGGGATTCGGGTGACGGCCGAGAGCAGCGCCGTGGCCATCGTGATGCCGGCCGAGGGACCATCTTTCGGAATCGCGCCTTCGGGGACGTGAATGTGGATGTCCATGTTGGCGTGGAAGTCGGCATCGAGGCCGAACAGCTCCGCGCGCGAGCGGACGTACGACAGCGCGGCGCGGGCCGATTCCTGCATCACGTCGCCGAGTTTTCCGGTCAGGATCAGGTTGCCCTTGCCGCGTGAGATGGCGACTTCGGTCGAGAGGATTTCGCCGCCGACTTCCGTCCAGGCCAGACCGGTCGCGAGGCCGATCTCGCTCTTGTCGTGAATCGTTTGTGAACGGAACTTGGCCTTGCCGAGGAGCTCGCGGACTTTTGGGCGATCGATGGTCACCTTCAGCTCGGGACCCTTTTTCACGACCTGTCGCGCCACTTTGCGCAGCACCGATCCGACTTCGCGCTCCAGGCTGCGGACGCCCGCTTCGCGCGTGTACGAATCGACCAGCTCTTCGATCGCGGTGTCGAGGAAGTCGACCTGAGCGTCTTCGATGCCCTGCTCCTGCTTCTGCTTCGGCACGAGGAACTGCTTGCCGATGGCCAGCTTTTCCAAGTGCGTGTAGCCGGAGAGGGAAATGATTTCCATGCGGTCTTTGAGCGGCGCCGGAATCGTGTGCGTCACGTTCGCGGTGGCGATGAACATCACCTTCGAGAGGTCGTACTCGACGTCGAGGTAGTGATCGGTGAAGGCGTTGTTCTGCTCGGGATCGAGGACTTCGAGGAGCGCGGCCGAGGGATCGCCGCGGAAATCCATCGACATCTTGTCGACTTCATCGAGGAGGAAGACTGGATTGATCGTGCCGGCCTTCTTCATGCGCTGGATGATCTGGCCGGGGAAGGCACCGATGTAGGTGCGGCGATGTCCGCGGATCTCGGCCTCGTCACGCACGCCGCCGAGGGAGAGACGGACGAACTTGCGGCCGGTGGCGCGGGCGATCGACTTCGCGAGCGAGGTCTTACCGACGCCGGGAGGTCCGACGAAACAGAGAATCGTGCCCTTCGGTCCTTTGACGAGCTGGCGAACGGCCAGGAACTCGAGGATGCGCTCTTTGATTTTGTCGAGGCCGTAGTGGTCTTCGTTGAGGATCTGCTCAGCCAGATCGATGTCTTTGATTTCTTTCGTCGTCTTTTTCCAAGGAACGGAGACGAGCCATTCGATGTAGTTGCGCGAGACCGTGGCCTCGGCGGAAACACCGGGCATCGCTTCGAGACGCTTCAGCTCCTGCAGAGCCTTTTCCTTCGTCTCCTTCGGCATGCCCGCTTCTTCGATCTTCTGGCGGAGCTCTTCGACCTCGTCGGAGCGATCGTCTTTGCGGCCCAGCTCGTGGTGGATCGCCTTGATCTTCTCGTTGAGGTAGTACTCCTTCTGCGCGCGCTCCATCTGCTTCTTGACCTTGGAGTTGATGCGCTTGTCGATGTTGATCTTTTCGATCTCGACTTCAAGGAAGTCCTGCAGTTTCTGGAGGCGCTCGTACGGCGAGACGGTCTCGAGCAGCTGCTGCTTTTCGGGAGTGGTGATGAGGATGTGCGAGGCGAGCGTGTCGGCGAAGCGGTCCGGCTCATCGAGTTTGAGCGTCGACATCACGCCTTCGAAGGCGAGGTGGTGCGACATCTTGGCGTACTGCTCGAAGATCTCGACGAGCTTCTGCATGTACTGCGCGACCTCGGAGGTCAGCGGCACGCTGGTGTCGATGTCGCGCACGGTGACGGTGACGTAGCCGTCGCTCTCGCCGGTGCTGACGATCTCGGCGCGCGTGAGGCCTTCGACCATCACTTTGACGTTCTGATTCGGAAGCTTGAGGTTCTGAACGACAGTGGCAACGACGCCGATCGGATAAATCTCACCGATCGATGGATCGTCGATCTTGGGGTCTTTCTGCGTGGCGAGGAAGATCTTCTTCTCGGTGGTGGCGAGCGTCGCTTCGAGCGCGAGGATCGAAGCGCGGCGTCCGACGACGAAGGGCGCCATCATCGCCGGGAAGACGACCATGTCCCGCAACGGTACGA
>JAXDIO010000354.1:0-3240 GCA_034663965.1 Thermoanaerobaculia bacterium | reverse complement strand
TTAGGGATGTTGCTGACATTCGAGGACGACGATGTTGAAAGTGTCATCGATACGCATCGCACGCTTGCCGACCGCATCCCGGCGGGTGTAATTCCGTTTGCCATCGAGGGAGGCGGCGACTACATCGTCAAAGCTTCCGTCGGTCACGTCCGCGATCTTCCGAAGAGCGACCTCGGCGTCGACGAGGAAACGTTCGAGCCGACCTACGAGATCCTCGAAGGCAAAGAGAAGGTGGTCGCCGAGCTGCGTGCAGCCGCGAAAAAGGCCAGCATCGTCTACATCGCCTCTGACCCTGATCGCGAAGGAGAGGCGATCGGTTGGCACGTCATGAACCTCCTCGGCGGCGACTCGAAGAAGGTCCGCCGCATCCTCTTCCACGAAATTACGAAGAACGCGGTCCGCAAGGCCATCGATCAGCCGGGCGAGATCGACATGAACAAGGTGAACGCGCAGCAGGCCCGGCGCGTCCTCGACCGCCTGGTCGGCTACAAGCTCTCGCCGCTGCTGTGGGACAAGGTCCGCCGTGGCCTCTCCGCCGGCCGCGTGCAGTCGGTGGCGATGAAGATGATCGTCGACCGCGAGGAAGCGATCAAAGCGTTCGTCCCCGAGGAATACTGGACGTTCGCAGCGAAACTCGCTGCCGGAGTGCCGCCGCAGTTCATCGCCAAACTCTCGAAGATCGACGGCAAGAAAGCCGACGTAACGAACGAGGAGCAGGCCCGCGTCATCGAGGCCGTGCTCAAGTCAGGCAGCTACTTGGTCGAGTCCGTGGCGCGGAAGGAAAAGAAACAGACCGCTGCGGCGCCGTTCATCACCTCAACGCTGCAGCGAACCGCGTACAACCGATTCAAGTACCCAGTGAAGCGGACAATGCAGATCGCGCAGAAGCTCTACGAAGGCAAAGAGCTCGGCTCGTTCGGCCACGTCGGTTTGATCACCTACATGCGTACCGACTCGGTCCGCATCAGCGATGACGCCATCGCCGAAGTTAGAGAATATATCGGCGCGAAATACGGTGCGGATATTCTCCCCGAAAAGCCGAACGTATATCGTGTCAAAAAAGCTGCACAGGCGCAGGAAGCCCACGAGGCCGTCCGCCCGACGTCGCTCGAATTCGATCCGGAGAAGATCAAGGACCACCTCACTCGCGAGGAGTACAACCTCTACAAGCTGATCTGGGATCGCTTCGTTGCCTCGCAGATGAAGCCGGCCCTCTTCGACGTCACAGACGTCGACATCCGCAACGCCGCCTACACCCTTCGCGCCTCGGGTGAAGTGCTGAAGTTCCCCGGATTCCTCGCTGTCTTCCGCGACGCGTCGGTGGAAGGCGCTGAGGATGATGAGGAAAAGCCGGACGACAGCAAAGCGCTGCCGGCGATGAATGAAGGCGACACGCTGTCGCTCATCAACCTCGACACTCGTCAGAACTTCACCCAGCCGCCGCCGCGCTACACGGAAGCGACGCTGGTGAAGGCGCTCGAAGAGAACGGGATCGGACGTCCGTCGACGTACGGCTCGATCATGACCACGATCCAGACTCGCGATTACACCTACAAGTCCGACGGCAAGTTCTTTCCGACGCAGCTCGGAATGCTGGTTACGAAGCTCCTCAAGCAGTCCTTCGGCGACATCATCGACGAGGGCTACACCGCGGAACTGGAGCAGAAGCTCGACGAGATCGAAGAAGGTCAGGTCGAGTGGCGCGAGGCCATGCGCGACTTTAGCGTCAAATTCAACAAGGACTTAGCGCGCGCCGGCAAAGAGATGGTGGAAGTGAAACGGACCGGCGTCGAGACCGACGAAGTGTGCGAGAAGTGCGGCTCGCCGATGGCGATCAAGTTCGGTCGCTTCGGCGAGTTCCTAGCCTGTTCGAATTACCCGGAGTGCAAGAACACGAAGGAAACCGCGCGCGGCGATGTCGCCGAACAGCCCGAGGGCGAGACAATCATCTGCGACAAGTGCGGCAAGCCGATGCAGCTCAAGCGCTCGCGCTTCGGCCAGTTCTACGCCTGCACCGGCTATCCCGATTGCAAGAACACAAAGGACCCGCGCCTGCTGAAGGCCGATATCCCCACCGAGCCGCAGCCGCCCTGCGAGAACTGCGGCAAGGAGATGGTGCTGAAGTCCGGCCGCTACGGTCCGTTCTTCTCCTGCTCGGGCTACCCTGATTGCAAGACCATCCGCAAGATCGGTGGCGGCAAGGGCACGCCTCCGAAGCCGACCGGCGTGAAATGCGAGAAATGCAACGAAGGTGAGCTGGTCGAGCGCCGTTCGCGCCGCGGCATCTTCTTCTCCTGCTCGCGCTACCCGAAGTGCGACTTCGCGCTCAACAACCGTCCCGTGCCGCGGCCGTGCCCGAAGTGCGCGGCGCCGTATCTCCTGGAGAAGGAAACGAAGCGCGAAGGGCACATCGAGTACTGCAACAATGCCGACTGCGGCTACCGCGCGCCGATTGCGTCGATGCCGAATGCTGCGAATGAATAACGTCACGCATTCGATCTGCTAAATTAGTATTCATTCAATTTTCATTCACTCCGAATTTACTCTGATTTAGCAGCGCCTATTAACGCGCAACTCCTCCGCGCTAAACTCACGGTTACGGAGGTCCACCCATGACGAACGTTTCCTCGCGCGCCTGGCGGTGCGTTGCTGCGCTGTCGTTGTTCGCCGCCGCATCCTCATTCGCGCAGCCGGCGTTGAACGTTTCCGACCGCGTCATGCTGCGCCAGGTGCTGCAAGCGATGCCGAAGGGCGGCGACCTGCACAACCACCTCTCCGGATCCATTTACGCGGAGTCGTACCTCCAATACGCAGCGAATGACGGCATCTGCCTCGATACCGTGAAGCTCACCATCACGCAGTGTCCGACTGCCGCATCGACGTCGATCGTTCCGGCGGCCACCGTTCTCCAGCCCTACTCATCGCTCTACGGCGAGATGCTCGATGCGCTGTCGATGCGGCAGTTCCGCTCGGGCGTTGAGTCAGGTCACGATCACTTCTTCAACACCTTCGGCAAGTTCAGCGCGGTCTCGAAAACGCACGTCCCGGAAATGCTCACGCAGGATGTGTGGCGGCTGGCCAGCGAGAACGTCGACTACCTCGAAACGATCTTCGCCCCCGACTTTGGCAGCGCTCGCGACCTTTTGAAAGTCGTCAAGCCGGGTCAGTCCTATTCCGAAATGCGAACGGCGATGATGCAGAGCGGGCTCGTGCCGCCGATCATCACCTCGTCGCGCGCGG
>JAXDIO010000338.1:0-7102 GCA_034663965.1 Thermoanaerobaculia bacterium | reverse complement strand
GGATCTGGCGCATGCGGCAGACCTCGAACAGCTTGCGCGTCTGCGGCTCGATGCCTTTCGCCGAATCGAGCACCATCACCGCGCTGTCGGTTGCGGCGAGCGTGCGATACGTGTCTTCGCTGAAATCTTCGTGGCCCGGCGTGTCGAGCAGGTTGAGGCAGCAGCCGTCGTATTCGAACTGCAGCGCGGTCGAGGTGATCGAGATCCCGCGGGTCTGCTCCATCGCCATCCAATCGGACGTCGCGTGGCGCTGCCCTTTGCGCGCGCGGACGGCGCCGGCCATTTCGATCGCGCCACCGTAGAGCAGCAGTTTCTCCGTCAGCGTCGTCTTGCCGGCGTCGGGGTGCGAAATGATGGCGAAGGTGCGGCGCCGGGCGACCTCGCGGCCGAGTTCGGCCATCGCCGAAGATGTCGGAAGTGCCGTCATATGAGCCTCTTAGAACACCCTCAACGAACGAACATTCCGTTGGGAATATGAGCGCAAACGGCTAAGGTTTAGCGCGATGTGAGTACGAACAGCTCACATAAATCTTCAGGAGGCTACGATGACATTCATTACCCGCTCCACCAATCCCCTCATTCAGGCCCGTTTCTTTGAGCCGTTCTTCGGCCGCTTCAACTTCCTCGAGGACGAGGCGAAGTCCGGCACTTGGGCGCCGCCCGTCGATGTCGCCGAGGAGAAGGACAAGATCCTCGTCCGCGTCGAAGCGCCCGGCATGAACGAGAGCGATCTCAAGGTCAGCTTCGAAGACGGCCTGCTCACCGTCAGCGGCGAGCGCCAGTTCGAGCGGAAGGACGACCGCAACTATCACCGCATCGAACGGACGTATGGCAGCTTCACCCGCACGTTCTCGCTGCCGCGCACCGTCGACGCGAATTCGATCGCCGCGAATTACCGCGACGGCATCCTCGAGATCGAGATCCCGAAGCTCGAGGAAGCGAAGCCGAAGCAGATTCAGATCAACGTCGGCACCGGCTCCAAAGCCATCAACGCGTAATCGCCATCCGCTCCGTTTTCAGGGCCGCCTTCGGGCGGCCTTTTCATTTGCGGTGAGATTGCGGCGATGGAAGAGCCGCAGTTCGGTCGCGTAGCGGCGTTCCTTCGGCGAAAGGCTGGCCGCTTTCTCGTAGTAGTCGCGTGCCGCATTCAAATCACCGATCGCTTCGGAGACTGCGCCGAGGTCGAAGTAGAGCGGCGCCGAATTGCGATGACGGACTGCCGCGGCCTGCCAGATTGCGCGGGCATCCTCCAGCCGCTCCGACGTGACCATGGAAAAGCCGTCGTCGAAGGACGGCGCGTTCTCATCCAGCTCGATCGTCTCTCTCACACTTCTCGGCGTGATCCCTTCGGCCGCACTGACCGCGGCATAACGCGCGGCTTGTTCGAACGCGACATCGCGCTCATCCGGCGACAGCGAAACCGCTCGCGGCGACGTGCCCTCGCCCCGTGCCGTGTACGACAAGATCTTCTTTCCCTCGGCGTTCAGCACGTCGATGCGCGCGGAGCAGACGGCGTCGATCCAGTGATGCATGCGCTTCACGCGATCGCCGCTGTCGAGGTATTCACTTCCTTCGGCGCTCCGCTCCGTGCCTTCGCAGGTGAAGCGATTGATGCCGAGGTACGCGTCCGCGGGATGCGCGCGCCGAACGGAGCGCAGCGAGAGATCGTCGACGAGTAGATGATGATTGTTCTCGACCGCGTTGACGATGCGCAGGAGACCGGCGCGCGAGACGAGGTCGACGAAGCGCTCCACGAATCCCTCGATCTTGTTGCTGTCGCCGATCGCGTAGATGACAGCCAAACTCTCCGCCGGCGCGAGATCGTGCGCGGGCGCCATCGTCCGCATGAACGTGATCCGCGGCGGATTTGCGAACGCGGCGGAGGCGCACAGCAGCAGCGCAGCGGCGATGAAGAATCGCGATTTCATGGTGACGCCCCGATTTTACTCATCGCGAGAGCTACGCACCATCGGCGTTCGCGGATGTGAAAAATCGCCCGGGATAGAATGCCGCCCGAATGCGTCTCAACGTGACGAGTGAGATCGGCAGGCTCAAGAGCGTGCTGGTCCACCTGCCGGGCCGGGAGATCGACGTGATGATCCCGCCGATGATGAATCAGCTCCTTTTCGACGACATTCTTTATGGGCAGGTCGCGCGCGAGGAGCATCGCCGCTTCCAGCAGCTCATCCGATTCATCGCTCCCGACATCTACGACATCCAGGATCTGCTGGAGGAAGTGCTCGACGATGAAGAGCTGAGGCGGCGAATCATCCGCGACATGACCAGGCGCCGGATTTTCGGCCGCAAGCTGGCGGCGGAACTTCTCGAACGGCCGCCGGCGATTCTCGCGCAGACGCTGATCGGCGGTATCCCGCACGAACGCGACGGCAAGGGCGAACTGCCGACATTCGATCTCCTGCCGGTGCCGAACTACTTCTTTATGCGCGATCCGCAGGTCGTCATCGGCGACGGCGTCGTCATCTGCGGCATGGCCACGGATGCGCGGCGGCGCGAGTCTCTGCTGTCGAAATACGTCTTCCGCTATCACCCGCTCTTTCGCGACTCCAGCTGCTGGACGGATTTCATGGAGTCTGACGATGAGCCGCACCGCCGCACGCCGACGATCGAAGGCGGCGACATCCTCGTGCCGTCGCGCGATCTGCTCCTTGTCGGCGTCACGGAACGGACGAATCGCGCCGGCGTGCGGCAGCTCGCGACGTCGCTGCGCGAAGCGAACAGTCCGGTGAAAACGATCATCGTGGTCGAGCTGCCGCGCCAGCGCTCGTTCATGCATCTCGATACCGTTTTCACCTTCACCAGCCGCAACGAATGCCTGATCTATCCACCCGTGATCCTGCCCGGCGGCAGTCAGGCGGCGAGCGTGACTACGATCGACCTCACGAAGAAGGGCATCTCCTACACGCCGCAGAAGTCGCTCCTCGGCGCGCTGAAGAAGCGCGGATTCGATCTCGAGCCGATTTACTGCGGCGGCCGCACCGCCGTCGATCAGCAACGCGAGCAGTGGACCGACGGCGCGAACGCCTTCACGCTCGCGCCGGGCATCGTCCTTCTCTACGAACGCAACGTGCGCACCGCCGAGGAGCTGGCCGCGCATGGCTATCACATCGTCTACGAAGACGATCTTCTCCTCGGCCGCACGGAGCTTGAGACGTGGACCGACACGAAGTACGCGATCCAGATGGCCGGCCACGAGCTGTCGCGCGCGCGCGGCGGCCCGCGTTGCATGACCATGCCGCTGGAACGCGAGGAGTTGTAGCGTGGCCGGCGATCGCAAACTGGCCGTCGTCGCGTTCGGCGGCAACGCGCTCCTCCGCCCCGAGGATCGCGGCACGCAGGAGGAGCAGATCGCGCGAGCGAAACAGGCCGCGCGCTGGCTGGCCGAAATTGTCCGCCACGGCTACAAACTGATCGTCGTCCATGGCAACGGGCCGCAGGTCGGCAACATCCTCGTGCAGGCGGAGGAAGCGTCGACGAAGATCCCGCCGCAATCGCTCGATGTCTGCGTCGCGCAGACGGAAGGCTCGATGGGCTTTCTCCTGCAGCAGGCCCTTCGCAATCGTCTCGACAGCATCGGACTCGCTGGCGACGTCGCGACGATCCTCACCGAGGTTGAAGTCGATGCGGTCGATCCGGCGTTCAAGCGTCCGACGAAACCGATCGGTCCCTATTTCACGCGCTACCGTGCCGAGGCACTCGAACGCGACCTCGGTTGGACGATGCGCGAAGAAGCGGGCCGCGGCTGGCGGCACGTCGTTCCCTCACCGCGCCCGCTGCGAATCCTGAACATCGAGACGATCGTACACATGCTCGACAGCGCCGCCGTGGTGATTGCCGCAGGCGGCGGAGGCATCCCCGTCGTTCGCGGACGCGACGGCCAATGGCGCGGCGTCGAGGCGGTCATCGACAAGGATTTCTCATCGTCACTCCTCGCCTCGGAACTGCGCGCCGAGATGTACGTCGTTCTCACCGGCGTTGCGAAAGTAGCCATCGACTTCGAAAAACCAACGCAGCGAACCGTAGATCGCCTCACCGTCACGGAAGCGCAGCGCTATCTCGCCGAAGGCCAGTTCCCCCCCGGTTCGATGGGCCCGAAGATCGAAGCCGCCATCCAGTTCGTCACCCGCGGCGGCGGCCAAGTTCTCATCACCGACGTCGAGCACCTCCGCGACGCACTCGCCGGGCGGGAGGGGACGGTGATTCTTCCGTGAACGTCAAATTCATCTACAACCCGGCGGCGGGACGGGGGCGGGCGGCGCGTCATCATGCGGAGGCGGAGCGGCATCTGCGCGAGCTTGGAGCGGATGTCGATGTGCACGCCAGCAGCAGTCCTGCGGATATGACGCGGGCGGCGGCGGAAGCATCGCGCGGCGGGTACGAGCGCGTCATCGTCAGCGGCGGCGATGGGACGTTGCATCTTGCCGTCCGGGAGTTTGATCTTGCGCGCGGAACACTCGCACTGATTCCGCAAGGTTCCGGCGATGACTTCGCGAAAGTGCTAGGCATCCCGCGTGATGTTCGCGCCGCGTGCGAGTTGGCGCTTCGCGGAAATGCGCGCGAGGTCGATGTCGCCACCGCCAACAACATTCGCTACCTCGGCGTGGCGGGACTCGGATTCGACTCCGAGGTCGCGCGTTATGCGAATGAGAACGCGACGTTTCTGCGCGGATCGCTCGTCTATCTGTACGCCATCATTCGGGTCCTGCCGCGATTCACACCGCATCGCGTGACGATCGACGGGACTCGCAGCGAAGAGATCATGTTCGCCACCGTCGGCAACTCGCGGCAGTACGGCGGCGGAATCCGCATCGTGCCGGATGCGCGGATCGACGACGGCCAGCTCGACGTCTGCATCGTTCACCGCACCTCGCGAATGCAACTTCTGAAGACTCTGCCGAAGGCGTACACCGGCGCGCACGTGAAGAGCCCATTCGTCGAAATCGGCCGCGGGACATCGTTTACGTTCGACTCGGAGCGGTCACTCGATGTCTACGCGGATGGCGAGCGCATCGCCACCACGCCGGTCAAATTCGCGCTGGCGGAGCAAAAGCTACGCATCGTGGCGCCTTAGTACGCGCTGCTGGCCGAGCCTTGGGCAACCCACGCTGCGGGCCGTGCCCGCCCGACCTAGCCATTCGGTCAGGATGCGCTGAGGATTCGGCGAGTAGACTCCGGAACATTGCATCCGTTCCAGGAGAACTAACCGAATGGTCCTTATCCCGATGGTGGTCGAGCAGACGAGCCGCGGCGAGCGCGCCTACGACATCTACTCCCGCCTGCTCAAAGACAACGTCGTATTTCTCGGTCAGACGATCGATGACACCGTCTCGAATCTGATCATTGCTCAGCTCCTTTTCCTCGAAGCCGAGAATCCCGAAAAAGACATCTCCATCTACATCAACTCGCCCGGAGGCTCGATCACGGCCGGACTGGCGATCTACGACACCATGCAGTACGTCAAGCCCGACATTCAGACCATCTGCATCGGGCAGGCGGCGTCGATGGCAGCGGTGCTGCTCGCGGCTGGCAAGAAGGGCAAACGCATGGCGCTGCCGAACTCGCGTGTGCTCATCCACCAGCCGCTCATGCATGGGCTCGGCGGGCAAGCTTCCGAGATCGACATCCACGCCAAAGACATCATGCGGATGAAGGCGCGGATGAACCAGATTCTCGCGCATCACACCGGTCAGCCGGTCGAGAAAGTCGATCGCGATACCGACCGCGACTACATCCTCCAGGCGAACGATGCCGTCGAATACGGCCTCGTCGATCAAGTGATTGCAAAACGGGAATGAGTGTTTGTTATGGAAGCCAGCCAGGAATGCACTTCTCACGGCTTCACGTTCACGACGGCGCAGCGTAGAATCTAACGACCTCTAAAAGGATCCAAGCAACCCATGTCGAAGAAGGGGAACAGCGGCGACGTCCTGCGTTGCAGCTTCTGCAACAAGAGCCAGCGCGACGTGAAGAAGTTGATCGCGGGCCCGACCGTCTACATCTGCGACGAATGCGTCGACATCTGCCTCGACATCATTGCTGAAGATCGCAAGGACGAGCCGGGCACGATGGAAGGCTCCGGCCAGCTTCCGAAACCGAAAGAGATCAAGGAGTTCCTCGACCTCTACGTCATCGGCCAGGAGCGCGCCAAGAAGAAGCTCGCCGTCGCCGTCTACAACCATTACAAGCGCATCGACTACTCGACGCGCAACAACCGCCAGGACGTCGAGCTCCAGAAATCGAACATCCTGCTGATCGGTCCGACCGGCACCGGCAAAACGCTACTCGCGCAGACCTTGGCGCGCATGCTCAGCGTTCCGTTCACCATCGTCGACGCGACGACGCTGACCGAGGCTGGGTACGTGGGCGAGGATGTCGAGAACATCATCCTCAAGCTCTACCAGGCCGCCGGCAACGACAAAGACAAGACCCAGCGCGGCATCGTCTACATCGACGAGGTCGACAAAATCTGCCGCAAAGGCGACAACCCCTCGATCACGCGCGACGTCAGCGGCGAAGGCGTGCAGCAGGCGCTCCTGAAGATTCTCGAAGGCACCGTCGCCAACGTTCCGCCGCAGGGCGGACGCAAGCATCCGCATCAGGAATTCATCCAGATCGACACTACCAACATCCTCTTCATCTGCGGCGGCGCGTTCGTCGGGCTGGAGAACGTCATCGAGCGCCGGCTGTCAGCGACCTCGATGGGTTTCGGCGCGAAGATCGCCACGAAGAAAGAGAAACGGACCGGCGAGTTGCTGGCGCAGGTTCATCCCGAGGATCTGATCAAGTTCGGATTGATCCCGGAGTTCGTCGGCCGCCTCCCGGTAGTGGCCACGCTCAACGAGCTCGATAAGAGCACGCTCATCGAAATCCTGCGCGAGCCGAAGAACTCACTCGTGCGGCAGTACCAGACCATCATGGGCTTTGAGAACGTCACGTTGAAGTTCCACGACGACGCGCTCGAAGCCATCGCCGAAGAAGCGCTCAAGCGCAACGTCGGCGCGCGCGGCCTCAAGATCATCATCGAAGAGCTGATGCTCGAGATCATGTACACGATCCCGTCGCAGGACGCGATCAGCGAATGCGT